>NZ_JBIKRX010000086.1:0-11377 GCF_044348915.1 Flavobacterium sp. | reverse complement strand
TTCATTACAATTTAGCCCCTTTGGCAGATGTAAATAACAACCCAAATAATCCTGTAATTGGCTATCGTTCCTTTGGTCAAAACAAAGAAAAAGTATCCAATTGCGCTACAGAATATTTAAGAGGCTTAAATGAAGTAGGCGTTTTAGGTTGTTTGAAACATTTTCCTGGACACGGAAATACTAATGTTGACTCACATTTAGGATTGCCTATTCTCGAAGAAAATTTAGAGCAATTGATGGAAAACGAATTGGTTCCATTCATAAAAGGAATCCAACACAATGTCGATTCTATTATGATCGGGCACTTAGCCGTTCCTGCGATGAATGAGGGCAAAAATACTTCGGCCACTTTGTCTAAAAACATAATCGAAAACCTATTGAGAAAACAATTGGGATTTGATGGTTTAGTGATTTCTGACGCATTGAATATGCACAGCGTTTCTAAACTATATGATACCAAAGGGCAATTGGAATGGGAAGCATTCAATGCTGGAAATGATGTTTTGTGTTTTGCAGAAAATGTAGCTGAGGGAATTCAAACCATTTTGAAAAATGCTTCGCCCGAGCGCATTGAAGCTAGTCTCAACCGCATTTTAAAATGCAAGCAAAAAGTGGGGATCTTAGACGGAAATTATACTCCTGAAGGCGAATTTGATGTTGAGGCCACATCTATTCTAAACCGTCTTATTGCGGATAAGAGCACAACAAAAATCAAAGACAACAGTAACAGCTTACACTTATTTGAAGCCAAGAACAATGAAAAATTGGCCAAACTAAGTCTTTATAAAAGTACGGACAATATCTTTTTTAAATCGTTGAACATTGTCCTACCATCGAAAAAGTTTGCACTCGAAAATGGCGATTTAGATGCAATTGAGCAAATGAAAGAAAATCTGAAAGGATTCGATACCATATTGGTTACGCTCTTTGTGCCAAAAGCAAAACCGTTGAATAATTTTGATATCGATGACAACGTACTTACCTTTTTAGGCGAATTATTTTCAACCAAAAAATGCGTTTTGTATCATTTCGGAAATCCCTATGCTTTACAAGTAATTCCGAATCTGAAATCTACCATAGGAATCATTCAAGTGTACCAAGATTTTCGTGAATTTCAAGAAAGTGCAGCAAGACAATTATTAAGAAACTCAAGATGCAGAGGCGAATTGCCCGTAAAAATCAGCGGAATTAAATAACAAATTTCTATTGATAATGAAAAATCAATACTAATTGCCTATTGTTAAATAAAGATTAATAATTGAAATCTTCCATCAAAAAAAGTCAATTGAAGTATCTTTGCGGCAGTAAAAATTAATAATAACTTTAATACGTAAAACATGTCATTAGTAGGAAAAAAATTCCCAAACATTACCGTAGACGCCATTTCTGAAATGGGAGATAACTTAAGAATCAACGTACTTGAAGAAGCTACAGAAAACAATCAAAAAGTACTTTTGTTTTGGTATCCAAAAGATTTTACTTTCGTTTGTCCAACAGAATTGCACGCTTTTCAAGCTGCTTTAGGTGAATTCAAAAAAAGAAACACAATCGTTATTGGAGCTTCTTGTGATACCAATGAAGTACACTTTGCTTGGTTGAACACTCCTAAAAACAACGGAGGAATCGAAGGAGTTACTTATCCAATTCTTGCAGATACAACAAGAAACTTATCCGCTGAATTAGGTATTTTAGATATCGAAATGGAATATGACGAAGCTTTTGATGGTGAATTATTGGTAGGTTCAAACGTAACCTACAGAGCTACTTATTTGATTGATGAAGACGGTAAAATTTTCCACGAAAGTGTAAACGATATGCCACTAGGTCGTAACGTAAACGAATATTTACGTTTAATCGATGCTTACACACACGTTCAAACCAAAGGTGAAGTTTGTCCTGCCAACTGGGAAGAAGGAAAAGATGCGATGAGTGCGGATAGAAAAAGTACTGCTGAATACTTAAGCTTAAACTAAATTCCAATTTTTAAAATTCCAAATTCCAATTCTGGGATTTGGAGTTTTCTTCCACAATTATTAATCTTTCAAGCTTTAAGAATACTAAATTCCTACTCCATTAGTTTGGAATTTGGAATTTAAAGTATTGGCATTTAAACAAAAAACTATGTTAATTGAATTAAACGAAGATACATTACAAGATTTAGTTTCTGCAAACGAAAAAGTAATCGTTCAATTTTCTGCCTCTTGGTGCGGAAATTGTAGAATTATGAAACCAAAATTCAAAAAATTGGCCTCAGAAAACGAAAACGTAAATTTTGTTTTGGTAGATGCTGAAAATTCGCCAGAGTCCAGAAAATTAGCCAACGTAAGCAACTTGCCTACTTTTGCTACTTTCGTAAATGGAAAATTGGTCAACGAAACCCAAACCAATAAAGCGGAAGTTTTAGCTGAATTGGTAGACGAAATTAAGTAACTGTTCGTGGTTTAGAGTTTATAGTTGAATCTGTATAGAATCCTCAAAACCTCAAACTATAAACAACAAACCACAAAGATAAACAACAAACAACTAAAATGAAACTCCCAATAATCAAACATTTATCTCAATTTATTGAAGAAAATGATCAAGATTACCTAGTAGAAACCATTGAAGTTTTAGAGGCTCTGACTGAAGTTTCTTCCTTGAAAGATGAAGAATTAGATGTTATTGGCGAATTGATTTCAAATATGTACGGGGCTCTTGAAGTGCATAAAATGACAAAAGAGGGAATGGACAAAAAAGAAGCATTGAATACTTTTATGAAACGAGTTTTAGGCTCGATTGACAAGTAGAACCCTGTTTTTTGTTGCACTTTTTGTTCAAACTTTTAAATACTATAATTGTAAAACGCTTTCAGCAATGCTAGCGTTTTTTTTTATTAAATTAGCAAATCATCAATGCAAAATCATACAATCGTAAATAAAATTTCATACTTTTGAACCTCATTAAATAACTATAATTATGGCTTCTATTACATTAGGTGGAAATCCAATCCACACTTCAGGTGAATTACCAAAAGTTGGCACAAAATTAGCCGATTTCAAATTAGTAAAAAACGACCTTTCTATCGCTTCATTAAGTGATTTCGCAGGTACAAATTTAGTTCTTAATATTTTTCCAAGTATTGATACTGGAACTTGTGCAACTTCTGTAAGAACTTTTAACGCTACTGCCGCTAAATTAGAAAACACCAAAGTATTGTGTATTTCAAGAGATTTACCTTTTGCCCAAAAACGTTTTTGCGGAGCTGAAGGAATCGAAAATGTTGTGAATTTGTCTGATTTCAAAGACGGAAGTTTTGGCAAAACCAATGGTTTAGAAATAGCTGATGGTGTATTAGCAGGTTTGCATTCAAGATGCATTATTGTTGTAGACGCTAACGGATCTGTTGTTTACACAGAACAAGTTTCTGAAATTGCTAACGAGCCAAATTACGAAGCTGCCTTAGCGGCACTTTAATTGAATGGAATTTCAGAAAGACAATTCTTTCTTTAGCGGAAGACTTAAAAGTGTTTCATTTGCTGCAAAAGGTGCTATAAAATTAATTACTACCGAACACAGTATAATGGTTCAATTTTTTATTGGTATTCTTATATCAATTGTTGGTTTTTTTATGCACATTAGTACAACAGAATGGCTATTTCAAACCTTTGCCATTGGATTGGTAATGAGCATAGAAGGACTTAACACCGCTGTCGAAAAAATTGCCGATTTCATTCACCCTAATTATCACGAAAAAATAGGTTTTATCAAAGATATTGCGGCGGGTGCAGTTTTTTTTGCTGCACTGACCGCAATTGCGATTGGATTAATTATTTACGTACCCAAGTTTTTATAGAAAATAGTGCAATAACGAATGGCAAAAACAACTAAAACAGTTACTCCAGAAAAAAAACCGGATACAAATGCTGTAGCAAAAAAACCGTGGCAGTTCTCCAAACAAAACAAAATAGTTTTGGGAGCGCTCTTAGTATTGTTTTCAATTGCCTTATTACTTGCTTTTATTTCCTATTATATCTACGGACAAGCCGACCAGAGTGCTGTAGATCAGTTGTCAAATAGGACCGAAACGGTTCAAAACTGGCTGGGCAAATTTGGTGCTTTCCTTGCGGATTTAATGGTTTACAGAGGTTTCGGAATAGCTTCCTTTATTTTTGTTCGATTGTTTTTTCTCACAGGCGTATTTTTAGTCCTTGAAATTCCACTCAAAAAACTTAAAAAAATCTGGTTTTGGGATTTATTCGTAATTATTATTTTATCGGTTTTATTTGGATTTTTTGCTACTTCCCTACCCGAGTTGGGCGGAATTATTGGTTATGAATTGAATTTGTTTTTACAAGATTACCTTGGTAAAACAGGAACATTGCTTGCATTAATCTTCGGACTAGTTATTTATCTGATTTTTAAAATTAAAATATCGCCAGAAAAAATAAAATCATTTTTCGAAAGCACCAAAAAAGAAATTAGAAGCGACTTAAACTCAGCAAACGGAAGTAATGCTGCCAAAAGCGGGTATAATTTAGAAGAATATGCTGTGGAAGAAACAGGATATGATGAAGAATTAGAAGGAATTGAATTGAAAACAACCCCATCGAAATTCGAAATCAACAAAGAAGCATTAAAGCCAACCATTAGTAATCCTTCAGAAATTACACTGAAACCACTTCCGAAAGAAGTAAGTCCGACTCCTCCACCCTATATTGCTCCAGAAATTATCCAAACCGATGACGATCATTTTGTAATTGAAAAAGCGCCGGAAGAAGATATCATCGAAGAGAATTTGGCTTCAAAACTTGTCGCTGATTTTGGATTATTCGATCCAACTTTGGATTTGTCGAATTACAAATACCCAACAATCGAGTTATTAAAAGAATATTCAAGTGGCGGAATTACAATTAATCAGGAAGAATTAGAAGAAAATAAAAATAAAATTGTTGAAACACTGCGCAATTACAAAATAGAAATTGCACAGATAAAAGCAACAGTTGGTCCCTCGGTTACGCTTTATGAAATCGTACCTGAAGCGGGGATCCGTATATCAAAAATCAAGAGCTTAGAGGACGATATTGCATTGTCACTGTCGGCATTGGGAATTCGTATTATCGCTCCAATTCCAGGAAAAGGAACCATCGGTATTGAAGTTCCAAATAAGAACCCAACTATGGTTTCGATGAAAAGTGTTATCGGTTCAGCAAGATTTCAGGAAGCTGAAATGGAATTGCCGATTGCTTTAGGAAAAACCATTTCGAATGAGACTTTCGTAGTAGATTTAGCCAAAATGCCTCACTTATTGATGGCTGGAGCCACTGGACAGGGGAAATCAGTCGGATTGAATGCGGTTATCACTTCGTTATTATACAAAAAACATCCTGCTGAGATCAAGTTTGTGTTGGTCGATCCTAAAAAAGTCGAATTAACGCTGTTCAACAAGATAGAAAGGCATTATTTGGCGATGCTGCCCGATTCTGATGATGCTATTATCACTGATAACGCCAAAGTGGTAAATACTTTGAACTCCCTCTGCGTCGAAATGGACAATCGTTATTCTTTATTGAAAGATGCGATGGTTCGAAATATCAAGGAATACAACGAAAAATTCAAATCCAGAAAATTAAATCCTGAAAACGGACACCGGTTTTTGCCTTACATTGTATTGGTTGTCGATGAGTTCGCAGATTTAATTATGACTGCTGGAAAAGAAGTCGAAGTTCCTATTGCCCGATTAGCTCAGTTGGCTAGAGCCATTGGAATTCACTTGATTATTGCTACTCAAAGACCATCGGTAAATGTAATTACTGGTTTAATCAAAGCCAATTTCCCTGCAAGAATTGCCTTTAGAGTATCTTCAAAAATAGATTCTAGAACAATTTTAGACTCTCAAGGTGCTGACCAGTTGATTGGTCGTGGAGATATGCTCTATCACAACGGAAATGACGTTGTACGTGTACAATGCGCCTTCGTTGACACCCCCGAAGTAGAGAAAATTGTTGATTTTATAGGTTCTCAAAAAGCGTATGCAACCGCTTATTTACTTCCCGAGTTCATTGGCGAAGAAACTGGCATTAATCTTGATATGGATATTTCTGAAAGAGATTCATTATTCAGAGAAGCTGCCGAGATAATTGTGATGGCACAACAAGGTTCAGCTTCTTTGCTTCAAAGAAAACTGAAACTGGGCTACAACCGAGCCGGGCGATTGATTGATCAATTGGAAGCTGCAGGAATTGTTGGCCCATTCGAAGGTAGTAAAGCCAGAAATGTAAACATACTGGATATGAGTGCTCTTGAACAATTTTTCAACAATGAACAAAATTAAAAAATCAATGAAGAAGTTTTTTCAAATTACCATCCTCCTGTTAAGTTTTTCAATTCAAGCGCAAGACAATAAAGCCAAAGATCTTTTGAACAAAGTGACCACCATTATCAAAAGCTATGATAATATTGCAATCGATTTTAAATACAGTCTGCATAATTCCAAAGAAAAAATTAATCAGGATAGCAAAGGAAATGTAACTATGAAAGGCAATCAATACGTATTGAATTTTATGGGAGTCACCAAAATATTTGACGGTAAGAAAACCTATACCATAGTCCCTGAGGACGAAGAGGTAACCGTTTCTGCAGTGAAAGAAAATGACAATAGTGCGATCACTCCATCGAAAATGCTTACATTTTTCAATTCAGGTTATAAGTGCACAATGGATAAAATAGAGGATGTCAAAGGTAGAAAAATCCAATACGTAAAGCTCATACCAACGAACACCAAAGACCAACGAAAAGAAATATTATTAGGTATCGACGCCCAAACGAACCACATTTGCAACCTTATTGAAACAGGGAAGAACGGTACAAAAACTACCTTGATTGTTAATTCTTTTAAAACCAACCAACCTTTATCGAAAAATCAATTTACCTTTGTCGCGAGTAAATATCCCAATTACTACATCAACAAAATAGATTAACTCTAGGTGAAAATTCTCGACAAATACTTACTAAAGACTTTTCTGAGTACCTTTTTGACGGTATTTGTAATCTTGTTTTTTATATTCATACTGCAATCCGTTTGGCTGTTTATTGCCGAATTAGCTGGTAAAGATCTAGACCTACCAATGGTGTTGAAATTCCTAATGTTTGCCATGCCTCGTATTATTCCATTGGTATTGCCTTTATCTGTGTTATTAGCTTCGATAATGACTTTTGGAAATCTGGCAGAAAACTATGAATTCGCCGCTATGAAATCAGCTGGGATTTCACTGCAAAGAGCCATGAAAAGTTTGATTGTTTTTATTTCAATTCTGAGTATAATCGCCTTTTTGTTCGCCAATAATGTTATTCCCTACGCCGAATATAAGTTTATCAATTTCCGCCGAAATATTGCACAATTAAAGCCGGCCTTAGCAATAGCCGAAGGTCAGTTTAGCAATGTTGGACTTTATTCTATTAAGGTTAATAAAAAATCTGGGGTCAACGGAAATACCTTGACAGGCATAACCATTCACAAGAAATCGCCTATAGGCGAAGGAAACAAAACGGTTATCAAGGCCAAAGATGGTTTACTGATCAGCAGCGAACAATCGAACACGTTGCAGATGGTTTTGAACGACGGCTATTATTACGAAGATATTATTCCTAAAAAATATGAAGACCGAAGCAAATTCCCTTTTGCAAAGAGTTCATTCAAGAAATACAACATCAACATCGATTTATCCAAATTAAACAAAGTAGATGTAAATGATGTCAGCGTTACCAACACTAATACAATGCTAAATGTAAGCGAACTAAACTATACTTTAGATTCCTTGCATAAAAATATGAATACCGAAATTATTTCCTTTTCGGAAAACATCAATCAGCGCATTGGCATACAAAGAAGCCCTACTTTAGCTACCCCTGTCAAAAGAACTAAGACATTATCTAACGATTTACTGTCAATGTATCCCAACGACCAAAAATTGACAATTCTAAGTTACGCGAGCAGTAATGTAGATAACAATTTACTTTCGATAACAGGAACCAATACTGAATTACTATTCAAACAGAAAAACATCAACGGACATATTTTAGCTTTCTATGATAAATTTGTAATTGCTTTTGCTTGTTTTTTAATGTTCTTTATTGGCGCCCCATTGGGAGCCATTATCCGAAAAGGAGGCCTTGGATTACCTATAGTTTTCGCCGTATTAATATTTATCACTTTTCATTTTATTAATACTTTTGGCAAAAGAATTTCGCAAGAAAATGGATTGTCGCCATTGTTGGGAGCTTGGATGTCATCTTTAATATTGTCTCCATTAGCTATTTTATTGACTTATCGGGCTACAAATGACATCGGATTAATCAATATGGACATCATAATGGCTCCATTTCAAAAATTAATTCAAAAAATATTTCCACCACCAAAATAAATTAAAAATGGCTTCAACCAAAATACAAACCAGCCCTAATGAAGCGGTATTCGAAGTAACGCAACAAAATAAAGTTAAGGTAGTTGGTGCTTTTTTTAATTACATTTTTTTTAAAATTTAAAACAATTTTATGTCTACAACTAAAATAAAACTCAACACAATTGAAGAAGCAATCGAAGACATTCGTCAGGGAAAAGTTATCATCGTTGTCGATGACGAAAGTCGCGAAAACGAAGGGGATTTTCTAGCTGCAGCCGAAAAGGTGACTCCAGAAATGATCAATTTTATGGCAACTCATGGCCGTGGACTTATTTGCACCCCTTTAACCGAAAACCGATGCAAAGATTTAGGATTGCATACCATGGTTCAAAACAATACCGACCCTATGGAAACTGCCTTCACAGTATCAGTTGACTTAAGAGGTAACGGTGTAACAACTGGAATTTCAGCTGCGGACAGAGCCAAAACTGTTTTATCTCTGGTTGACCCAAATACAAAACCTTATGATCTGGCACGTCCTGGACATATTTTCCCTTTAATAGCCAAACAAGGAGGTGTTTTAAGACGTACGGGGCATACCGAAGCTGCCATCGATTTTGCGCGGTTAGCTGGTTTTAAACCTGCAGGTATTATTGTCGAAATAATGAATGAGGACGGCTCAATGGCTCGTTTGCCAGAATTGTTTGAAGTAGCCAAGAAATTTGATTTAAAACTGGTTTCTATTGAAGATTTGGTTGCCTATAGAATGCAACATGATAGCCTAATTGTTAAGAAAGAAGATTTTGATATCGATACCCGTTTTGGAACGTTCAGACTGAGAGCGTACTTGCAAACCACCAACAATCGGGTACATATTGCATTGACTAAAGGAACTTGGAACAAAGGTGAATCCGTTTTGACACGAATAAATGCTACGCTGATCAATAATGACATTTTAGGAACTTTGACCAATGATGCCAACAAAAAATTATGCGATCTATTCGAATTAATCAACGCCGAAGGCAAAGGCGCAGTACTCTTCATCAATCAGGAATCACAATCAGGAGATCTATTGAACCGAATTGTTGAATTGAAAGACTTGCAAAGCAAAGGTATTTTCAAAGCGCCACAAATCAAAATGGACAATCGCGATTTTGGTATTGGTGCTCAAATTTTGCACGATATCGACATTTCTAAAATAAGATTACTATCGAATACGGCGGAAACAAAACGCGTTGGAATGATTGGATATGGCCTTGAAATCCAAGAATACGTGGCTTATTAAAGATATTTAACGCTTATTTTTTGATGCTAAAATTGATTAACATCAAGGAAATGAAAGTGTTAAAATGAAACCCAAAAAATAGCTGCTATTTTTATAAAAATAGTTTTTGTAAAACAAAAAAAGGTTCTTATATTTGCAACCGCATTGAGAAATTGATGTCCGACTTATTGGAGAAATGGCAGAGTGGTCGATTGCGGCAGTCTTGAAAACTGTTGACTGTAACAGGTCCGGGGGTTCGAATCCCTCTTTCTCCGCAGAATAAAAACCCTAACAGCTGTTAATCAGTAAGTTAGGGTTTTTTGTTTTTACTCCTAGCCCACATTTAGCCCACAATCTTTAAAATCTCATTTGTTTGCAAGTCTGCAAAGATTGCAATGTTGCAAAGTATATAGTTTGAAATAATTTTTCCAAAAGAAAAAAAGAAAAAAAAGAAAGCCATTCAAATTGAGGAAATAATGAACGAGAATGGAAGGAGGCACGACTGACTGAGAGTGAATTATGAACTCTAAATTTGCTGCAATTTTTTTCTTTTCTGGAAAATGTTAATGTGTAGACAAACACCCCCAAGCACCGCAGTAAAAAATGGAATTTTTATGGAATTTTTTATGAGGAGCGATGTGGCGGTGTTGCGGCAATGAACAGCAGCCTAAGGATGAGAACAGAACGTAGTTTACGGAGTGATGTGAAAGACTTAGAGCGTTTCGTTGGGGAAAGAATAAAACACAGCGTAGCGTTCCTTATTTAAGTGCAAAACGCAGTGGAGCAAACCCCAACTGCTGTTCATTTGAGCAACCGCTGAAAAAACATAGGGCGAAAGACTAAATACTTCTGAAATGAAGAGAAACGTAGCTTGCGGAGTGTAACTGAGTGAAGATGTATTTTGGATTTTTTAGCCCTAACGAATGAATTGAGAGAGCGTGTGAAGACTGGGAATGCAGAAAACAAAATAAGAGCTGCTATTTTTCTTAGCTGCTCTTTTTTTGGGTTCAAATGGTCTGTGGAATGGAGCTTTTTTCAAGCGACTGAAACAGCCCAGCGTAACAAAGCAATCGAGAGGAATGAGACCGCTGAATTGTACAATGCTGTTAATTCTTGTTGTTGTCAATTTAAAAACATCTTGGTTTTTAATTTCTTTTAAAACTCGTTATTTGAAAACTAAGAGCCCCATAAAATCCTCCGTAACCAGCACTTCCAATTCCTGAAGAAGGGTAATAATAACCGGGCCAACAAGTATCTCCCCCTGATGGACCACAGGGATTACAGCGATCACGTGGTTCACTATAAATTTTTATTTGCATTTTCGTAGCGTTTTGTGATAAATAAAAACGAATTCTTTTTTCAAAACTCGGCATTGAGCCTGATCCGCTAGCATTATTGTTAAAGGTAGATGACGTAAGAATATCACCTGAACCATATACTATAGCTTGAGGGCTAGTTGAGTAATCTTTAGATGTATCAGACATTGATGCAGAAATCAAATTATTATTTTCATCAAAAAATTTAAATTCATAAAAAGCCTTAAAACATCTAAGAACATTTTCAATTCCAATAAATTCAATTTCAGACGCATCTAAATTTTGATAAATATAATTTATAGGTATAGGCGCTTAGAGCACCCTTGTTATCTATTGATTTTATTGATATTTATTCAAATTTCACCATCTTTTTCATTAACACATCGAAGATTGTCCCCATATTTGACCTTCTATTGTAT
>NZ_JBIKRX010000024.1:0-35149 GCF_044348915.1 Flavobacterium sp. | reverse complement strand
GATACAATAGAAGGTCAAATATGGGGACAATCTTCGATGTGTTAATGAAAAAGATGGTGAAATTTGAATAAATATCAATAAAATCAATAGATAACAAGGGTGCTCTAAGCGCCTATACCTATAAAGTTATTTGAGTTTATAATTATTTAACGGTGTAAAAATATAAACTCTACAAATGGGATGAAGTGACCTAAGTCACATAGCGATGATTTTAATTCCTTGACTCGTTTGAATTATCTTTTTTTCGGATTCCAATTTTTTCAAAACTCTTGTAATCACTTCCCTAGAAGTCCCCAATTCTAATGCAATATCCTTGTGCAAGGCGGTAATAATGGTAGTATTATTGACCGAGGCTTTTTCTTTTAAATAAGCGAATAATCGAAAGTCCAATTTATCGAAAAGCACATGATTTAAAGTATCGATCAAATCGAAATACCTAAAATTGAATTGATTAAAATACATGACACTAAATTCAGGATACTTATTGAGCCAATCTGTTACCTTATTATACGGCATCAATAAAACTGTAGTATCTTCTTCAACTCGAGCAGAAATTTTACTTGGCTCTTGTTTTTGACTGATAATAAAGGATAAAACACAGCTTTCGGAAGGCTTTAAGTAGTACAACAAAAATTCCTTTTCGTTATAGGTAGTAAAAACCTTGATCAAACCAGTTAACACAATAGGCACAGAGGTCAAGTATTGCCCTTCTCTTATAATCTCAGTTCCTTTTAAAACTTCTTTTACAATGGAAGATTGTTCAATTTCATTGAGCAATTCTGGAGAAAGTTTATCGATAATTTTTAGTCCTTCAATCATAACCAATGTTGTTAAAGACAAAACCAATTAATAACTTGATTCGTCTAATTGTACTTTCCCATTGAAAGTCTTGTATAAAAATAGAAAATAAAAAGCAAGTAATGGCGCCCCAATCAAGACAATAGTAAGCATAATTCCCAAAGATTTCTGAGAAGAAGCAGCATTATATATTGTTATGCTGTACTTAGGATCAATAGTAGAAATTAACAAAGTGGGATACAGCTGAAAGGCCACTAACATTAACAAAAATGCCATGGTCAGTGATGAAAAAACCAATGCTTGAAAATATTTCTTTTTGGAGACCAATCGAGGCACATTGGCAACAGCTAGAAAAGACAAAACAGGCAAAACAAAAAACAAAGGATTTTCTTTAAATTTATCTGTAACTCCAGGTATAAAAATCAATGTATACAAAGAAGTAATAGAAAAACTGGTAATAAAGAATATCATTCCTTTTTTTAATAAAAAAGTCAATCGCGCATGCAATCTGCCCTCGGTTTTTAGCAATAAAAAAATACCGCCTTGGGTCATAAAAATAGACAAAGTAGTGCATCCGGTCATTAGCGCATAAGGACTTAAAAAGGATAAAAATATGCCTCCACGGTAACTATAATTTGCTCCTATTTCAAAACCTTGTATCACATTTCCTAAAACTACTCCTAACAAAAATGCAATTGAGATATTTGAAACGGAATAAATAATATCCCAAGTTTTTCGCCACCACAACATTTTTTCAGCACTCCGAAACTTAATGGCTGAAGAACGTAAAACTAGCATCATTAAAAAGAGCATAAATGGAATATACATTGCCGACAACATAGTAGCATACATTACTGGAAATCCAGCAAACAAAGCTCCTCCGCCAATAATAAGCCACACTTGGTTGGCATCCCAAATGGGGCCAATCGCATTGATAGCGATACGTCGGCTTTCATCTTTTCGAAAAAATAAATGCCAAGCACCAGCACCATAATCAAATCCTTCTAAAATTGCGTAACCAGAGAATAACAATCCAACTACTAAATACCAAAGTGTAGGGTAATCTATTCCTAAAAAAGTTTCCATAATCCCTAGTATTAAATTGTTTCTAATTGATTTTGAACTTCTTCATCGTAAGGTCCATGTTTAATCTTCTTATTTAAGGAATACAAAAACAAAGCAAACAAAAGTGAATAAACAACTAAAAATAGAATCAATGAAAACACAATTTGATTTGACGACACTTCCTGCGAAAACCCTTGGCTAGTTCTTAAATGTCCGTAAACAATCCACGGCTGTCTCCCCATTTCTGCGGCGAACCAACCCGCTTGATTTGCAATTTGAGGTAATATAACAGACCACGAAAATATCCACATAAGCCATTTCGTATCGAACAGTCTTCCTCTCCACCATAAGAAACAAGCGTAAAATGTAAGAGCAATCAAAAACATTCCAATAGAAATCATAATGTGATAAAACTGAAATACCGCATTTACCTGACTCGGTCTGTCTTCTTTAGGAAAGGCATTCAATCCAGTTATGGGTTCCTTAAAATCTTGATGCACCAAAAAAGACAAACCTCCTGGCACCGCTAAACCATTTACTTCCTCAGTTTTATTATTTACCCAACCTACAAGGTACAAATCGGCCGGAGCGGATTTGGCATAATGTCCTTCCATAGCAGCCAACTTCGCGGGTTGATTGACAGCAACTCCATCGGCGGAACTATGTCCAGAAAGCAATTGCGTAAATGAAACCGCTGTGGCAACAATCAAGGCAATTTTGAATGCTTTTTTTGAAATTTCTACAAATAATCCTTTGCGAATATAATATGCGTGAACACTCAAAACCATAAATGCGCCCGCCAAAAAAGCACCTTGCCATACGTGAATAATGCGATCTACACTTGAGGGATTGAAAACCATAGCCCAAAAATCGGTTACTTCGGCTCTTGCCAACAATCCCTCGCCAACAATATGATAACCCGCAGGCGTTTGCTGCCAGCTGTTGGCAACAACAATCCAAACGGCCGAAAACATCGAGCCGAAAAAGACTCCAATTGTTGAAATAAAATGGACTCGAGGGGAAACTCTATTCCACCCGAAAATTAATATTCCCAAAAAAGTACTTTCTAAACCGAACGCAAATAAACCTTCGGCAGCTAAAGCACTTCCGAATATATCACCTACGTATCTAGAATAAACTGCCCAATTCGTACCAAACTCAAATTCCATTATGATACCGGTAGCGACCCCAATTCCGAAGGTTACTGCAAAAATCTTTAACCAAAACTTAGTTAAAATTTCATATTGCTTGGAACCGGTTTTCAAATATAGTCCTTCCATTATGACCATAATCAAACCTATCCCGATACTCAGAGGTGGATAGATGTAATGGAAAGCGATAGTAAAGGCAAACTGAATTCTTGCTAATATTTCAACGTCCATAATTTAGTATTAAAATTGTAAAAAACATATCAGCCTAATTACCTCAAAGATGAGATAGAGGCCACTGATTAATTGGAGAAAATACAAATAAATTTAAGTAAAATTACAGCATTAATACCAGTACTATAATACCGTTAAGAGTAATTTAGTACTTGTTTAAATGCTTAGTATGATTAAAAGTGATCAAAAAAAATTAATCATAAATCCAACAAGCAAAACTAAATTACATACGTTCTGGAACGTTTATACCTAGTAATTGAAAAGCCAAAGCGATCGTATCGGCCACTTTTTCAGAAAGCTGCACTCGGAATATTTTTTTATCTAAATCTTCCTCTCCCAATATCGAAACCGCTTGGTAGAAAGAATTGTATTCACGAACCAAATCATAAGTATAATTGGCAATCAAAGCGGGGCTGTGATTTTGTGCGGCATTTTGAATCACTTCGGGAAATAGTTCAAGCTGTTTGACCAATTCTTTTTCTTTTTCGTGCAATACTTTTATCGCACTTGGCGTCATAAAATCGAAATTGGCTTTGCGGATAATCGACTGGATTCTGGCGTAGGTGTATTGAATAAACGAACCTGTATTCCCTGCAAAATCAACTGATTCTGCTGGGTCGAAAAGAATTCGTTTTTTAGGATCCACTTTTAAAATGTAATACTTCAAAGCCCCTAATCCAATAGTTTTATACAATTTAGCTTTCTCTTGATCAGAATAACCATCTAGTTTTCCTAAATCCTCGGCAATTTTCTGAGCAGTATCGGTCATTTCTTGCATTAAATCATCGGCATCGACCACAGTGCCTTCTCGTGATTTCATTTTTCCAGAAGGCAAATCTACCATCCCATAAGACAAATGATAAAGATTTGAAGACCAATCGAAGCCCAATTTTTTCAAAATTAAAAACAACACTTTGAAATGGTAATCTTGCTCATTTCCTACGGTATAAACCATTCCTCCAACATCTGGAAAATCCTTCACACGCTGAATCGCTGTTCCAATATCTTGTGTCATATAAACCGCAGTTCCATCAGAACGCAATACTATTTTTCTGTCTAAACCTTCGTCAGTCAAATCAATCCAAACCGAACCATCAGGATCTCTTTCGAAAATACCTTTTTCTAAACCTATTTGAACTACATCTTTCCCCAACAAATAGGTATTGCTTTCGTAATAATATTGATCGAAATCGACACCCAAATTCTTGTAGGTTGTCGCAAAACCATCATAAACCCACTGATTCATTTTTTTCCACAACGCAATTACTTCAGCATCGCCTGCCTCCCATTTTAGCAGCATTTCTTGGGCTTCTAAGATGATTGGCGCTTGTTTTTTGGCCTCATCTTCGGTTTTTCCTTCGGCAATTAATTGATTGATTTCTTCTTTAAACGCTTTGTCAAAAGCCACATAAAAATTCCCAACCAATTTGTCTCCTTTTAATCCGGTTGATTCTGGAGTTTCGCTATTGCCAAATTTTTTCCAAGCCAACATCGACTTGCAAATATGAATACCTCGATCGTTGATGATTTGCGTTTTATATACTTTTTTACCTGAAGCTTTTAGAATTTCCGCAACAGAATAACCCAAAAGATTATTTCGAACGTGACCTAAATGCAGCGGTTTATTGGTGTTTGGCGAAGAATATTCGACCATTATTGCTTTTTCTTCTGGGCTGGACGTAACAAAACCAAATTTCTCGTCTGTTCGAATTTCATTGAAAAAATTCAAATAATATTCATCAGAGATTACAATATTCAAAAAGCCGGAAACGACGTTAAAACGACTTACTTCGGCAACATTTTCGGTTAAATAGTTTCCAATTTTAGTACCTAATTCTACAGGATTAGCTGCGCTCCGTTCGGCTGCACCTCGGGTTTCTTTGATGACTTTCAATAACGGAAAGATCACCATCGTGATATCACCTTCAAATTCCTTGCGTGTGGATTGAAACTCAATTTTATCGATTGTGATATCAAATAATGCAAATACTGCTTTTTCTATTGAGGGCGTAAGAATCTGTGATAAGGTCATTTTATATTGATTTTAAGGCTGCAAATATAAGGATTTCCGGCGGAAATTGTTGATAGTTTTTTCTGAAATAAATAGTGATAATTTCCGTTAGTACAGTTTAATACTAATGAAAGTGACCTAAATTAAGTGTTATAAAATAAAACTAAATCTAAATATTTTGTGTATTTTGTCGATGAAATTATATTTTATATCGATAATAATATATTTTTACCCAAAATGTCAAGCGTGATGAAAAAAAGTTTTCTGATTATACTTTCACTATTTTGGTTGGGGTGCTTTTCGCAAACCATAACTGTGGATACTGGTACTTATACAGTTCCGCAGCTGGTTACAGATGTTTTGGTTAATAAATCGTGCGTTTCTGTAAGTAACATTAGCTGGAGAACGGGAACCAATTTTGGTTCTTCGAATGGAATTGGCTATTTTGAAAACACCAATCCATCATTTCCTCTATCGAGTGGTGTGATTTTGAGTACGGGAAATGTTGCTAATGCTCCAGGACCCAATACAATGGATCTTAGTGACGGAAATGCCGCTTGGACTGGCGATGCTGATTTGGAAGCAACCTTATTAGCATCAGGAATCAGCGTGAATTCGACAAATGCCACCGTGTTGGAATTCGACTTTGTGCCGTTGTCGTCAAATTTTGACTTTCGATTTTTATTTGCTTCGGAAGAGTATGGTAATTTCCAATGTCAATTTTCAGATGCTTTTACCTTCCTGCTTACCAATACTGCAACTGGAGTGACTACAAATCTTGCTGTAGTTCCTGGCACGTCGACCCCCATATCGGTTACAACAATTAGAGATTTTATCTACAACTCCTCATGTCCTTCGGTCAACCCAGCCTATTTTGGAGCTTTCAATGGTGGTTCTGACGCTGCGACCTCTGCCACAAATTTTAACGGACAGACGGTAGTCATGAGTGCATCATCAAACAGTTTGATTCCAAATACAAACTATCACATCAAATTGGTGATTGCTGACAGACAAGACAGTCAATCGGATTCTGCAATATTTTTAGGAGCAAATAGTTTCAATGTTGGGCAGGATGTTTTAGGCTCAGATTTAACAATTGCAGCAAATACAGCCATTTGCTATAATGGTTCACACACACTTATCTCAGGATTAGATCCAACTATTTATTCGTTTGCTTGGACTTTAAATGGAAATCCCGTGGGAGGAAACACCCCTGACTTATTGATTAACCAACCGGGAACTTACGGACTTACATACACTGTAATTGCTACCTCCTGCCCTGTCACTACAGACTTTATCAATGTTGAATTCTATCCCCAAATTATAACTCCGGAACCCTTAAATCTGCTAAAATGTAATTCAGGACTGGCAAGTTATACTTATGATTTATCGATTAATACTCCAATAGTTAGCATTCCCGGAACACAAATAAGTTATCATTCATCAGTAGCAAATGCGACTTCAAATAGTAGTCCACTTCCAACGATCTTAACATTTCCAACCGCTCTCTTGCCTGCTTCAATTTGGGTTAGAATAGAAGACAGCTTTTCGAAATGCTTTATCACAAAATCGTTCCAATTGGGAATTACTCCACCTCCTGTAGCCAATACACCTAGTGACATTACTTTATGCGAAACTACACCAGGTACAACTACCGCTAATTTCAATATTGCTGCACAAACGCCTACTATTTTAGGAGGACAATCACCTGCAATTTATGATGTTTCCTATTATTCGAATGTTGGAGATGCTACTGCTGGACTCAATCCAATAAATGTTTCTACCTTATTTAATTCTGGTAGTACAACCCTTTATGCTAGAATCCAGACGACGACCGATCCCAATTGTTTCAGCACAACCAATTTTAGACTTGTAGTCATTCCGAGACCTGTTCTAGACCAAAGAATAAATCAATTTGTTTGTGGAAGTTATACTTTACCTCCTTTAGTAAACCCTGGTAACTACTATTCAGGTCCAAACCAAGGACTTCCAATGTTGAATGCGGGAGATGTAATCACAACAGACCAAATTGTTTATCTTTTTAATACTACATTAGGAACGCCAAGTTGTCCTATTGAAAGTAGTTTCAATGTGACCATAGTCGAACCTTTAGATGCTGACCCTACCGATTTAACAGTTTGCGACCAATATCAATTACCTACTACCCCTTTTGGCCTTCGCTTTTTTTCATTGCCGGGAGGTCCGAGTGGCGGCGGAACTGAATTCCCCGGAGGAACTACAATAAACACCGTTGGAACAACTACAATTTACACCTATTTTGAATCGACAGATATTACCAATCCTTGTATTTTAGAAGGACAATTTAACATCACTATTGATTTAACACCCATAATTGCTCCAATTGCCAATGTTTTTGAATGTAGTTCCTATAGTTTACCGCCATTGGCTGTGGGAAATTATTACACTTATGATCCTAGTACAGGAATTTATACTCCTGCTGTTTCACCAATAACAACGACAACAACACTCTATGTTTTTGCAACAAACAATTTATGTAGAACAACGGATACCGTCTTTACCGTTTATATAGGTAGTTTTGGTTTTACTGATATCATCGAATGCGTCTCATTTAGTTTATCGCCGGCACCCGTGGGAGAATATCGTGATGCTCCAAATGGAGGCGGAAACTTGGTGCTGCCTGGACTAATTTCGAGCACCATACAATTATTTACTTATGTACCAGGAGCAGCCTGCGCAACCGATTCCTTTACCATTACAATAAATGCACCATTTCTTACAACACCAACAAATGTCAATGCTTGCGATAGTTTCCTATTACCAACTCAAAGTGAAGGTGGCGATTATTATAGCTTAGCTGGAGGCCCATCAACGCCAGGAAATGTACAATTGATTCCAAATAGTACCATAACAACTACTCAAACAATATATGTTTATAAATCATCAACAATTGTTGCGGGCTGCTACAATGAAAAACCTTGGACCATTAGTGTCAGCAAAAAACCAAAAATTGACTCTCGAGCCAACGTAGACCAATGCAATTCGTATGTTTTAAGTCCGCTAAAAAACGGTGCTTATTTTGATGACCCAAATGGGGTGAATCCCATCCCCGCTGGAACGTTGATAAGCACTAACAATAGAATTTATATTTATGCAGCCAACCCAAGCGACCCAAGTTGTTTTAACGAAAACTTTTTTGATATTTCCATAAATGGAGTGGAAGCCGATCCAATTCCAACGCAATTAGCCTATTGTGACAGCTTTACTTTTCCGCCCTTGCCGACACCAAATAATTTTTATTATGATGCCCCTGGTGGTCCATTGGGTGGGGGGAATAGTATCCCGCCAGGAACAACTGTAACAGCAGCAACAGTGCTTCCAAATTACTATATTTACTACGAAACTGGAAACCGCTTGAATTGTAGTGACGAAAATCCGTTTAGCATTACCATAACCCCAAGACCCGCTGCAAATCCAGTAACCCCAATAGAAAATTGCGACACATTTGGCGCAAACGATGGAATTTTCCAATACGATTTGACCAGTCTATCCATCAGAAATCAAGTATTAAACGGTCAAACTCCCGATGCGAATTTCACGTTAACTTTTTATACTTCTTTGGCTGCTGCCAATGATATTAATGCAACTCCGATTTCAAACCCTGCTACTTATCAAAATGGCACTCCTTTTTCGGACAGCGTTTGGATTAGAGTGGCCAATAACACTTCGGCAGTAGCTTGTTTTGATGTTGTACAACTACAATTAATAATAAATCCATTTCCTGAACCAATATTATTTACGGAATATTTTATTTGCGAGGATTACCAAACAGGCACTTTACTAAATCCAGTGACATTAGATTCTGGAATATCAGGCTCCAACTATTTGTTTGAATGGACACTGAATGGAGCGCCCTACGGTGGCAACAGCTCATCCATTACAACAACACAAGTTGGTGATTATGTTGTAAAAGCAACTAATACTCTAACCTTGTGCTCTAAAACTGCTTCTGCTAAAGTGCTTAAATATGCACCTTATTTAGAGGTAACCTACAGCGATGCTTTTGATAATCCAACTTTTATAACTGTAAATGTATTGGGTGCTGGATCTGGAAATTACGAATATCAATTGGACGATTTTTCTTTTCAAGACAGCAATATCTTTAACAATGTTAGGCCAGGGGAGCACACGATTACTGTTAGAGATAAAAACGGTCACTGTGATCCTGCACCGATAAAAGCGGTAATAATTAATTATCCAAAATACTTTACTCCAAACGGAGATGGTTATAACGAAACTTGGAATATTAAACATTTAGTACTGACCAACCCAAATGTGCCAATATACATTTTTGATCGATATGGAAAATTCCTGAAACAAATAAGTCCTTCGGGCGAAGGTTGGAACGGGACATTCAACGGACAACCCCTTCCTTCGGACGATTATTGGTTTACAGTTGATTATGAAGAAAAAGGAAGCTCAAAAGTATTCAAATCACATTTTACGTTGAAGAGGTAAGAAAGTTGGCAGGTAGCAGGTAGCAAGCAAAAAAAAACGAAAACTCCTTATTAAATCAAGAGGTTTTCGTTTTTTTATCCATAGCTGTTTAACATTCTTAATCTGAAATCTGAAATCTGAAATCTGAAATCTGAAATCTGAAATCTGAAATCTGAAATCTGAAATCTGAAATCTGAAATCTGAAATCTGAAATCTGAAATCTGAAATCTGACCCGAGCGACAGCGAACAGGCGCAGCAAATCTAAAATCTAATCTACCATCTAATAATGGCACTTCCCCAAGTAAATCCGCTACCAAAAGCAGCCAAAACCACCAAATCTCCCGACTTAATTTTTCCTTGTTCCCAAGCTTCGGTCAAGGCAATCGGAATCGAAGCCGCGGTCGTGTTTCCGTATTTTTGAATATTATTGAAAACTTGATGATCTTCTAATTGGAATTTCTTTTGAATGAATTGAGCAATTCTCAAATTGGCTTGATGTGGAATCAACATATTGATATCTGAAACCTGCAAATGATTTGCTTCCAAGCCTTCGTTGATGACTTCAGCGAACCTCGACACTGCATTTTTGAAGACAAATTGTCCATTCATATAAGGGAAATAACTCTCGTCATTAGGATCATTTTCTGTCAAAATATCGGTTATCCAACGACCTCCCATTCCCGGGGCTTTCACATACAATTCTTCGGCGTGTTGCCCTTCTGAATGTAAATGTGTGGATAAAATTCCTTTTGTCACATCCTCTTCCCTAGTCATAACCGCAGCTCCCGCACCATCGCCAAAAATCACCGAAACACTGCGACCTCGATCGGTCATATCCAATCCTGTCGATTGCACTTCGGACCCAATGACCAAAATATTTTGATACATTCCGGTTTTAATATACTGATCTGCAATAGAAACAGCATAGACAAAACCCGAACATTGATTCCTAATGTCTAATGCTCCAACAGTATTTAATCCTAAATCCCTTTGAACCAAAACACCAGGTCCAGGGAAATAATAATCAGGACTCAAAGTGGCAAAAATGACAAAGTCGATATCTTCTAAAGCTACGCCGGAACGTTCTATGGCAATTCTTGCTGCTTTAACACCCATCGAGGTTGTTGTCTCCGTACCCGGAACGATATGTCTTCGTTCTTGAATTCCTGTTCGCTCCTGAATCCACTCGTCATTCGTGTCCATTATTTTAGACAAATCATCATTGGTCACTATATTTTCAGGGACAAAATATCCTAAACCTGCTATTTTTGAATGATACATAAAACGTTGTTTTAATAAAATTAGGCTATCAATTTTAAAAATACTCTAAAATCTAGTACAATATAACAATTATTTTGAAAGTGCCAATATTTTTTTTTGATTTTTCGAAAATCCGACCTCGCAAATTGGATTTGACATTTATAAACAAAAAACATTCAGTTAATAATCTTACTTTTGACTTGTTGCTCCTTATTTAATACTAAATGAAAAAGTTAATTGTTGCTTTCGTCTTGATTTATACTACAAGTTATAGCCAAATTCCGGGTTGTACAGATTCGCTTGCCAAAAATTTCAATAGCCAAGCTACTACAAATGACGGCAGCTGCTTGTACGATTCGTCGAAGATAAAACCAGAAACTACACTACAACTCAGAGATTCTTTGGTTGAAACCTCGGGACTCATCGCCTTCGACAATTTATTATGGACGCACAATGATGATACCGACACCATCCTATATGGAATTGATTCTAATGGTATAATTCAAAAGAAAATCCAACTAGAAAATGTAAAAAACAACGATTGGGAAGAGATTTCACAAGATAGTACTCATATTTATATTGGCGATTTTGGCAATAATCTTCGAGGGAATCGAACGGACTTGCATATACTGAGAATCGATAAACAATCTTTTTTAGCCAATAAACCTGTCATTGACAGTATCTCTTTTTCTTATTCGAATCAACTAGATTTTGCACCTAAAGATGGAAATACGACCGATTTTGACTGTGAAGCATTTGTCGTTAGCCGAGATAGCGTATACCTATTCACCAAACAATGGACTCAAACTCAAACGAGCATTTACGTTTTACCAAAGTTCCCAGGAAAACACACCGCTCAACTTAAAGAAACTGTCAACGTAAAAGGGTTGGTTACTGGTGCAACCTTATTCAATTCTAATAATTCGATTGTTCTTTGCGGCTACACTAGAACTGGTCAGCCGTTTTTATACCTTATGCACGAGTACCAAAACTACAATTTTTCCATTGGGAATAAACGAAGAATCGATATCGGATTACCATTTCATCAAATAGAAGGAATCACAACTTCCGACGGAAAAATTTTCTATCTTACCAATGAATCCTTCACTAGAAAACCAATAATCAATAATCCACAACAGCTGCATACTATAGATTTAAGTCCGTTTTTGAAACTTTAAGATCGTAACAAGCAGTTATTATCAGACAGATCTACGTTTCGCAACTCCTTTTGAAGCATTTTTGAAACGAAATTACCTAATAATTATACAAATGAAAATTATCGCAATAAATAGAATTATTACTATTATTTAGCGAAAAAAAACACCAAATAGTGTATAACTTTTTGGAGGAAACCTAATATAACTATCGAGGTTTTTAATTATTATTAGAGCCTTATTGGCAGATATGTAGCGAAAGTGCACCTATAATCAAGATCATAATATGTATTAACAAGCACTTGATCTTCTATTAATTCTCCAAAATTTGCAAAAAAAAGTGTTCTTATATAGTTTCGAAAACGATATAATCACAAAAACCCTTACCCAACATGGGCCATAAAAGCAACTAAAAATATTCTTTTTTACCACCTATACAGCTCTATAACAGCTATTTACAATTAGCCGGAATGCCGTTTTGAGTACACTAAAAAAGGTATACTTTTAAACTTTAGACTAGTATTTACATAATAAATCACAATAATTTCAATCAATTTATTAAATTAATAATTGAACGTCAATAAATTGTAATATTCTCTTTATTATTAATAATTCGTACGATAAATTCAAACATAGCAGCAAAAAACACACAATTATGCATTAACTTTACGATAAGAATTTAATATAATTCGTACATAGATTTTCTAAGTTTTTATAGATGGAAGTAGGGGCATAGATTATAAATTTATGGCAAATGGAACAACAATACAAATTAAAGTTATTGCCTACTCCTGGCGATGAACTATAAATACTGCTTGAATAGTTTCTGCTGCTGAATTTCAGAAATCAGTTTGGTTTTGCTACAATAATTACTTTTGGCGATCAACATATTCATAAGCAATGAATTTTAGTAACGTAATTACGCAATTTTTTATTTGTCTAATTTCGTTCAAAAGCATTAAAATAAATTAAGGAAATAAACATAGTAATTTCCATTAGTAGATAACAATAGTATAATTTAAATCATTAATAATCAAATATGAGTAATTTAGTAACAATTTTAAATGAAAAAAATATTGTCCTATCGGATAATATTGCTAATCTTTTGGCTGAATGTAAGAGTTACACCGTTTTTAATACGAGTGAAGAGCTTGAAGTTGCTGCAACAAACGGTAAAGAAAATCAGCAGTATGAGGTGTCATACGATGTGCCTGGAAAAGGCAATTATGTAGAGGTAGTTGTACATCGCGTTAAAAATGGTATTTCAGCAAATTACACCGAAGCCTACATGCGAAGACGAGATCCAAACACTATGGTTATTGCAGATAACAATCCGACGGACAAAAAGCGCTTCATTGATAAGTATGGATATGAATTTTCTAGTTTGCAAACAGAAACTTTCGATTAGCTCAAGAAACAGGATTTGGCTGTATTCTTTTACTTTGCCGGGCGGGAAAATATTGGTTCGTTGGGAATAGCTATTGCACCAGCAAATGCAGCATTCTTCGCTTTAGGTTTATCAATGCTTCAGGAAATGGTTGCAGTCAAAGACTTGAAGATCGACGCAAAACTGCAATCTGTGATATTTGTGGATCCAGTATTTAGACATACTCATTTTGATGGAAAGCAAGTAGTAGTTCATAACCGATTAGAATCAATTCATGAATTGTATTCTTACAATTTATATCCTGGGCCAAGCGCCAAAAAAGGTCTTTATGGAGTAATGCTTAATCATGCAGAGAAAGAAGATTGGATAATTGCACATTGTTCTTCAGTTCAATCAATAAGCCCATACGACAACTTAACCACATTTATGCATGAAGGTGCCAGCGGTGGTGGAAAAAGCGAAATGCACCAGCATATTTTAAGAGAAACCGACGGACGAGTGCTACTAGGGCATAATTTGGTAACATCAGAAGACAGATTCATTACAATTCCTCGCTTTTGTACATTTAATCCAGTAGCAGATGATATGGCTTTTTGCCATCCCGCACTTCAGAAATCAGACGGAAAACTGCGAATTGTCGACGCTGAAAATGCTTGGTTTGTTCGTGTGGATAGCGTAAAAAAATATGGTGACGATCCAACCTTGGAAAAAAACACTATAAATCCCTCTGCTCCACTATTATTTTTAAATGTTGAAACGACTCCTGGCTCTACAGCGCTTATTTGGGATCACATACAAGACGAACCAGGAAAATCATGCCCTAACCCACGAGTTATCATTCCTAGAAAAACAATCCCTAACGTGGTGACTAAACCAGTTCAAGTGGACATCAGGAGCTTTGGTATCCGTACACCTGTGTGTTCTAAAGAAAGTCCGTCCTATGGAATTATTGGGTTGTTTCATGTATTACCACCAGCGTTGGCTTGGTTATGGCGATTAGTTGCTCCCCGAGGTCATAACAATCCAAGTATTGTGAGTTCAGGAGGTATGGAGAGCGAAGGAGTAGGCTCCTATTGGCCATTTGCAACAGGAAAAAGAGTACCTCACGCAAATATGATGCTTAAACAAATAATTGACACACCACGCACAACTTTTACATTGGTTCCCAACCAAAATATTGGTTCATGGCAGGTCGGATTTAAGCCTCAACTACTAATGAGAGAATACCTTACAAGAAGAGGTGGTGCAAGACTAAAAACAGAACAATTACAAGCTTCTAGATGCCCACTATTAGGTTATGAGTTAAACTACCTTACACTTGAAGGTTCAAAAATACCATCAAGGTTTTTAAAAGTGTACAATCAGCCCGAAGTAGGATTTGAAGGTTACGATGCTGGAGCACAAATACTACAAGACTTCTTCAAAAGCGAATTACAGAAATACTTAAAAGATGATTTACTACATACAGGTAAAAAAATTATAGATGCTTGTTTATCTAACGCAACGATTGAAGAGTATAACAGTATCATTCCTATGAGTTATGGATATGAATATACCTTTGATAGAATAGATTATTATGAAGATCATAATTAAGCTTTAATAGCTTAAAGTTGAACAACCTACAAAAAATGTCGGTTTATCAAGTCTTGAAAGCCAAAAAAATAAAGTAGAAATTTTCAGAGCTTCCAAAGTCAAGACCCTGAAAGAGCCAAATCAAATTTGGAAAAGGAAAGCTTAGGAACGCAATTGGTTTTTTTATTAAAATTTGTTAAACCGATATAAATAGCTTTCAAAAGCTATGTACATCGGTAGATTAGAAATAAATTTCATTAAAAAAATAAAAAAGGATTTAAAAGCCCACTAAAAATTCCATATTTTTTTTTACCAGCTTTTCTAGGATAATATAAAACGCTTATAACAGGATTCTAAATTCCTTTGTAAGCGTTTGTTTTTTTTTGTAATTGTTTTCTTTGTTCCTGCATTAGAAAGTCGGTTTTTAAATCATAGCGGTTCATTTAGCTAGATGGATTTTAGAATACATTTCAAATCAAATTAGTCTCCATCTTATCTCCATCTTTATGTTCTAGATCGATATAGTCTTGCCATTGCCTTACCATTATTATAGATTCATAAAAAACACATTAAAAAGTAATTAGATGTGTTTAGTTACCTAATTCACAGAGCGATTTAAAAGAAGAATAAATTTAAACTGCCAATAAATGGAATTATGAAAACTCAAAAAAGTTTTGTGTCAAGTTAATATCTCTTTTTTTTTATATTTAAAAAAGGAACTCGACCGATTTAAATTCAAAGCTTTTGTCTCCAGTCGAGACAGCCCATATTTATCTGCTAATCACCAACAACTGCATTCGGTTGATTTGAGTTCTTATTTGAAGCAATGATTTTAGTCTAAAGGAATTACAATTATTCAAAATAAATAACTTGGCGATAAATAATTAGTTATTATTACTCCTTAAAATTAAAATTGAGTATCTTCGAAATTCAAAAAAAAAAAAAAAAACAGATATGAAAAGGACAATTACAACCATTTTACTTTTGTTATCAGTATCTCTTTTTGCTCAAGAAGATACTAAGACCATTTATGACAAAAAAGAAGTTTACATTGAGATGCGGGACGGAACGAAATTATTCACCGCAATTTATACTCCAAAAGATATTTCGAAAGACAATAAATATCCCATTTTAATGCAAAGAACTTGTTACAGTATTGCACCTTATGGCGATGAAATTTTCAAAAAATCACTAGGTCCAAATGTTTTCTTGTTAAAAGACAAGTATATATTTGTTTACCAAGACGTTAGAGGTAGGTATATGAGTGAAGGCGTTTTTACAAACATGACACCACAAGTAGCTCACAAGACAAACAAAGATATTGATGAAAGCACCGATACATACGACACCATAGATTGGTTAATTAAAAATATTAAAAACAATAACGGAAAAGTGGGGCAATATGGCACTTCTTATCCTGGATTTTATACTGCAGCTGGAGTTCTGGCGAATCATCCCGCTTTAGTTGCTTCATCGCCACAAGCTCCAATTTCTGATTTCTTTTTTGATGATTTTCATCACAATGGAGCCTTTTTAATGAGATATTTCAAAATTTTTCCTGTTTTTGGAGTTCAAAAAACTAAAGCTGAAAATAAAGAGTGGTATTCAGATCAAGGGATTAAAACTACATCGAAAGACGGTTCGATTTTTTACAATGAAATGGGTACGCTAAAAGAAGGTGTTGATAAATATTATAAAAATAACTTTTTCATGCAAGAAATGGTTAGCCATCCTAGTTATGATGAATTTTGGCAATCTCGAAATTTACTACCTCATTTAAAAGGAATAAATCATGCTGTTATGACTGTTGGAGGTTGGTTTGATGCTGAAGACTTAGCCGGTCCTCTCAATATTTATAAAACTATTGAAAAGAACAATCCGAAAGCAAAAAACACCATTGTTATGGGACCATTTTCACATGGTGGTTGGTCTAGAGATTCGGGAAAACACTTTCATAACGACATTTATTTTGGAGATAGCATAGCAACGTTTTATCAAAAAAATATTGAATACAAATTCTTCAATCATTATTTAAAAGAAAAATCAAAAGATGCTGCGGCTCTTCCGGAAGCTTACATGTTTGATACTGGTAAAAAAGAATGGCATGAATTTGCGAGTTGGCCACCAAAAGAAAGTTCAAAACTCAATTTCTATTTCAATTCCAATGGTAAGTTAGCGTCTGAAAAATCTGCAAACGGTGCCTATACGGAGTATTACAGCGACGCAAACAAACCCGTGCCCTTTAGCATTAATTATGCCGAATACAATGGCTCCACGCCACGAAATTATATGAGTGAAGACCAACGATTTGCGCTGAGCAGACCAGATGTAGTAAGTTTTACAACTGACTATTTAACGGATGACATTACGCTAGCAGGTGAAATTATGGCAAAACTAAAAATAGCGACAACAGCAACGGATGCCGATTTTATTGTAAAACTAATCGATATTTATCCTGCCGATGAACCGCAAAATAAGGATAAACCAAATGTGCTGTATGCTAATTATCATCAAATGGTCAGAAGTGAAGTAATGCCGGCTCGTTTTAGAAACAGTTTCGAAAAACCAGAACCACTGACACCAAATAAAACTACCGCAGTGAATTTTAGATTGCAAGATGTTTTACACACTTTTAAAAAAGGACATAAAATTCAGATACAAATTCAGAGTACGTGGTATCCGTTAATTGCTGTTAATCCTCAAAATTTTCTAGAAAATCCGTATCTAGCTAAAAAGGAAGATTACACCAAAGCATTCATTAAAATCTTCGATGAGAGCCATTTAGAAGTAGAAATAATAAAATAAGCAAAAGAAAGCTGTCAGAAATGGCAGCTTTTTATTTGACATTAAAATAGTGTATCATCCCTTACAATAAACTATTTTTGCATTTCTAAATAAAATTATGAATTACTTATCAGTCGAAAATATATCGAAATCCTACGGAGAACGTACGCTTTTCAAAGACATATCTTTTGGAATCAACAAAGACCAAAAAATTGCTTTTATAGCCAAAAACGGTTCTGGAAAAACTACCATTATGAACATTATCAATGGTTTTGATGAACCTGATACTGGACAGGTTGTGCTTCGCAAAAGCATTCGAATGGCATTTTTGTCACAAGACAATAAATTACAAGACGAATTGACTATAGAAGAAAGTATTTTCGCTTCGGATAACGAAAGTTTAAAGGTGATTGAAGCGTACGAAAAAGCATTGGAAAACCCCGAAGATGAGGAAGCTTACCAAAAAGCATTTGATGGAATGGACCAGCACAATGCTTGGGATTTCGAAACCCAGTTCAAGCAAATTTTATTCAAATTGAAGCTGGAAGATTTCAAACTGAAAGTAAAAAACCTTTCGGGTGGTCAGAAAAAACGTTTGTCGCTCGCCATCATTTTGATAAATCGTCCCGATTTATTAATTCTAGATGAACCGACGAATCACTTGGATTTGGAGATGATCGAATGGCTGGAAAGTTATTTTGCCAAAGAAAATATCACCCTGTTTATGGTGACACACGACCGTTTCTTTTTGGAACGTGTTTGTAATGAAATCATCGAATTGGATAACGGAAAAATATACCAATACAAAGGAAATTATTCCTATTATTTAGAGAAAAAAGAAGAACGAATCGCTTCCGAAAATTCGAGTGTGGACAAAGCCCAAAACCTGTTCACCAAAGAATTGGAATGGATGCGCCGCCAACCGAAAGCGAGAACTACCAAATCGAAATCGCGTCAGGATGATTTTTATGTGATTAAAGAAAAAGCGCAAAGCCGTCGTCGCGAAAACAAAGTCGAACTCGAGATCAATATGGAGCGAATGGGTAGCAAGATTATCGAGCTGCATAAGATTTCCAAAAAGTTCAAAGATCACGTGATTTTGGATAATTTCAGTTTCGATTTTCAACGCGGAGAACGCATTGGCATCATCGGAAAAAACGGAACGGGTAAATCGACTTTCCTGAATTTGCTAACTGGAACAATCCCATTAGACTCTGGAAAAGTAGTCGTTGGCGAAACCATCAAAATTGGCTATTACACCCAAAGCGGAATCAACCCAAAACCGGGACAACGCGTGATTGATGTCATCAAGGAATATGGTGAATTTATTCCGTTGACGAAAGGCAGACTGATTTCAGCTTCGCAATTGTTGGAGCGCTTCCTTTTTGACTCCAAAAAACAATACGATTATGTCGAAAAACTGAGCGGTGGCGAATTGAAAAGACTCTATTTATGTACCGTTTTGATTCAGAATCCGAACTTCCTGATTCTGGATGAGCCTACGAATGATTTGGATATTGTAACCTTGAATGTCTTGGAAAGTTTCTTGTTGGATTATCCAGGTTGTTTACTCGTAGTTTCGCACGACCGTTATTTTATGGACAAAATCGTGGATCAATTATTTGTTTTTAGAGGGCAAGGCGAAATTGAAACTTTCCCCGGCAACTACTCCGATTTTAGATCTTACGAAGACAGCGCCGATGTAGCTCAAAAAGAAGACAACAAAGCCGAAAAGAAAGACTGGAAACAAAACAATCCAACAGGAAATTTGACTTTTAACGAGCAAAAAGAATACCAGAAAATCGAGCGAGAAATCAAGGATTTGGAAATCGAAAAAGCCAAAATCGAACAATTATTTTCCGAAGGAAAAGTTGTCGATGCCGATATTGAGAAGAAAGCCAAAGAACTCGAAAAAATCATTTCTAAAATTGAAGAAAAAGAAGAACGCTGGTTTGAGCTTTCTGCGAAAATAGAAGGATAAAAAGCCTAGTATTTGTCATCCGAGGAACGAGACCCAAGCAAAAGCGAACAGGCGAAGCAAATCTCATTAGTTGCTCTCATTATGTGATTTATCCTTCGTCGAAAAGACAAAATATACATGTTATTAATGTACAGCCCCAACACTTTTAGCGGTAAAGCTATAAATGTTGGGGTTGTTTTTTAAATAGAATCCTTTAAATAATTTGTAAGAAAAAATTAATATATTTGAATACTATAAAGTCTGATTGACGTCAGACCTATAAATTAGTTGGCAGAAATCGCAAAAAAATCGAAATATACATTTATTACGTCCAAAATTTATATATTTGTACGTATAAACATTTTACGTTATGAATACTAAACTCACATTAAAGCTTGACCAAGAGATAATTGAAAAAGCTAAACATTATGCGTCTGAAAAAAAATTAAGCTTATCTCGAATTATAGAAAATTACCTTAATTCTTTGACTTCAGATAAAACAAATAATGACATACAAATTTCGCCGTTCGTAAAAAGTCTTTCTTCAGGAATTAAAATTCCAGCTGATTATGATTATAAAAAAGATCGTGCTGATTATTTAGAACAAAAACACAAATGAGCAGGATATTTTTAGATACCAACGTAATATTAGATTTGTTGGGAGAAAGAGTTCCTTTTTTTGATTCAATTGCTAAGGTTGCTACCTTGGCTGACCAAAAAAAGCTTACTCTAATTGTCTCACCTCTTTCATTCACGACAATAGATTACGTTTTAAATAAATATGAAACATCAGAATCTGTTTTGAATAAACTTCGAAAGTTTAAAATAATCTGTGAAGTTTGTGAGGTCAATGAAGAAACAATCGATAAAGCGCTGAATTCGAGTTTTAAAGATTTTGAAGATGCTGTTCAATATTTTTCTGCTTTACAATCTAACTGCTCAATGATTATAACCAGAAACGGAAAAGACTTTAAGAGCTCTACAATTCCAATTATGACAGCTGAGGAATATTTAAGTAGCATTTTATAAAGCAACTACCGCCAACAGCAAGAGTTTCGTTGCGGCTCCAAGCCGAACAATGAACCCTGTGTTGAACGGAACCGGAGTACCTGCCGTCAACTATGGAGTTATCGTAAAATATTTAGAGAGTCCCGATAGCAATCGGGAGTAAGAGGATTTAGAGTCCTCTTTTTTTGGAGTAATTTCAGCTTGTTTTTCGGTGTTTTCCTTCGCTTGCGAGCATAAAATCCCTTACCCATAATTTAGTTTTTATAGGGAATAGAGCTTTGGCTATCGCCAAGATACCAAGTCGGCGGACCACGCTGGTCGAAAACCGCTATCCGGTGCAAATTGCCCGTTCTGCAACAAGAGTATTTGGGTAGAAAAGCCTTCTTTTCTGCTTTTTCTATCAGTTTTACTTGGAGTTTCTCCTGCAAAAGTTTCAGCTTCTCACGCTATCAAAGCCTGTCCCGTTTTTACGGGATGCTGCTTAAAAAACCATAATGTCTGATTTTCACACCCGAGTCCCAGCTGGTGCAAGCGTCACGCTTGTACCTAAAAACAAAATAACACTATCGAACTACAATACTTCCAAAACAATTGCCTCTTTAAAGAAAAAAAACTACTTATGATACTATCAAATGATACTATCAATAAATACACCCAACAACTGCAAAATAAAGGCTTGTGCCAAAAAAATACAGCCCGGTCAAATAACTATTTAGTCCTATAATTCGATCTGAAATACTACTGAGACTTTCAATAAACTAATTCCAATTGCAAACAAATCTTCCTATATTTGCCGCAAAAAAAATAAATTACAATGAAACACATTTTATCCGCACTAATGATCTTGACGCTTTTTATTTCTTGTACTAAAGACAATAATCCGACAGTAGATTATACCGCCAAAAACGAGCAAGAAATCAAAGACTATATAGCCAAAAACAATTTAACCGCGCAACGAAGCGCATCAGGTTTGTATTATGTAATCAATAATCCCGGAACCGGAACGCAACCTACAGCAAGTTCGAATGTAACCGTAGCCTACAATGGCTATTTCACCGACGGAACAGTATTCGATAAAAGTCCTGATGCAGGTATTTCCTTTGGACTACAGCAAGTAATCAAAGGCTGGACAGAAGGAATTCCTTATTTCAAAACCGGCGGAGATGGTGTACTTTTAGTTCCATCACATCTTGGATACGGAAGTTATAATTACCAAGGTATTCCCGGAGGCTCAGTGCTTATTTTTGACGTGAAATTGATTTCTGTTAATTAATAACCAAGAAGTTTATATTTTTCCAAGAAGAAACTAAAAAACATAAACCACAGTAGAATTGATTTTCTGTTGTGGTTTTTTTTGATATAATTTTTCAATCAATTAACCTTAAAAAAAGAATTCTTTTACCTTAAAATTATTCAAATAGAATATATTTTTAGTAGTTTTATATCTTAAAACAATTGGATTGGCGAATTCAACGAAAATAATTTGCATTTAACTTGAAGCTTCATATGAATACTAAAACTATTTTTGAAGCAAAACCAATTTTCCTATTCCTTCTATTCCTCTGTTCGTGGCAATTTACCTTTTCGCAAAACGACACCATCGAAAAAGAAAAAAAACGCCCCCTACGTTCCATTGTCGATTTGTTTACCAAAGAAGACACTCTTAAAATCAGACTCCCTAAACAGAAGTCCAAAACCCGCTTAATAGCCTTCCCAACCCTCGGTTACCAGCCCGCAAATGGTTTCACGCTGGGTTTCATAAGCCAATATAGTTTTAAAGAAAAAGAAAATAATAAAATTTCATTAATTTCCGGAGGAGCATCTTACAGCTCTAAACATCAGCTTCTTACTTACCTTAAAAACAATATGTATCTCAATGATGACCGATACTTTTTCAGTGGTGACTTTCGCTACTATGTTTTCTCCCAATCCAATTTTGGTTTAGGTACCGACATTGTTCCTTATGGAGCTAGTTTTCAAGATTTCGACTACAGCAGCATCGAACAACCGATGGATTATCATTATTTTAAGCTGCACGAAACCATTTCCTATAACCTCTTTCCCTCTTTTTTTCTTGGCGGTGGAATTCATCTCGACAGCTACACGCATATCAAGGATAAAAATTTAGACATTGCCAGTAATAAGTACACGGATCACTACAATTATTCGAAAAAACACGGCTTCAATGAGAACTATTATTTGGTCAACGGATTGAGTATGAATGTAATTTATGACGCTAGAGACAACCTCATCAATACCAACAAAGGGCTGTTTTTGAATTTAAATTACCGCTACAATCCGAAAATATTCAATTATCAAAAAAACAGTTCTACGTTACTCCTTGAATCAAGATATTTTATTCCACTTAATAAAAAAATCAAACAGTATGTACTTGGCTTTTGGGCTTATGGGCAATTCTTGGTCAGCGGAAAATTACCCTACCTCAACTTGCCGGCAATAGGTTGGGACCAAAACAGCCGAAGCGGAAAAGGCTACATTCAAGGACTTTTCAGAGGGACAAACCTGATGTATTTCGAGACGGAATACCGCTTTCCAATCAGCAAAAATCAGATGATTAGCGGCACCGTTTTTGCCAACGCCACCACAGCAAGTGCTACCGACAAAAACCTCCATTTATTCGAATCCGTGCAGCCCGCAGCGGGGGTTGGGCTTAGAGTATTGTTAGACAAAAATACCCTTACCAATTTTATTATAAATTACGGGATGGGACGCCAATCAAATACGTTCTATTTCAATGATGGCGAAGGCTTTTAAGAAGATTTTTTGGGCGTGACCCTTCGCAAAAACTTCGGGTCGGGCTGTACGTTCCCGCTTTTTTTGAAAACAAAAAAGAGCTCCACTGCCATCCCTCACGCGAGACAAGATTGGACAACTTTTAAAAAGTTGGTTCTAAAGTTTTGGGTGATAAGCTAAAAAATGATATTCATTAAGATTCATTAAGAAAATTAAGGCGCACCTATCTTAACTACCTTTATATCCCGTAAAAGTTTAAAAAATAGTAATTGCAGCCTCTTTAGTATGTTAAGAAAATTAAGTTTTGTAGTGCTCTTAATTTTCTTAATGGCCTCAATGGTTTAAAAAATTAATATTTACACAAAACCCAGCAGAACCAAAAATTGGTCAAATCTGAAAAACTACCAAGCAATTGGGCGGTAATCTTTCAAAAACTTCCCAGACCAATGTTTTCCTGTGTTGATTCCGTGAAACAAAGGATCCATTACTCGCGCTGCACCATCTACAATATCCAAAGGTGGCTGAAAGTCTTGTTCTTCCTGCTTTCTCTTGGCTAATTCGGCGGGATCTTCGTCGGTTACCCAACCTGTGTCAACAGCATTCATAAAAATGCCGTCTTTGGCTAAAGTTCCTGCGGCTGTGTGTGTCAACATATTCAAAGCGGCTTTAGCCATATTGGTATGTGGGTGTCGGTCTTCCTTGAAATCACGATAAAACTTTCCTTCCATCGCCGACACATTAATAATGTGTTTTTTGCCTGTGTTATCTTTCTTCATCACTTCCGAAAGACGATTGCACAACACAAAAGGTGCTACGGAATTGACCAATTGCACTTCAATCATTTCAGTGGTTTCTATCTGACCTAACTTCAATCTCCAACTGTTTACTTTTCGCAAATCAACTTGTTGCAAATCGGCATCGAGTTCTCCTTGCGGAAAAACTTCTTTTGCTACTAATGCATTATCAAAACTATACGGAATCTGCGATAATTTGGCAGAAGCCCGCAAACCAATCCCAGGTTCAGGACCGTGCCAAGTCACCGGCATATTTTCATTGGACGAAAAGCCTGATGTTAATACTTTCAATTCATCCAAACAATGAGTATGATCCAATAACAACTCCTGAGCCGATTTTGGCAAAGAACCTACAGGAAGTTCTTCGTTTTCCATCAAATGTGCATAAAATCCTGCTGGTCGTCGTACCGTTTGCGCTGCATTATTGATAAGAATATCCAATCGACCGTATTTTTGCTCAATAAAATTGCAAAAAATCTCCACACTCGGAATATGTCGTAAATCCAATCCGTGAATTTTCAATCGATCTCCCCAATCCATAAAATCCGCTTCTTTAGCAAACCGCAAAGCCGAATCCACCGGAAAACGAGTCGTGGCAATAACAGTAGCTCCACCACGCAATAACATCAACGTAATGTGGTAGCCAATTTTCAATCGAGAACCTGTAATTACCGCAATTTGTCCGTTGACATCGGCAGTCTGAAAACGTTTGGCGTAATTAAAATCACCACAATCCGGACACATAGTATCGTAAAAATGGTGCATTTTGGTAAATTCTGTTTTGCAGACATAACACTTTCTTGGGGTTTCAAATTCTAATTGTTCTTTGCTTTCCAAATCATGCGAAGCCAATAATTTTGGAGCTACAAAAACAGCTGCTTCACGAGCCGAACGAATTCCCGTTTCCTTACGAGCCGTTCTATCTTTCTTTTCTTGTTTGCGTTTGGCTACCGCTTTACCATCTTTTTTTCGTTTGACCAACTCGGCACGGTCAGGTCTAGCAAATTGACCCGCTGCTTTGATTAAAGCAGTTCTTTGCTCCTTAGGAATTTCAAAAATCTGATCGGTTTCTGCGTTCAATTGCGCCAAAATGGCGATACATCGGTCAATTTCTTCCGAAGTTATGGTGGTTTTATTCTCTGTTGCTGCTATCATTAGGTTCTAAAAATCAAGGTGGCAAAGATAGGTTTTTCAAATGAGTGAACTGTCAAAACCTTTACATGTTTAGTGTTGCGCTAGAGAACTCCTAAAAAACAAATTAGTAATAAAATTTATCCATTGTAATTTTTAATATCTTTGCGCGAAATGAAAAACAAAAAATTAATCTCAAAACTGTTATTATTCTCGCTTGTGGCAAGTTTTCTGCTTCAAACGGGGCACAGTTATGAGCATTTATTTTTTGAACCAATAAAAGAAATTTGCAAACACGAAAACAAGGACCACTCTAAAAAGCAAATTACGCACGCTCACGAACTAGTTGAGCAATGTAAAGTATGCAGTTTTTCTGTTAGTTCCTTTATGGAAAACTCATTTGATGTATTTGCCTTAGCTGATTTTGTCGGCAAGCCCATCTATTCGACATTTATAAACGATCAGAACATTCCCTTTTACAAAGGCAGCCTCTTTGCCTTGCGAGCTCCCCCAAGTACGCTTTACTAAATTTAGTTTTTCACTACTAGACTAGTCGTGACTATTTACACCATTAGCGTACAAAATTAAGCATGAAAACAAACCATTTTTTTGTTTTGATTTGTTCATTGTATATCACAGTTGCTTTTTCACAAAACAGTTTGCGAGGTACAATTACAAACCAAAATAAAGTTCCGTTAGACGGCGCTCATGTTCATGTTGGAGAAAATACTTTCTCAACAAAAAAAGAGGGTAATTATCAAGCCAACAAACTGAAAGCAGGCCCAACAAAGATTTTCGTATCTTATGTGGGGTACATTGCTATTGATACTACCATTACTATAACTGGAAACCAAGTCTTAAACTTTGTTTTGAAACCAAACACCATGGCCTTGCATGAAGTATTGATTGATCAAAAACCGAACACACAAAATCAATCGGTTTTAGAACAAAAACTCAAAACATCAACCATAGAACGATTTGGTAACGAATCACTTGGCGATGTTCTTAAAGAAGTGGCCGGTGTTTCTAGTCTAAAAACTGGAAGCACAGTGGTAAAGCCTATCATAAATGGCTTGTTTGGAAGTAGAGTGCCCATCATCAATAATAATGTACGGATGCAGGACCAAGAATGGGGAACAGAACACGCTCCCAATTTTGACATCAATGCTGCAGGCAAAATCACAGTCATCAAAGGATCATCGGGATTGCAGTACGGAGGAGATGCGATTGGCGGTTTGGTGATTATTGAACCTATGGTTGTCAGGAAAGATACCTTGTTCGGCAAGAGCATAATCAACGGCGCGTCCAATGGCCGCGGCGGATCAATTAGTTCCAGTTTGCATCGAGGCAATGTGTTAGGCTGGAGCTGGAATACGGTGGGGACTCTGAAATATATGGGAGACCGCGAAGCACCTGACTATGTTTTATCGAACACAGGAAATCGCGAGGCAAATTTTACTGGTGATATTCGATTTGCTAAAAAGAATTACAATTTTTCAGCGATGTACAGCTACTACTCCGCTAATATTGGAATTTTAGCTGCCTCACATTCGGGAAGTATAACTGATTTATACAATTCTATCAATAATAGTCAACCTAGCGTGATTCGAGATTTTACGTATTCGATTGGCAATCCAAAGCAAAACGTGCAGCATCATTTGGCCAAGTTAAATTATTTGTATCATTTTGATGAAACTTCCTCGATTGCTGCTCAGTATTCGTTTCAATACAATAAACGCTTAGAATTTGATGTTCGCCGCGGAAATTTAAACAATATTGCAGCCTTGGATTTAGAATTGAGTACTCATAATTTTGGGGTCGATTATAAAAAAGCTTGGCATGATTGGCATTTTAAGGCAGGGGCAAATTCGCTTTATCAAAATAACCTTGCGAGTGCTGCGACTGGCGTTCGACCTTTGATTCCAAATTATGACAGATTCGTTTTTGGGACTTATGCTGTTGCAAGTCTCAATTATACTAGCGACCTAGTTCTTGATGCAGGATTGAGATACGATTATTCTGCCCTCGATGCCTCTAAGTTTTATCAAAAATCTCGTTGGATAGAACGAGGATATGATGTATTATTCCCTGAGTTTGTGGTAAAAGAAGTCGGTACTCAAATCCTTACTAAACCCAATTTCGCCTACCATAATCTATCTGCAAGTATAGGGTTTCACAAAACCTTTGCGGAAAATTTAGAATGGTATTTCAATACCAGTCTGGCATCCCGAAATCCAAATGCTTCAGAATTATTTAGCGACGGATTACACCATTCCAATGGGATTATCGAATTGGGTGATTTGGCGCTGAGCAAGGAACAATCTTTCAAGATTTCGACCACTTTGGCAAAACAATGGAATGCTTTTTCGATCGACCTTAACCCTTATATCAATTACATCAATAACTATATGTTTTTGTCTCCTACAGGGGTTGAGATGACCATTAGAGGGGCATTTCCGGTCTGGGAATACGAACAAACCAATGCGAGGTTACTAGGAGTTGATGTACAATCGTTATGGAAAATTAGTTCAAATTGGCAACTCAAATCTGCATTTTCTTATATAAATGGAGATGATTTGTCTAATAATGAGCCCCTGATCGATATGCCACCAATGCAGTTTATCAACACGATTCAGTACTCAAAGAAAGAATGGTACGAATTACTATTGGAATTAAAAGCAGATGTTGTTTTTACCCAAAAGTCATTTCCTGACAATAATTTTATGATTACTATTCTAGATGATGCTAACAATCCATCAGAAGTTCTGCTTGACATCAGCACTCCTCCTCCGGGTTATCAGCTACTGAATTTTTATTCAGAAATGGCCTTTAATACTTTTCACAAAACAAAAACTACTGTTGCCTTTTCAGTACAAAACGTACTGAATACAAGTTACCGCGACTATTTGAACCGTCAACGCTTTTTTGCAGACGAGATAGGACGCAATTTTCAAATTCAAATAAAATTCAATTATTAAACCTTTAAAAATAAATAAAATGAAAAATCTAAAATTTTTACCGCTTGCACTTGTTACTATTTTAACTTTCACTTCTTGTGATAATGATGCAGAAGAAGTAAACGAAGAAGAAGTTATTACTACCGTAACAACTACCTTAACAGGAGGTGGAACAACAATTGTTTTAAAATCAATAGATTTAGACGGGGACGGACCTACCTTACCTGTGTTTTCTACAACTGGTGGTGATTTAAAAGTAAATACCAAATATACAGGTTCCACTACTTTTAAGAACGAACTTGCAAACCCAGCTGAAGACATTACTTCTGAAGTTGCAGCAGAAGGTGACGAACACCAAGTTTTTTACCAAGCACCTGCAACCATTGGCGCCTTCACATACAAGGATACTGACAAAAACGGAAAACCAATTGGATTGTCTTTTGAATTGCAAACTGGAGCCGCAGCTGCCACTGGAAATCTGACTGTTACACTTCGTCATCTACCAAATAAGTCGGCGGCTGGAGTTGCTACAGGAGATATCACGAATGCCGGCGGTGCAACCGACGCAGCTGTTAGTTTTCCAGTAAAAGTAGTACTATAGTTCTAGTTCAAAGTCTAGTCATACTAAACGCTATTCGAAAGGATAGCGTTTGGTTTTTATAAAAAAGTCATTTAAATAGACGCATTATAACATTGAAAAAGAAGAGTTGTTTTTTTTACAGAAAAACGAATTGTAATACACAAAACCAATACAAAACAGTCCAAAATAGATGCTATTTGTCACTCCTTAGGAGTTGCTACGCTCGAGAGTAGGGACGCTTTACAGCGTGACAAACGGACTGATAAGATTATGTTTGTTATAAACTTCCTTTCGAAAAATACCCTACACCAACTGGCTCCACGCAAAACAACTAAAACTACTCCTTATCCTCGTTGAATTTTTAAGATTTTTGAATCTAGACAACTATCTTATACCGATTAGCAATATATAAGAGTCCAATAAATTGTACTCAATATATTGTCTATCGGCATAAACCATTGTAAAATTTTTAAATGGATTAGACCATTTTAAAATTACAATTGGTATTATACCAAACGCATTTTTATTATAGTCCAAAGTGAAATGGTATAATACCGATATAGTATGAAAATAGTCCGATATTTATTGGACTATATTGAATACATAATCGGTATTAGTATCTTTGACATCATTTTTGAAACACTATATGCTATTCCAAATCAAATCTTATCTCAAATTCCTGTGGCATTCCAAAAACGAACATGCGGTGCATTCGCCGTTTGTATTCAACTTGATTACCAAATGCTTTTATGATAAGAAATCTAAACCCGAATACAAGGTTCTAAAGAATTATAGAAATGAACTTTTACAGAACAAAAACACGATTCAAGTAAATGATTTTGGAGTGGGTTCCAAGGTATTCAAATCCAACACAAGACAAATTTCGCAAATCGCAAAAACTGCTGGCATAACTCAAAAACGAGCCGAATTACTGTTCAGAATTACCAATTATTTTCAACCAGAGTCTATTTTAGAAATTGGAACTTCTTTAGGATTCGCGACCTCTGCCCTAGCCTTGGGCAATCCAAAGGCGAAAATAATTACATTGGAAGGTTGCCCGACAACAATGGCAATTGCAAAAAATCAATTGCAATTATTCAATTTTGAAAATGTGGAATGTATCACAACCGAATTTAATGATTTCCTGCAAATCTGCAATCTGAAATCTGAAATCTGCAATCTGATTTATTTCGATGGCAACCATTCAAAAACCGCTACTTTGGAATACTTTGATCTTTTATTACCAACTATAGCTAATGATTCGGTTTGGATATTTGATGACATTCATTGGTCACAAGATATGGAAGAAGCATGGGAAATCATAAAAAACCATCCGAAAGTAACCGTAACTATCGATACGTTTCAATGGGGATTGGTTTTCTTTAGGACTGAACAACCTATAGAACATTTTGTTATTCGAGTATAATCTAACCTCAAAGAACACCAAGATTTTCGTTAGGCTTCCAAAGGTTTCAAAATAATGCAACATGATTTATTTATTGATAAGAAAATTGTAACAATTTATAAAAACCAAACACTTATATTTGAAATTACTTTTCGTACTTTTAAAATCGCAAATAGGATATTCAAATGAAGCCACTAATAAAAATAACCAACATCAAACGAGATTTTGCACTAGGAAACGAAATCGTTTATGTGCTCAAAGGAATTGATTTAGAAATAAATAAAGGCGAATATGTTGCATTGATGGGGCCATCAGGTTCGGGAAAATCAACGTTGATGAACCTTTTAGGTTGTCTAGACACACCCACTTCTGGAACGTACATCCTCAACGGAAAAGACGTAAGCCAGATGCAAGATGATGAATTGGCGGAAATTCGAAACAAAGAAATTGGATTTATATTCCAAACCTTCAATCTTTTGCCGAGAACAACTGCTTTAGATAATGTTGCTTTGCCAATGATTTATGCCGGACATTCCAAATCGGAGCGAAATACTCGAGCTACCGAAGTACTAAAACAAGTCAATCTTGCCGACAGAATGGATCATCAACCCAACCAACTTTCGGGCGGGCAAAGACAAAGAGTTGCTATAGCAAGAGCCTTAGTCAATAAACCCTCTATTATTCTTGCCGATGAACCTACAGGGAATCTCGACAGTAAAACTTCAGAGGAAATTATGGTGCTTTTAGAAGAAATTCACAAAAACGGAAACACCATTATTGTAGTAACCCACGAAGAAGACATTGCAGCACACGCCAAAAGAATCATCAGAATGCGGGACGGAATGATTGAAAGTGATAATTTAAAATAAAGTTAGAAGTCAGAAGTTAGAGGTTAGAAGTTAATGAAAAAAAAACTTCCGATTTTTCTTTCTTCCAAATACTTCTAATTTCTAACTTCTAATTTCTAACTTAAAATGAAAGTATATACTAAAACCGGAGACAACGGCACCACAGCACTTTTCGGAGGAACTAGAGTTCCTAAAGACCACATTCGCATCGAAAGCTATGGCACAGTTGATGAATTGAACTCCTATATTGGACTAATTCGCGATCAAGAAATAGACAATCATTATAAAGAAATACTGATCGAAATTCAAGACCGTCTTTTTACTGTTGGTGCCATTTTGGCTACACCACCCGAAAAAGAAGTAAAGAAAAACGGCGAACTGCGTTTGCAAAATCTCGGAATAATAGACAGTGATATTGATTTACTAGAAAACGAAATCGACTCTATGGAAGAAGCGCTTCCGCCAATGACTCATTTTGTGTTACCAGGAGGCCATACTACTGTGTCATATTGTCATATAACACGCTGTATTTGCCGACGAGCAGAACGACTTGCCGTGCAACTAGACCATAACGAACCTATCCCAGGCATCGTAATAATGTACCTCAACCGACTTTCTGACTATCTTTTTGTCTTGGCACGAAAGTTGTCATTTGACCTGAAAGCGGAAGAAACAAAATGGATACCTAAAAAGTAGTCAGGTTGCAGAAGGCAGAAGGCAGAATTCAAATATTTAGACAACAGATTTGCAGTAATTAATAGATTTTCCTGCTAGCAATCTGAAATCTGTAACCTGAAATCTGCAGCCTAAAAAAACGTTCTTAACTTTACTAAAAAATAAATAGTTTTTTACTTGTATTTTTCAGTAAAAAAATTATTTTTGCACAAAACTAAACAGACATAAGATGTATTGGACATTAGAATTAGCATCCTACTTAAGTGATGCACCGTGGCCTGCTAACAAAGACGAACTTATCGACTACGCCATTAGAGCTGGAGCTCCATTAGAAGTAGTGGAAAACCTACAGTCTATTGAGGACGAAGGAGAAATATATGAGTCAATGGAAGAAATTTGGCCAGATTATCCTACTGACGAAGATTACCTTTGGAATGAGGATGAATATTAAATAAAAATCTCAAGAAAAAAGTCTCAAAAGAGGCTTTTTTTTTTGCTAAATTTGCAGTCTCAAATTGAGAAACGAATAAAATTAAAAATAGTAAAAACAAGAATTACAATTAACAAATTACAGCCTAATTATTAATTCGTAATTTATAATTCATAATGAAAAAATGAGTTTCATAAACAGCATTATCAAAGTCTTTGTAGGAGATAAATCTCAAAAAGATGTCAAAGCTTTACAACCCTATTTAGCAAAAATTAAAACTTTCGAAAATGCTTTAGCCGCATTATCCAATGATGAATTAAGAGCTAGAACAACATTTTTTAAAGACAAAATAAAACAAGCACGTTCTGAAAAAGATGCTAAAATTGCTGCGCTAAAATTAGAAGCTGAAGGCATTGCCGATATCGACAAACGCGAGGACATCTACGTAGAAATTGATGCTTTGGAAAAAGAGGCTTACGAAATTTCGGAAAAAACCTTGATGGAAATTCTTCCTGAAGCTTTTGCAGTTGTTAAAGAAACAGCTAAACGTTTCAAAGAAAATACCCAAATTCAAGTGACGGCCACTGCTCAAGATAGAGAACTTTCGGCTACGAAAACATACATTACTCTTGAAGGAGAAAATGCAATTTGGTCAAATTCCTGGAATGCTGCCGGAAAGCAAATTACTTGGGATATGATTCACTATGACGTCCAATTGATTGGTGGAATGGTGTTACACGAAGGTAAAATTGCCGAAATGCAAACAGGTGAAGGAAAAACATTGGTAGCCACTTTGCCTATTTATTTGAATGCTTTAACTGGAAACGGAGTGCATTTAGTAACCGTAAATGATTACTTAGCCAAACGTGATAGCACTTGGAAAGCTCCATTATTCGAATTTCACGGTTTGACAGTAGATTGTATCGACAACCACCAACCTAATTCTGAAGGCCGTAAAAAAGCCTATAATGCAGATATTACTTATGGAACAAATAACGAATTTGGTTTCGATTATTTGAGAGATAATATGGCGCATTCGCCAGATGATTTAGTACAACGCAAACACAATTATGCTATTGTCGATGAGGTCGATTCGGTTTTGATTGATGATGCCAGAACACCATTGATTATTTCTGGACCTGTTCCGCAAGGTGATCGTCACGAGTTTAATGAGTTGAAACCAAAAATTGAAAACTTGGTAGCTCTTCAACGTCAATTGGCCAACGGATTTTTGTCGGAAGCTAAAAAATTAATAAAAGAAGGAAACACGAAAGATGGTGGCTTCCTCTTATTGAGAGCACACAGAAGTTTACCAAAAAACAAAGCCTTGATTAAGTTTTTGAGTGAAGAAGGAATCAAACAATTGCTTCAAAAAACCGAAAACCAATATATGCAAGACAACAACCGCGAAATGCCAAAAGTGGACGAAGCTTTGTATTTTGTGATTGAAGAAAAAAACAATCAAGTAGAATTGACTGATAATGGAATTAAATTCCTATCCGGCGATACTGATAGTAATTTCTTCGTTTTACCGGACATTGGAACTGAGATAGCTATTATCGAAAAGAAAAATCTTGAGAAAGATAAAGAAGCTGAGGAAAAAGAAAAATTATTCCAAGATTTCGGTGTAAAAAGCGAACGTATCCATACTTTGACACAATTGCTAAAAGCTTATACACTATTCGAAAAAGATGTTGAATATGTGATTATGGACAATAAAATTATGATTGTCGATGAGCAAACCGGTCGTATTATGGATGGCCGACGTTATTCAGACGGTTTACACCAAGCGATTGAAGCTAAAGAAAGTGTAAAAATTGAAGACGCCACCCAAACATTTGCTACTGTAACACTGCAGAATTATTTCAGAATGTACAGCAAACTAGCCGGTATGACTGGAACAGCAGTGACTGAAGCTGGCGAGTTGTGGCAAATATACAAATTGGATGTCGTAGAAATTCCGACCAACAGACCGATGGTTCGAAAAGATAAAGAAGATTTTATTTATAAAACTACTCGTGAAAAATTCAATGCCGTAATCGAAGATGTTACCGAATTATCGAATGCAGGAAGACCAGTATTGATTGGAACAACTTCTGTAGAGATTTCAGAATTATTGAGCCGAATGCTAAAAATGCGTGGTATAACCCACAACGTTTTGAATGCAAAAATGCACAAACAAGAAGCGCAAATTGTAGAAGAAGCAGGAAAACCGGGAGTAGTAACTATCGCTACCAATATGGCGGGTCGTGGAACGGACATTAAATTGTCTGCCGAAGTGAAAGCTGCTGGTGGTTTAGCCATCGTGGGTACAGAACGCCACGATTCACGTCGTGTAGACCGTCAGTTGCGTGGTCGTGCAGGTCGTCAAGGAGATCCGGGAAGTTCACAATTTTATGTTTCGCTTGAAGACAACTTGATGCGTTTATTTGGTTCTGAAAGAGTGGCTAAAGTAATGGACAGAATGGGATTGCAAGAAGGTGAAGTGATCCAACATTCGATGATGACCAAATCTATCGAAAGAGCACAGAAAAAAGTTGAAGAAAACAACTTTGGAGTTCGTAAACGTTTGCTAGAATATGATGACGTGATGAATGCGCAACGTGAAGTGGTGTACAAACGCCGTCGTCACGCTTTGCACGGTGAACGTTTGAAACTCGACATCGCCAATATGTTGTATGATACTTGCGATTTAATCGTTACTGACAATAAAGCGG
>NZ_JBIKRX010000085.1:0-11558 GCF_044348915.1 Flavobacterium sp. | reverse complement strand
GCAGCACAAAACTTTGCTAAAATACGCTCAGTCATTGATACAACTATAAAAAATGGCCTAAATGTATTGGAAGCATTGGTAATAATAGCTAAATTTGAGTTTGAATTATAAACTGATTAGTTACAATAGTTCTAATTCGTGTTTATTAGTGTAATTCGTGGCGGAAACTTTTAAAAGCGAATGCCCTGTTCGAAAGCAGATTTTTTTGTTTAAATCATTTTCTTTACATTTGAATAAAATTAAATCCATGGAAAATCTAATTTCTAGAATAACAATAAATCCTGATGTTTGTCACGGCAAACCAACAGTGAGAAATATGCGTTACCCAGTAGAAATGATTTTAGATTTGTTATCCTCAGGAATGACATTTCAAGAAATGATTGAAGACTATCCAGCCCTTGAAAATGAGGATATTTTAGCATGTTTGGCATATGCTTCAAAACTTACCGATGTTAAAATATTAAGTAAAGTTGCATGAAATTTGTTGTAGATGCTCAGTTGCCGTATGGGTTAAAACTTTTTTTAAAAGACAGCGGCTATGACGCTATTCATACCGATGACATGCCAAACAAGGAAAAAACTTCTGACTCAGAAATAATCAATATATCCGAATTAGAAGATAGAATTATCATCACTAAAGACAAAGATTTTCTTGATGGTTATTTACTTTTTAACAAACCTAAAAAATTACTTTTAATAACCTCAGGGAATATAAAAAACAAAGAATTCTTTTTTCTTTTTAAAAACAATTTCAAAACAGTAATTGAACTGCTTTCTAAACATTCTTTAATTGAATTAAACAGTTTTGAAATAACCGGAAAATAAATAGGAGTTTAAAATTTGAATCTCCTTTTCTTTTGAATTTACCACTTGTATCATTCACGATTTGCAAATTAATAAGATTATTTTTTAACTTATTTTCAGAATAAAAACCTACATAGTAAATTTTTCTGGAGATTTGTTACTATTTATTGCATTTTTTAGGTCAATATAAAGTTAATAAGTATTTTTGGCACGTTCCTAATTCAAACTCCATTATGAAAAAATATTGCTTTACATTACTAGTTTTAGTATCCATATTTAATACACTTACTGCACAACTCAAAAGCCCATCCGATTTTATTCCAGACTACGGCAAACAAATCACTTATTATCATCAAGTTGAAAACTATTTCAATTATTTAGCAACCGAATCTAAACTCATCAAAAAGCAAAAATATGGCATTACTGCCGAGCAGCGAGATTTGAATTTATTTTTCATTTCGACGCCAGAAAACTTGGCGAATTTGGAACAAATCCGAAACAACAACCTAGCAGCTATCGGAATGTCAAATGCTAAAACAGGAAATATTGAAGACAAAGTCATCGTTTGGTTGAGCTTCAATGTTCACGGAAATGAATTTGCAGGCACCGAAAGTGCTATGACTGTAGCTTATGAACTGTTGAACCCAACCAATGAAACTACAAAAGCTTGGTTAAAAAATACCGTCGTCATTTTAGATCCTTGTATCAATCCTGATGGATATTCCCGATACGGAAACTGGTTGCGTGAGATTTCAGGCAAGAAAACCCATCCCGGCTTGTACGACAGAGAACACATGGAAGTTTGGCCAGGCGGAAGATACAACCATTATATATTTGATTTAAACAGAGATTGGGCTTGGCAAACACAAGCGGAAACGCAACAACGTATCGCTATGTATTACCAATGGATGCCACAAGTTCATACTGATGTTCACGAAATGGGTTATGAATCTCCTTATTTTTTTCCTCCATCGGCTGAACCGTTGCACGAATATATAGAGCAATACCAAAAAGATTTTCATACAACTTTGGGAAAAAACATTTCAGCCAAATTTGACAAACAAAACTGGATGTACAATACTCGCGAACGCTTCGATTTATTTTACCCAAGTTATGGTGACACCTACCCTACTTATAATGGTGCAGTTGGAATGACATTGGAACAAGGAGGAATAGGGGCTGGTAGAGAAATCACTATGAAAAATGGCTCCAATGTAACCATTAAAGACCGTTTGACTCATCACGCGACTGCCGTATTAACAATTGTAGAAAGCGCGTCAGCACAAAAAGAGGCACTTGTAAAAGGGTTTAGAGATTTTAACAACAATGCTCGTAAGACCGCTAAAGGAACATACAAAACCTATGTAATGAAGAGCAACCCGAAATTAGAACAAATGGCAGTTTTATTGAAGAAAAACAATATCGAATATGCGTATGCTGATGCTACTTCCAATGAATCTGGTTTTCATTATCAATCGAAAAAGAATAAAAATTTCAAAATCGAGCCCAATGATTTGATTATAAAAACAGATCAACCTAGAGCTGTTTTGACCCAAGTTCTTTTTGAACCCAATCACAAATTAAATGACAGTTTATCGTATGACATTACCGCTTGGGCAATACCGCTTGCTTATGGAGTAGAGGCTTATGCTGTGAAAAATAATATAAAAATCAAGACCAAACCAACTATTGAAGTGGCAGTAATGAAGGTTCCAGAAACCGTTTATGCATTTCATATTCCGTGGAATAATAGAACCTCAGCCCAAGTTGTTTCTGCACTACATCAAGCAGGCCTAAAAGTAAGATCGGCAATGAAAAAAGCTGTTTTTGGCGATATTACTATTGCTCCCGGAGGATTAATTGTGAGTAAAGCCGATAATCCAAAAACCGTAGATTTTGAAAAAACGGTTAGCGAAATTGTCAAAATCAAAACTGATTATAATTACATTTCAACCGGATTCTCGACCAATTCAAAAGATTTGGGTGGCGAAAATTTCGAATTACTAAAAGCTCCAAAAATACTTCTATTGTCTGGAAAAGGAGTCAGTTCAACCGAGTTTGGAGCTACTTGGTTTTATCTCGATGAAACTATCAATTATCCAGTAAGTATTGTAGAAACCGCTAATTTCAGCAGGGTGAAATTATACAACTACAACACTCTCATTTTGGCAGACGGTTATTACGATCTTTCAAATGACCAAAAAACACAAATGGATGCCTGGATCAAAAACGGCGGAAAAGTAATCGCCATGAACGCAGCAATTTCATTATTTGAAGACAGAGAAGGCTACGCCTTAAGTCCATTTGCAACTAAAGAAGACAAAGAAAAACAAGAGAAAGACGATAAAGAATTGGAATTGAAAAAACGTTTCCTAGATTTCGAAGGTTCAGAACGTAGAGCCATTTCGGGTTCCATTCCTGGGGCAATTATCGAAAACAAAATAGACAAAACTTACCCAATGGCGTTCGGACTAGGCGATTCCTATTACAGCCTTAAAACCGGTGAGAACTGCTATCCGTTGTTGAAAAAATCGATTAATGTGGCTTACGTCCCAAAGGAGTATTTAAGCTATGGATTTGTTGGTCACGAGATGAAGAAAAAACTAACAGAAACAGTAAGTTATGCTGTTGACAAAAAAGGCGAGGGATCTGTTATTTATATGGTTGACAATCCATTATTTAGAGGTTTCTGGGAAAACGGAATCTTGCTGTTTAGCAATGCTTTGTTCTTGGTGAATTAGTTTATAGACTTTGGGGTTTAATAATAAAAAAGGAGTTTTGTAATGAAACTCCTTTTTTATTTATTGTACTTGCTGAATTTTAATATGTTTCGATTTCAGCTTTTTATCATCGGCATACATCATCAATTGAATTCCCGCTTCGATGTGCCTGTCAGACGAAAGGACATTGGCTCCGTTTTCGATCAATTTATAATACAAAACATCTCCATTGGTAGCAGCACTTTTATCAATATTCCCCATTGTCCCAAGGATACAGGCTATTTTACGGCTATGCAAATATTCATACACTTCTGGTTTTGGTTCTGAAACACCTACAAAAGCAATCATTTTATCGGCTTTAACCCCAAGATTTTCCATACGTACTACATCTTCTTTTCCACGAGCTGAGACAGAAATCATTAAATCGGGAGCCAACTTCGCTACTTCGGCCGCTTGATTGGCGTTATAGGTAATAATCACCGAATACGCCTCCGCTTTGTTTCTGCGAACGGCATCAATAATCATTTGCATTGGAACTCCTTTCTTGACATCGAGATTGTAAACTACCTTGTCTTTTCCCCATTTCAACACTTCGTCCAAAGTTTCAATTTTGTATGGCGTTTTGTTACCGTCGTTGTCTTCTAAATACAATTGTTGTAATTCTTGATAAGTATAATTCTCAATTTTACCTGTTCCCGTGGTCGTTCTGTCTAATGTATTGTCGTGCATCATAACCAAAACCGAATCCTTGCTCAAGGCAATGTCAGTTTCGACAATGGTGGGATTGTATTTTATGGAATTGGCAAATGTTGCGGTACAATTCTCAGGAAAACCCTTCACCGGGCCGCCACGATGGGCACTTACTAATGGAATAGCGTTCTTGGAATAACTCAAAAACCGATGCAATTCTTTAGTGGTTTTGAATTGCAATAGATATTCTTTTTGTTGCGCAAAGCTGTTTAAAAAAACAAGTATCATAAGGCTTGAAAGAAAACTTCTTATTGTAGTAGACATTATGTTTTGTTTTAGCCTACAAAAGTAGGTAATTCGAATGTTGAAATAAAACAATTAAACTTTGATTAACTTTTAGCACTACTAAAATTTTAGAATTAAGATTAAACCGTCTAAAAACAATTGATCTAACAACAAAAAAGACCATTAAAATAACCCAAAAAAAAGACTGAGATATAAATACCACAGCCTTTCGGTTGAATTAGTAAATTACAACATAAGAATTCACGAATAAAAAACAATTTGATTAAGTTTTAAAAAACCTCGTCAATCATTAGTTTTTACAGACTCAAACTTTGCATACTTAACCTATTTTTTGGTTGAAAAGATTTGTGGATTGAAGTTTACCATCAAATACGCCCAGTTATTTGTGATGTCGTTTAATCCCGTCCCTCCCTTTAGTGCTACCATTGAATCCGAGGCAAACATTTGTGAATATCCAGCAGTCAATGTAATATCTTTATACACTTTGTAAACCGCGGTTAAATCGATCTCCGTCCCTAGGTAAGAATCTTGTTCCACTCCACCAGAAATAATTTTGTTTGGAGCTGAGAAAAAGTGTGGCGCAAATGATATATTCACCTTTTTGATTGGAAAATCCAGTTTTAATGAAAGATCATTTAAACCAACAGAATTGGCGTGATTCCCAACATAGAAATAATCCATAAAACCATTGAAAGCGTGGTTAGTACCAAAAATTGGAGAAAATGATTTCACCATAGTTGATGAAGAACCTTGATCTTTTCCAGATAAGAATTCATACCCTACAGTTGCTTTAAATTTTGGCGAAAACACATATCCTAAATTCACTGCTGTTTCCCAAGCTGAAACCGTACTTTGACCTATTTTACCAGTTTGTCCGTAGAGACTGAAATCTAAAACAATTGTTTTTCCTTCGTATTTAGCAAAAGTTCCAAAAGTTTGAAAATAGCTTCTTTCAACTTCAATAGCTGTTTTCAGGTACTCTTTTCCAACATTCATAACCAATAAACTAACTCCCAACTTATTAATATTGGTATGATACCAAGCATATTGCATATCCTTAAAAACATCTGTAGTATAAGGTGCCACTGGAGCAACTTTCGCTTCAGAATCGGCATTGAGAGCAAATCCTAAATCCAATTGGCTGTTTTTTCCTTTATATTTGATTAAAGCGGCATCAAAACTACGGCCTTGATTTGCCCAATCCAATCCTCCTATAATCCTTTGATTGTCATAGGACAAAGGTTGACGTCCTACCTTTGTACTCCATTTGTCCACGAAACTGTATTCCGCCCAAGCTTCGAATGCAGCTACTCCGTTTTTGCTAGAAAAGGATGTGGTAGCAGCGTCTCCCCAAGTATGAACATTTTGCAGCGCTAATTTAACTTTCAATTTAGAGTCATTGTAATTAAAATTTACTCTTGCACGTTGTCCGATGAAAGAAGTATGTTCTGTGGTTGGTGTCAATAAAGTCCCAAATCCATTCAAGTACTCGTAACGAGGTCTAATTTGCAAATCGGAACTGAATTCTTGTGCATATGCAGTACCCGCGAAAAGTCCCAGTAGGGATAAATAAATTGTTCTTGTTAATTTCATAATAATTTTGTTTTTAGTTTGGTGGATTATCGTTGTTTAAACAACCTCATCCTTGTTTTAATTTAGTTATTGTATTTATTAATTTTGGATGTAAAAAAATTCTATTTTTTTCTTGCTTTATAACTACCTCTTTTTTGTTGTAAAAATTGAATAAAAAAAGAGATAATATTGTTTTAAACGGTTAGAGTAATGCTAAATCATATCATATAATTAATTAGAATTGGTGTAAGTGTGAACGCTGTTTTGGGCAGTTGGGAGATAGTTTACACCAAACCAACAAATCAACAGAATCAGAAAAGCAGAAGCCAACAAATACATCGCTCGCTTGTCCTCTTTTGGATGATAAAATCGATAATGTATGTATAAAATATAGCCTGTCCAAGTTAGGAAAGCCCAAGTTTCTTTGGGATCCCAAGTCCAATAATGTCCCCAAGCTTCTTTGGCCCATAAAGCCCCAAATAATAATCCTAGCGTAAGAAAGGCCGTGCCGATATACACCAAATTATCCGCCAATTGCAGTCCATTTTTCGATGGGACAACTAATTCTTTGACAGCAACAATACAGGAAACACCAAGCGCGGCATACGAAAAAAGGTAAACAATCACGTGCGGCACAAACCAAGGACTTTGCAAGGCAGGCATCAAAGTCTGGGAATACATATCTGGATTCAAAAAATTGAGGGTCAAGAATAAAAATGCCATTCCAATGGTATAGAATACGATCCAAACATATTTCCATCTCCAATAAAAAACCATTCCTATTATCGGTAAAAACAAGGCATACCATAGTCTGGTTTCGCCTAAAGTACGCATCGGAGGTCTATTTAAAGCTTGCCACAAATAGAACACAAAGGAAGCGATAACCAGAATAGCAATCACATTTAGCACTAACGCTGTTGTCAAAAAAAGTCTATTCCCTTTCAATGAAAGAAAAAGAAAAACAACGGCTAGTAGCCATATAATGCTGCTAATTATATAAAACGAATTATAATCAATCATTGCGTTTAGGTTTTACATTGCCAATAAAGAATAGATAAATTGCTCCTGCAATCATCATAAAAACACCCAAATAAACTACAGGCAACCAAGGATCTTTAACCAATTCTATGGTCGAAGTTGGAGAATACTTACCAAAACGTTCGTCATAACTGAGCTGATACAGTTTCCAACCCATCACTTCAAAAGGTTTGTTTACTTCTAAAACAGTGTTGTACTCTTCTTTATCAATTGTAAATACTTTTATTTTCGAGCTGAATTTCTTCGGTTCTGGTTTGGTCAACACTAAATATTGTCTGTTTTCTAAACCTAAATATTGCTGATCATACAAAAAGGTTCCTGATGCCAACCAGCCTTCGCTTTTAAACCCAGTTTTTGCATTCGACACTTTCACATAAACTGCTGGTGTTGCCCCTTCTTGATTGACAGGACGATAACTTTTATCGAATTTTACAGCTTCGGCCAAGTAATCAACCACTTCTACCGTATAGCCATCTTCTAATTCCACTTTAAGTCCTTTTTTTACTAAAAAGAGATTCTTCCCTTTTTTAGTAAGCAAACTACCTGAATGATTGATAATAGCCAATTTGGGAGGAAATTCTTCCATAACAAAATCCTCTAAAACTAGGGCAATTGGCATTTCGACAGGTTTGTTATTGGCATCATTGGCAACCCAAGAAATTTTATTTTCTTTGAGTTCCATCGTGTAGCGAATTAAATCACCTGAGCCAAAAACCCCAGCATTCAAGGCGATGTACAAACCTAAATGATTAGCAAGAAATCCTAGATTAGAAAGAATACCTAATGAGATTCTTTTGATGCTTATCATTAACAAACAAGTAGAAAAAAAGAAAATTGCCAATAAAAAATACCAAGTTTGAGTAATTTTATTTAAACCCAAAATATTGATAATTGGGTTATTATTTTCTAAAGTTTGAGGAATCGTGCCAATAAGCATCGTTAAAAACAACACCATAATTATGGCTACCATCGAGGCTGGCACCTTGGTAATCCATCGAATTAGTGTTGTTCCTTTAAAAAAGATAAAACTAAAAACGCAAAGAACAATATGGATGCTAAAAACAATAAAATTGAAAGGCCAATGTAGATTAATATTCACTTTATTGCCAATTAGGATTTGCAACGCAAATCCTAATACTAGCAATATAAGTCCGAAGATGAAAGATTCTTTATAACCCCATAAACCTTCTTTAACTGTTTTATTTTCCATACTTGCTTTCTCTCGCTTTGGCTTTAGCGTCCCAAGTTGGAAGAATTTCTTTTTTCCATTTTGCTTTATCGGCTCTTAGTTTTTCCATATTCAAACCGATGAAAGCTTGCGCTTTGGCTTTTGTAGAAATATCAGGCATTGCCACCGGAGTTTTTTGTCCCAAACTAGCCAACAATCTAGCCAATTTAACACGTGCATCTAGAGCAACAGCAAGTCCTGAGGAAACAGTTCTACCAATTTCGACCGGCGCGTGAAATGAAGCTCCGTGTCCTGCAGTGGCATAATCCCAACGCCATTGTGCGTGACGAATGTCTAATAAAATATCTTTCATTTGCGCTTCAGTAGCACCTAATTTCCAAGCTGCTCCAGCCTCGATATGAGCTCTCACTAAGTTGTCTTCTAACAAGATTACATTCTCTCTGATGCTCTTTTGTCGAGTATAAACATCCTCTATCAAAGAGTTCGCATCATCTCTGTGACAAACTTGACATGAATTTTGAACATTGTTCAATGGTGATTGAATGTGATGATCTGTAAATTTAGTTCCTCCCTGAGTTTTGTAAGGCATGTGACAGTCGGCACAAGAAACCCCTTTTTTAGCGTGAATTCCTGTAGTATAAGCTTCATAATCTGGATGTTGCGCTTTGATCATTTTGGCTTTACTAATTGGGTGTACCCAATCTTTAAACTCTTTTTCGTCATAATAGCTTTCCACGTTTTCAGCAGTCATCCCTTTTGTCCAAGGAAAAGTCAAATAAGGAACTTTAGGATTTTTTGCATTCTTTTTATCAAAATAATATTCTACGTGACATTGTGCACAAACCAAAGAACGCATTTCATTATGAGTTGCTTTTTTGATATCCTTCCCTTGATTGGCAAAGGCCTCTACCAATGCTGGACGAGTAATAGTAAGGTTCATTGTTTTAGAATCGTGACAATCGGCACAACCAATAGGGTTCACAATTTCAGGTCCCAATTTTTCGAACGAAGTTTTATAAAATTCGGCAACTCCTTTTTCGGCCATATAACGAGGCACGTCAGGGCTCTTGCAAGTCCAGCAAGTTCCTGGCATACCTTTGGCTGTATCTGTTGGATATAAATTACCTGGACGAAGGCTATTTCGAACATCTTTCACCGCATAAGCATGACCTCTACCTTGATTATAGTCTTTCGCGAATCCATATCCTGCCCAAAGCACAACCAATCTAGGATCTTCTTCGAGTTCATCAATCATTGCATTTCCTTTATACATACTTTTGAAAGTAGAATCTTCGGTAGCCATATAACTTTCATATTGCTGCGGAAATTGTTCTCCCCAAACTGCATTTCGAGGATCATTTTCTTTGATGTCCTTTTTTTCTAATCCAGCATAACTAGATTCGTATTTTCGTTCAATAATTGATGTGGCAAGTATACCTAACACAAATACAATAAGGATTGTACCAATAAGGAATGCCCAATTTCTTATGTTTCTTTTTTTAATAGGATCCATTTTTATAATAATTTAGTTGCTTTATTTTTTGTCTGATTTTTCAAATTGTTTGGATAGCCACGAAGGCATTCTTGTATCGCCACCTTCCGATCTTTTACCTAACATAGAGGAGGCTGATAAACTTTTTGTCCTGCCATGTGGCACTTCGCGATGACATTCCCAACATTTTCTATCGGTTCGGTGTACATCATAATCTGCAATCAAACTGGACTGTTTTGGATTTTTCAATTGTCTATCGTGACAACGGATACAATTTTGCTGCACTACTTTTTGACCCGCTTCGTGCATAATTATTGCTTCGGGTTCGGTTCGCGTGGTATATACATAGGAATGATAAAGACCGTCCTTTGCTTTAAAATAATATTTATTAAAAACATTATTGTGTGGAACGTGACAATCATTGCAGCTTGCTCTTTTGGAGTGGGAAGAGGTAAGCCAGGTTGCATACTCGGTATTCATTACATGGCAATTGATACAAGCCTTCGGGTCATCTGACGCATACGAAGCGACATTGGCTATACTCAATAAATAAAGCCCTAACCCAATAATTATTCCGATTAATAATAACACCCCAGGTCTCCATTCAGGTGGCGGATACATTCGTCTAATCCATCTAGCTTTCATATAGATATTTATTGTTTTTTATCGACCTTTCTTTATGCCAATTTGCAAATCAAATTTTATTGCTTTTTCCCACAAGGCATGCTGCACTTGATTTCTATTGCACTTAATTTTTATTGCTAAATTTCTACGCAAAAATAAAAGACAAAAAAGTCTAATAATATGATAAATATCATACTTCAAAAATAAACATATAAAATTGTATGTGATACATTCGACTAAAAGAAGAACCTAGTCTGACAAGGAAAAAGGGAAACAAATAGCAACATCCTAATCATCGTGATGACCTATTGACATTAATAAACTCAAAGGAGTAGTTGTCATTTATTAATCATAATTTCAACGACAGGCATCGTCAAAACATATTTGCGTTTAGCGTAAAAAAAGAAATACCTTGTATATAACAAGGACAATCATTACTATTTAAAAGGGAGGATAAATACAGTATAGGACATGATTATCCGTTGTTAAGTCAAATTTAATTTAGCGCTTTAAAAAGGTTAACCCTTCGCCTAAATCCAACGCCAAAGATTTGACTGATGTGTTTTCAAGCATTTTTCTGAGTTCTTCTCGTACAAATTTGAATTGAGCGTGCAAAGGGCAGGGTTTATCGTCTCCACATTTTTTCATACCCAACCCACAACCATTGTAAATAGCATCTCCATCTATTGCATTAACAACAGAACTTAGCTTTACTTTTTCAAGGTGCTTCTTATCCATAGAGAAACCACCGTGAGGGCCTTTGTCGGAATTGATGATAAAATTTCGCGAAAGCTGTTGCAATATTTTCGAAGTATAAGCCTCAGGAGAATCAATAGCTTTTGCGATTTCTTTTAAACCCACTTTTTTATCCAAAAGAGACTGCTCAGCAATAAAAATTGATGCCCTAATTCCGTATTCACAAGCTTTTGAAAACATTTTTTGACTATTTGATTACAAAGATATAAAATTCATCACTACAGCTTACAGGTAAAAATTTATTTAGGTATAGGCGTTTAGGCCGCCCAAAAACGAAAATAGTATTACCTTTGTCAAATGAGTACAAGGGAGAAATTTATAGGTGTGAATTCAATAACATTTAACAAGCGATTTAAGGAAGATGCAG
>NZ_JBIKRX010000001.1:0-114236 GCF_044348915.1 Flavobacterium sp. | reverse complement strand
ATATTGCCACTTTTTTATACCGAAATATACACTTTTTGGCAATTTAACAGAGCCTTTTTTAATATTATTTTATCATAAGTTATTAACAATCAGATTGTTAATTTGTTTTTAAGGAATGACTAAATAGCAATGTCGAAATTCAATTTCAATGACAATTGCAATTGCAAAAATCTATAGTAACAAGTCAAAAAAAATCAATAAATAAAACGTCCTGAAAACAAAAATTTCCAAAATAAACACCGAAATGCCTACTTTGGAAATTTGAAAACTGAAACAATTTCAATTATTCTCTAATTGCTCATTGAAATTGATATTGTAATTGCAATTGAAAGATTATTTTTTCATAATCCTCACATTCATTTCTTCTACCTTTTTATCTGATAAAAGCGATGGCGCTCCGAATAATAAATCTTCGCTAGTTCCGGTTTTCGGGAAAGCCATTACTTCACGAATAGAGGCTTTTTTCTCCAAGATCATCATCAGACGATCTATTCCCCAGGCAATTCCTCCGTGTGGCGGTGCGCCGTATTGAAAAGCTTTGTACATCGTTCCGACGCTTTTGATCATTTCTTCTTTGTTGTAACCCATATTTCTATACGTCGCTTCCAGAATCTCTGATTTGTGCGCACGAACCGATCCTCCACCAATTTCATAGCCGTTTAAGATAATATCGTATTGTTGTGCTATGATACTTCCGATTTCGTTATCATCGCCCTTCATATGCTTTTTTAAATCATAAATCGCAGGCATCGAGAATGGATTGTGGGTAAACGTCCATCTTCCTTCATCGGTTCTTTCGAACATCGGAAAATCGACAACCCAGGCTGGACATAACTCCTTCGGATTAATTAAGTGCAATATTCTACCCATTTCTTGACGAACAGCATCCAAAGCTTTATTGGCAGTGGCGTAATCTGCAGCCGAAAAGAATACAATATCCCCAACCTGTGCCTCTGTTGCTTTTATAATTCCCGCAGCAATATCTTCACCTAAAAACTTAATAATTGGTGATTGCAGCTCATCTTCATTTACAATAATATAAGCCAATCCACCTAAACCGTGCTGTTGGGCAATAGCCGTAAGGTTTTCGATCTGACCTTTAGACATCCGTTTATTGCCTTGCTCTTTAGCCGAAACCTTGATGCATTTTACAATTCCGCCTTCTTCGATCGGTTTACTAAATACTTGGAAAGTGGTATCTTTTACAATGTCGGTAATGTCTTGCATTTTCAAACCGTAACGCAAATCAGGTCTGTCGCAACCGTAGAAATCCATAGCGTCTTTGTATGTAATCACTTCAAACGGACGTAAAATCCACTTGTTGCCATATACTTTTTTTACCACTTCATTAAACAATTTGGTGTTCAAATCGATAATTTGCTGCATACTGGCGTAAGCCATTTCCATATCCAACTGTGTAAATTCGGGCTGACGATCTCCACGAGAATCTTCATCTCTAAAACAACGTGCTACTTGGAAATATTTTTCGTAACCGCTTACCATCAACATCTGTTTGAACTGTTGCGGCGCTTGTGGCAAGGTATAAAAGAACCCAGCTTGCTTGCGTGTTGGAACAATAAATTCACGTGCTCCTTCATCGGTTCCTGCACTAAGAATTGGAGTTTCAATTTCTAAAAATTCTTCTTCATCAAGAATGTCTCGCAATAATTTAATTACTTTATGACGATTGACAATCGCGCGTCGTACTTCTTCATTTCTATGATCTAAGAACTTGTATTGAAAACGCATTGCTTCGTTCGTTTTTGCCGCTCTTTTGATTTCAAAAGGCAGGGTTTTGGATAAATTTAAAATTTCTAAAACCGAAGTTTCCAATTCTATAGTACCCGTTCTAAGTCCTGTATTAAAATCATCTTCATTACGACCAACCACAATACCTTTAACCGAAATTACAGATTCTGGTTTCAGCTTCACTAACTCATCAATGTTAGGAAATGATTCTCTGCTGATTCGAACTTGAAAAATCTCGTAACTTGAATCCCTTAAATCAATAAACATTAATTCACCGTGGTCACGAACGCTCGCGATCCAACCCGACAACATCACTTCTTCTTGGATGTTTTCTTCTGATAATTGTGAAATTTTATGCGTTCGATAGGTGTCCTTAATTATAATAGGAATTTCAGGAAGTGTCTCTTCTTGCGTTTCTTTGTTTTCGGCTACAGATTCAGTTTCGGTTTTTTCAAAAGATTTCTTTTTATCCGAAATAGCCGCAGCTCCTAAGGTATCAATAATCGTTTGACGGATTACTTTTCCATTGGCTCCTTTTCCGATAATCGCTAAAACTTTACCCACTAAAATACCAGCTTTTCCTTGATCTCCTGCTTTGATATCATTAGCAACGGCCTCATTTTCTGATAGCACAGTAGCAATTACTTCCTGAATGGTATTTTCAGAGATTGTATTGTCTTCAAAATACTTGTTGTAATCAAACTCTCTATCTTTCAAATAACCTGTGATTCCATTTTGAACTAAAACCGCCGTGATTTTCTCCGCTTTAAAAAGTTTAAAAATATCCGTTAGATGAGCAATGCTATTTATTTTCGCGTAATCCTCTGCCTTTATATTATTTGCCAAAGTTTTAGCAACAAAAGAAGGATCTTTGATTTCGTTATTGATTTCTACAAAGGTTTGCGAACGCAATTTATCTGCCGTAAAAAACTTAGCATCTTGTGGCAAAACGCCTCCGTTAATCAAAACAGATTCCACTGCATAAGGCAAAGCGCTTGTATCGACTTTGATTGCTTCAATCTCCGCTTTAATATTTACAAAAGGCAAATCCGGTTCCGAAATAAAACGGTAATCTGCCTCAAATTCCTTTTTACGCATTGTTTTGGTTTGCTTTAAATCAGCATCCCATAACACGGTTGTTTGATCTGGTCTGAATTCTTTATGCTCAATATAATAATTGAATTGCTTCTCTACTTCTTCCTTTAAAGCCTCGACCATAAACTTAAACGAGTTCAAGTTTTTGATTTCAGTTCTTGGATTCAATTCGTAGCTATGTTTTTTACGCAAAGACACCGAAACATCCGATTTGAATTCTCCTTTTTCTAAATTCGCTTCAGAGATTCCAAGGTTTTGAACAATACGCTGAATGTATTGCGCATAAGTTGAAGCATCTTCAATATTTCGAATACAAGGTTCCGTAACAATTTCAATCAGTGGCACACCCGCTTTGTTAAAATCGACTAAGGAAATTTTCTTTTCGTGCATCAATTTGGCGGCATCTTCTTCGATATGCACCTGAGTCAAATTCACCGTAAATTGTGTACCGTCATTTCGGTAACAAGAAACGTGTCCGTCAGGAATAATCGGATTGTGAAATTGAGTGATTTGGATGTTCTTTGGGTTGTCTGGATACTCGTAATGCTTTCTATCCCAAGAAATCACTTCATTGCTAAATGACGAATCTACCGCTTTCCCAAAAAGAATCGCTTTGTTAATTGCCTCTTTATTCAATGCAGGCAAAACGCCCATTTGTCCTGTGCAAACAGAACATATATGTACGTTGGGAGTTTCCGTTTCTTGGTTGGGACAACAACAAAACAACTTGGTTTTGGTATTCAATCGAACGTGAGTTTCTAGTCCGATAACCAATTCTAAATCGTGGGCTTTTAATGCCGCAGTTAATTGTTCCAATTCCATTATAGTGTATCTTTTAAAAAGTTTGCAAATTGCAATACTAATTCATCATTATTTTTTGCTGCAGTAATCTGCAATCCTGTGCTAGTCCCTTGTGGCACGGTCAAAGTAGGTAATTGTCCCAAACTAAAACCAACGGTATAAGCATCCGACAAATACATCGCCAAAGGATCTTTCAAACTGTCTCCAATTTTAGGCGGCGTACTAGGTGTCACTGGCGATAAAACGATATCCACTTCTTGAAAATCTTTACTAAAATTCTCCGAAATCTGATCTCTTACAGCCAATCCTTTTAAATATATTTCATCGGAGAAACCTTGAGACAATACTTGGTTTCCACCAACAATTCTGCGTTTCGTTTCTTCTGAAAAATTTTCAGAACGAGTCACCGCATAGGTTTCTATTAAATTTTCCGCTTCGATTCGGTTTCCGTAATTCGTCCCGTCCAAACGAGATAAATTCGAAGCGGTTTCTGCCATTGCCAAGGTATAATAGGTCGAAACTAAAATATCCGATTTGAAAAAGTCTAATTCTTTCACAGCTATGCCTTTGGCTTTTATCTTTTCGATACTGGCCAAGAAATCAGCTTTGACTTGAGCATCAATCGCATCACTTTCGATAAAGTTTTTAAAATAACCAATGGTTTTTACATTAGAACTTGCAATTGCCTCTTCACTGATTTCTGATGAAAGGATGGAAGTTTGATCTTTTGGATCTTTCCCACTCATTACATTCAACACAATTCGAATATCTTCAGTTGATTTTGCCAATGGACCAACACAATCCGTAGAAGATGCATAAGCCATCAATCCATATCGAGAAATTCTTCCGTAAGTGGGTTTGAAACCGTAAATATGATTGTATCCCGCTGGCTGACGAATCGAACCTCCTGTATCTCCACCAATAGAAAATACTGTGCAATCTTTTGCAACGTTAACAGCCGAACCTCCGCTTGAACCTCCAGCAACCAATTCAGGATTAATAGCATTTTTTACCGCACCAAAAATCGTGTTTTCACTCGAAGAACCGTGACCAAAACTATCGCAGTTTTCTTTTACCAAGGGAATAGCACCCGCATCCAATAATTTTTGAATGGCAGTTGCCGTGTAAGGCGATTTGTAATTCTTCAACAAATCAGAACTTGCTGTAGTGTAAGTTCCTTGCAACATATATACATCTTTAATCCCAAAAGGAATTCCTTCCAGCAAACCTATTGTTTCACCGTTTGCAATTTTAGTATCTACTTTGGCCGCTAAATCTAGCGCTAAAGTATCCAAAACAGCATTGACAGAGTTGTAGGTATTTTGTTTTAGTAATTCTAATTTTTCTTGCACTAAGGCTGTACAAGATATTTGTTTAGACACCAATTGTTGGTGTATCTTTTTTATTTGAGATTCCATTTTTATCCTTCTATCACTTTAGCAACTACTAAAAAACCATTTTTCTTGTTCGGGAAGTTTTCAATGATGAGTTCTCGCTCTATAGCCGAGCTTTCCACAACAACATCTTCTCTTAAATCATTTACAGACACACAATTCGAATTGACAGTATTGGCAGCATTATTATTTGATGGAACAGCATTTTTTATTACTTCAAATAATTGGTTCACGGACTCCGAAGGCTGTGCTCCTTTAATACTCGACAAGATGTCGACTGTCATTGTTTTGCTCATAATTTCATTTCGTTTTAAAGTCTAACTTTTAAGTCGGCAAAAATACGAAAGTTTTATTAGGGAATGATGTTTTATTTTAATGATTTCAATAGTTTTTTGTGAAAGAAGATGTCGATTTAACATTTAAGCTGAATGCGAAAATAATACGGAAATTTAGCAGAAAGGAACGCGGGTCCCGATAGCTATCGGGACGGATGCAAGCATCGTGGATTAAGGCGGATTTTTACTCTATACTCTCAATCAAATACTTCGTTCCATTAATCTCAAACGAAAATCCCACTTCATTTCCCATCAGTTTATTCCCCAAGGGTGATTGTGGAGAAAGGGCAATAACATTGATTCCTTCAATAGCAATTTTAGGAAGTGCAGCGCTCAAATAAAGAAAAATTCCATTGGCTTTGACCAAACTCCCCACAATAATCGTTTTGGCAATTGTGGTCGGGTCAATTTTGTCTAAAATAGCTTTTTGAGCCAAGACTTCTTTCAATTTACGATTGAGTTTCTCTTGCTCTATGTGCATCATCGACAAAGCGGTTTCGTGTTTGTCACCGGCTGAACCTTTGGCATCGTTCTTAGAGTCTTCTGTCAAAGCCGAGATCATATCGCGAAAAGCATCTTCTCGATCTTGAACCAATTGCTGGTAATACTGATGTGTTTTTTGTTTGAAAGTCATTTTTTTTACCACTAAGTCGCTAAGACGCAAAGAAAATATAAAATTGATGGATAATTTTGAATTTGCATTGTTTTTTTTTACCGCAAAGACGCAAAGTCACGAAGAAAAAAAATATTTTTGCTGTTAATTAAAACTACAAAAAACCTTGCGCCTTTGTGCCTTTGCGGTTAATCTCTTTTAGAAATCAAATTTATAATTCGCTCCCAAAACCACTTGAAATCCCTGAACTGGGTAATTCAACCATTTTTGATAGGCTTGATTGGCGATATTATTGGCTCTTACAAAAGCCGATAATTGGTTATTGTATTGGTATCCTAAATACGCATTGATATCAAAATAAGAATCTAAAGTATTGGTGAAATCAGGATTTGGCAAAAACAAAGATGTTAAATAAAACTGTTGGTCTTTACGCTCACCAACAAAAAACAGATTGGCACCGGCATACCATTTCTCAGTGATATTGCAATCAATTTTGGCATTTAATTTTAAGGCAGGTAAATTCCAGGCTTCTTTTTGAAAATCGGTGGTGTAACTACTAAAAGTTCCGTCTATACCAAAAGCCACATCTTCTGAAATATCTGCTTTCAATTCTCCATAAAAACTAATGGTTTTCACATCATCGTAAACCACTTTTAAAGAATTCCCAAAAGCATAATCTTCATTGGTATTATTCACCGTATAATCATTGCTTTTGAACAAGGCTTTATCTTTTTCGGCTACATAAGAAGCGCGAAGATTATAACTTATGGTATTAGTCAACTTCCCTTTCAAACCTGCAAAAGCATCATATTGTTTATCCGTTGGCTTGATGTCTAATGTTGGCGACAAATAAGGATTTGCATTTACAAAATCTGAATAGGTATTTTGGTTTAAATTCCCTTCTGCACCAGCGTAGAAAATCATCAAATCACCCACTACTTTGTAGGAAGCATTGATTTGCGGATAAACATAAAATTTATTACTACTGTTTTCCACACCCAAACTATAGAACAGACCTAAACCAATATTAATCGTCCAATCATCTTCATTCATCACAAAACTAGGTGCAATTCCAAAATTGGTAAAGCCATATTTTATAGGTTCTAAATTGGTTTTTCCATAATTATTTTCGAAAGTTCCACCGAGATAATCTACAATTAAGTTGGTTTTAATCCTTTGGTCAATAATATCGAATTCAAAAGAAGGCTTTGCATAAAATCTGTTTTCGGCTGAACCATAATTATCTGAAAAATGGTTAAATTTGGCAATCGCCTCCTTTAAAACACTATCCTCAAGCGCTATCTTACCTCCTAAATAAAGATTATTGTAACTGTGATTTGGATTGATTCCGTTGATTAAGTTCACTCTGTCATTTGGAATTAAAGTGCTCCCAAATTCCGCTGGCAAACCGTACCAATTGTAAATTTGGTTTTGATATCCCAAATCGACATTCCAAGACAAGTCTTTTTCGCGAACACCGTACGTCAAATCAATAGAAGTGTCATAAAAATAATCATCCAATTCAACCTCTTTTATTCCGCCTTGAGAGGAAAGATGACGAAACATTCCGCCCAAATAATTGGTGTTATTCAGTTCTTGATTTACAAATAACTCAGCATTTATTTTGCCATAATTCCCGGCTCCAAAAGTGGCATAATTGTTGTAAATACGGGCTTGCTTTTCCTTTTCGACTCCTTCAGCTTTTCCTTTAGAAGGTGTAAAAGTCGAAGCTACCGGAAAAGAGAAAATATTGTATTTAATAATTTCTTTTTTGGTGTTTTCCGCATCATCAAGTATTGGAGTTTCATTTACCTTGAAAGCATCCGAAATGGTTGGCGTGTATGGTTTTACGACATTCACGACTTCTGTCCCAATGTTTTCGTCCTTTTTAGGATCTTTTTTTTGGGCAAATAAAACCTGAACAATTAATACTAAGATAAAGGCAATTATATTTTTGAAATTGATTTTCATAATTTGTTATTTGGAACGCAGATAAACGCAGATTTGCTAAAGCAAAGACACGGATTTCAACGGATTTTTACATTTAATTAGTTACGGATGAATTTGTTTTGGCCTCTTCGGTTTTGATTGTATTTAATTCAGTTTCCGCTTCAGAAACAACCTCTGGAAAATCGGTAAAGTTCTTAATTACACTATCCAAAATATAGGTTGCTTGAAAACTGTCTTTCAATCCATAGAAATTTTTCGCCATCACTATCAAACCTTTAGCTCCATAAAATTTATAACTGGAATAATTTTTAGCTAATTTTTGAACCACAACATTCGACGCTTCGAATTTCCCATCTTTGTTTTTGAAATAAGCTTCGTAATACAAGGCTTCGGCGGCCAATTCTCCTTGGGCAGTAGTTTGCAATTTGGCGTAAGCCGCACGAGCTTTGGCTTCATCTCCAGTCTGAACCGCAGCACGAGCAATAACAATTTGGGCATCACTTTTTACATTCGCATCCGTTTTTGGGTTGGCCAAAACTTTGTCGGCATATAGAACTGAATTGGGATAATCCTTGATTTCATAATAGGATTTCATCAGATTGGCTTGGGCAAAAGTTTTGTTTTGCGGAAAATCGGCTTCGCTTTCTAATCGAGTCAAAACAGCAATCGCTTTCGTTTTATCATCATTTTTCAAATAAATTTGCGCCAATCGCGCCAAAGATTGTTCTGTAAATTCGGTTCTTGCTTGCGCAATAACGTATTCATAATTCGGAATCGATTTAGTCTCTTGTCCATCCGAAAAGTAGGATTGCGCTAGGTAAAAATTAGCTTTCAAAGCGTGAACTCCATTTGGAAATTTAGTTACATAACTAACAAATCCTGAAATGGCTTGCTTGGTATTGTTTTGCAGAAATTGTTTTTCGGCAGCTTCGTAAGTATCATTGTCCAATTCGGCATCGGTTACAGCAACGAAATCCAAAGTACGAACCCAAGTGGCATATTCATCTACTTTTCCGTTATCGACATAAATCAATCTTGCTGTGGAAACTGCCTCAAGTGCTTCAGGAGTTTTTGGGAAATCAGCAGCGACTTTCTTAAACTTCACCAAAGCTTGCTCATCTTTGTCAGCATTATAATATACTAATCCTTGGCGCAAAATCGCTTTGGCAGTAAAAGAACCGTTTTTGAATTCGGCATTCAATTTATCGTATGTTTTTATCGCAAGGTCTTGTTTATTTTGGGCAACATAAGTATTTCCGAGTTCGAAAAAGGCATCGTCTCGGTATTCCGATTTTGGATACAATTGCAAAAAAGAGTTGAGTTCTTCGATTTTCTTGTCGTTTTTGGTAATAAATCCGTAGCAAAGAGCTTTTTGGAAATAGGCATAATCAGCATCAGCGCTTTTCAACTCGATTACCTTATTATACGCTTCCAATGCAGCAGTATATTTCGAAGTTACAAAACGGCAATCGGCCAAACGCAAATAGGAATCATTCAAACGCACTTTATCGTCTTTGACATTATCTATCTGGTTTTGAAAAAAATTACCTGCCTGATCGTACTCTTTCAATTTGAAATAAGAATACGCAACATTATAATTGCTGTTTTTGTATTCTGGGGATTCCTTCGCTTGAGTGAAACCTTGAAATTGTTTATAAGTCAAAACAGCATTTTTGAAATCATTCAAAACGTACTCGGTTTCTCCTTTCCAGAAAGTGGCACGAGCGGTGAACTTAGCATCCTTTTGCTGCTGCAAAGATTTTTCGAGTTGAGTGGATGCTTCTTGATAATTTCCATCGGTAAAGAGTTCTAATCCCCTGTAAAAAGTCACTTTTTGATACGCCAATTTATTTTCTGGCGATCTATTTTTCTCCAATAAAACTAAGGCTTCTTTGTAATTTCGAGATGAAATATAGGAATCGATTAACAGTTTCTCAATCTCGGTATTATTAGCATTGTTTGGATATTTTTTGGTAAAATCCATCAAAACGACGGGAGTACTTTGATACGGATTTCCGATTTCGTAGCTTAATTTAGCATAATTCAAATTTGCATCTTCCTGAATAGCAATGTCAAATTCCATTTCAGAAGCGTTTTTGAAAGCGTTCAAAGCCTGCGGTTTTTTGTCTAAATTCAAATAACTTTCACCTAAATGGTAGTACGCGTTTTGAGCGACAAAATCTCTTCCTTCGATGATCTTATTGAATTGCGAAATAGCATTTTCATAATCCTTTTGTTTATAATAAGCATAACCCAATTGGTAAAAATCGGTGTTGTTCCACTTCCCTTTTTTGCCTTTGTACAATGCCAAATAAGGAATGGCTTTGTCGTATTGCTTCAAATTGAAATAACTTTCGCCAATAATTTTATTCAATTCTGATTTTTCCAGTGCATTTGATTTGTCCATTGCTTTCAACCCCAAATCAATTGCTTTTTGGAAATTCCCCAATTTGAAATTCATATCGGCTTGATAATATGACAATTTTTCCTTGTACTTTTCTTCTCCTGAAACTTCATCAAAATACTTAGTTGCCTGCTTGTAATCGTCCCCTTCATAAGCCATAAAGCCCAAATAATACTTGGCTTGTGAACCGTATTCCTGAGAATTAGCAACTTTATTCAAATATTTCGTAGCTTCTTTTTTGTTTTTTGAACTAAAAAAACTGTAGCCTTTTTGAAAATTGTATTGGTCTTGTTCTTTGTAACTCAAACTAGTTTCATCGACTTTTTCAAACCATTCCAATGCTTGAGGATAACTGCCTTGCTTAAAATAATATTGAGCAACTTCAATATAGGCTTGATTTTGTTTTCTACTCGTAGGATAATCCGACACAAACCGTTCCATCAGCAAATCAGCATTGGGTTGATCGGTTCGAATGGCGCAATTTGCAATATAGTACGAACAGTCTGACTTGAGTTCTTCATTGGCTGTAGCCGACTTTAGCTTTTCGAAAATAAGCTGAGCCGATGCATACTGCTGCTGATTATACAAGGAAAGAGCTTTGTCAAAATCTTTCGATTCGTAAGTGTAAATCGCTGATTTTTGCGCTGAAAGGATAGAAATACCTATAAAAAAATAGAGCAATAAGAACCTTAATTTATTTTGCATTGGATATTTGTTAAGTCTTCAAATGTATTGTATTCTGCTGTGTATAACGGTTTGCTTTCGGGATTTATTATAAACATCTTTTTTAACAATTTGCAATACGAAAAATTGAATATCTGAAATCTTTTGGATTAGGAAAGAATTTATTTTGAATACAAACGTTATCTTGTTACTTTTACCAAATAAAATAAATTGCCTTATGTCACAATCTGTATTGTCTTTAAAAAATGTAACCATAGTTCAAGGAGGAAGAACCATTTTATCTAACGTAAATCTTGAAGTAAAACAAGGAGAATTTATCTATATCATCGGAAAAACGGGAACTGGAAAAAGTAGTTTTATGAAGACACTTTATGCTGATTTAGCTCTTGCTGAAGGCGAAGGCAACATTATGGATTTTGATTTGGTTACTTTAAAAGAAGATGATATTCCGTTTTTAAGAAGAAAAATAGGTTTTGTGTTTCAAGATTTCCAATTGTTACCCGATCGTAACGTGAAAGCTAATTTGCATTTCGTTTTGAAAGCAACTGGTTGGACTGACGAGACCGAGATACAAAACAAAATTGACGAGGTCCTAGAAAAAGTTGGTGTAAAGGAATATGTAGATAAAATGCCACATCAACTCTCTGGAGGTGAACAACAACGTGTTGCGATTGCTCGTGCTTTGCTTAATAATCCGGAAATAATTCTTGCCGATGAACCAACAGGAAATTTGGATCCACAAACTAGCGTTGAAGTACTTGAAGTTTTGAAAAAAATAAACGCAGCTGGTAAAACAATCATTATGGCGACTCACGATTATGCCTTATTGATGAAATTCCCTTCGAAAACTTTGAAATGTGAGGATGCTAGCCTTTTTGAAGTGGTTCAAAAAACGGTGTAATTCAATACTTTGTCATTGAAACAGAAAACAATTGTCATTTCAGGCATTAATATGGTCGAAGGAGGTATTTTTACTATCTTGGACAACTGCTTGCAAAAAATTTCTGTTTTTTCTGAAAAAGAAAAAATCAAAATAATTGCATTAGTCAACGATAAATCAAAATTCAATTATCCAAACATAGAATATATTGAGTTTCCAAGATCAAAAAAATCTTGGTTTTTACGTTTGTACTATGAATATTTATATTTCAATACACTTTCAAAAAAAATCAAACCAGATGCTTGGTTGTCCTTACACGATATCAGCCCAAATGTTGTAGCAAAAAAGCGTTTTGTATATTGCCACCACCCAACAATATTTTTTAAACCGACGATTAAAGATTGGAAATTTAATTTTAAAATCGGCTTGTTTTCAAGACTTTATAAATATTTGTACAGAATAAATATTCGAAAAAATGAGGCCGTTTTTGTGCAACAACATTGGATAAAAAAAGAATTTGAAAACCTGTTTAAATTGAAGAATGTTGTCGTTACAATTCCTGAAAATGTTGTCGAAAAAAAAAGTGTAGAAATACAACTTGACAGCAATAAAATTCATTTTTTCTACCCTAGCTTTCCAAGAAGTTTTAAAAACTTTGAGGTAATTGCTGAAGCGGTAAAACTATTGCCCGATTCGATAAAAAATAAAATCGAAATACACTTAACATTTTCTGAAAACGACAATAATTATTCGAAATACTTAGTTAGAAAATACAATTTAAACGTTTTTAATTTCACTGGAAAAATTAGCCGTGCTGAAGTTTTTGGCTATTATAACAAAATGGATTGTTTACTATTTCCCTCCAAAATTGAAACTTGGGGATTACCAATAACCGAAGCGAAAGGGTTTGACAAGCCTATTTTGTTGGCCAATCTTCCTTATGCAAAAGAATCCATTGGAGAGTACAAAAAAGTTTCTTTTTTTGATGTTGAAAACCCAAACGAATTAGCGAAATTGATAACAAGTTTTGTGAACAACACTATTCAATATCAAGGAAACAAAGCTATATTTGAAGCAAAAAATCAATTGCAGGATTGGAACTCAGTTTTTGATTTTATCTTAAAAAATTAAGCAATGCCATTTTTCTCAGTCATTATCCCGCTTTTCAACAAAGAAAATCACATTGAAAACACATTAAAAAGTGTGCTTAATCAAGGTTTTCAAAATTTTGAAATCCTAATTATTGAAGATGGCTCAACAGATAAAAGCGTAAAAAAAGTTACCCCATATCTGTCTGACACAGTTACACTAATTTATCATAAGGAAAACCGAGGATTATCAGCATCTAGGAATACCGGAATAAAAAATGCTGCTTCAGAATATTTAGCTTTTCTCGATGCCGATGATTTATGGAAACCTGACTACCTCAAAAAATTACATTCCTTAATTACTAATTATACTGAAGCGTCACTTTTTGCCACAAATTATGAAGAAATTTATGAAAAAGACAAAACGATAACTACAACTTCAAATATAAAAAGGAAGCAAAAAGATGGTATTATTGGCGATTTTTTCGAGGTCAATTTACAACAACCTATTTATTGTCCTTCTAGCTTGTGTGTTCACAAAAGAGTTTTTGAAACTATTGGATTTTATGACGAAACAATAACCTACAGTGAGGATGTCGACTTTAATATTCGAGCAAATTTAAATTTTAAACTTGCCTATTCAAGCGAAATTTTAGTCCAAGGTATAAAATTAGACCCAAACAGAATTACCAATAAAGGATTGAAAGGGAAAAAAATTCCTGATTTAGATTCCTATGAACCACTTGCAATTGGCAATAAAAATTTAAAAAAGTACCTAGACATTAATAGATACATGTTTGCCAATAATTACAAAAAAGAAAATGATTTAGTCCATTTCAGCATTGTAAAAAAAGGGATTAGCCTAGATCCCAAAATATCAGGATTGAATCTCAAACAAAGGATTTTGCTAGAATTACCTTTTTTTGTGCTAGTAATTATTTCAAAACTGAAACTATTTTTTCAAAAAAGAGGAATTCAATTTTCAAGTTTTTCAAAATAAATTTAGACTTTTATTACTTCCAACCAATGACGGCCAATCGCTTCTATTGAAAATCTTTGAACGCTTTCTAAAGCATTTTTTTTGCAATTAAAATAAAATTCTGTATCCGAAATCATCAGGTTCATTGCTTCGGTAAGCTTTTCAAAATTCTGATCTTCAACTAAAATTCCATTATAATGGTTGGTAATTATTTCTCTTGGACCAGAAAAACAATCAAAAGCTACAACAGGAGTTTTACACGCTAAGGATTCTAAAATCACATTGGGTAAACCCTCATTTTTACTAGAAAGGACATAAAAAAGAGCATTTCTGTAGAACGGGAATGGATTGATTACCATTCCTTTAAACAAAATTAAATCTGCCAAATCTAAACTTTCAACAAATTCTTGATAGGATATTTTCAATTTGCCTTCACCTAAAATTATTAATTGCACTTTATTTTTTGGCAATTCTGATTTAGAATACGCTAAAATAAGTTGATCTATTTGTTTTATAGGCGAATCCATACTACCAACAATCAAAATATATTTACCCACGGAAATTTTTTCTTCTTTTAAAACTGCTATTGAGTCTAAATCTAGAGGGTTAAAAATAGTTTTTACTGACTTCAAATGATAGGTTTCTTGGACCTTATTTTTGATACCCTGAGAGACTGTAATAACCTTCCTGTTTTTATAAATGAATTGGGCAAGAATACTACTTTTAGGAAAATAAAATCTCAAGAAACCACTATGAACGGTGTAAATTGCATTTATTGGATAGATAATCCGAGATAACACAGATTCCAATACAAAACTTGGTCGCATCCTGAAATCGATTAAACAGTCGAAATTATTGGTAGAAATCCACTTTTGCAAAGCCCTAAATCGGTAAAATTTTCGAACAACTGAACTAGAATTTGCTTTAATTTTTCCAAGATTTAATAAACTTCCTGAATATTCATAAGTAACAGCATCAATTAAAATACAATTGTGTACTTCAAAACTATTTTGAAAGAAATAATTAGAAAGCAGGGCGTGTACTTTCTCTGCACCTCCTTTAGACAAACTATCCCCAACTAGAGCTATTTTAATATGTCGGTTTGGGTTTATCACTATTTTTTTGTTTAATTTAGACCCAAATATATTAAATTAAATACGAATGCAAGATTCACCTTTGGTAACTGTAATTTGTTCTTGTTATAATCACCAAAAATTTGTTTGCGAAAGCATTCAATCAGTGCTAGACCAAACCTATAAAAACATACAACTAATAGTAGTTGATGATTACAGTACAGACCATTCAAATGATGTAATTGAGCAATATTTAAAAAATCTTCCTGAAATTACCTTTATAAAAAACACCACTAATCTTGGTTTAACAAAATCTGTTACCAATGCTTTAAATTATGCCAAAGGAGAATTTTTTATCGATTTGGCCGCCGACGATCGTTTAGCACCAAATTGCATTGAATTACAGCTAAATTCTTTCAAAAATAGCAGTTATAAAAAACTTGCGATTGTCTATGGAAATGCTGAATTGATTACAGAAGATGGCAACCATAGTGCTTATTATTTTGAGGTAAATTTAGACCTAAAAACAAAAAACAAAATACCTTCTGGCGACATTTATAGAAACATTATTGATATAAACACCACCATTTGCTCTGTTTCAGGAATGTATAATAAAACCATTTTTGATAGCCTAAATGGTTACGACACCTCATTATCCTATGAAGATTTAGACTATTGGATTCGTGCTTCAAGAAATTACAATATTGAATTTATTGATGCAATTTTAGTGCAAAAACGAATACTCGCAGATTCTTTACAATCCACTTTATATACCAAACACAACAGAAATAGTTCCTCCTCGTATAAAATTTTAAAAAAAGCATACCAACTCAACAAAAACAAGGAAGAACACAAGGCGCTATCGACAAGAGTTAATTTTGAAATACTTAATTCTTATCGAACCGAAAACTATTTGCTAATGCTTAAAACTATGTTTCTCCGATTACAAATTGGATTGAAAACAATATATTAGTGACTTATTTTAACTTTAAAAAATCAGCATAATCCCGAATATAATCGGCTTCATCAAAGACATCCGAAGCTACAACAAGGCAAACTGCGCCTGATGAAAAGTTTTGTAATTCGCGCCAGATCCCAGTAGTTATGTGCAAACCCACATTTGGTTTATTTAAAAGCACTGTCCTTTTCTCATGACCATCATCGAGAACAACTTCAAAACTCCCGCTCAATGCAATTAGAATTTCCTGCTGATCGATGTGCGAATGTCCCCCTCTAAAAGCAGTACTTGGTACATCAAAAAGATAATAAATTCGTTTGAATTCAAATGGTAAAATATCGTTTTGGATAAAAGCTAAATTACCACGAGTATCTTCTATCGTAGGAAAATTTATGTATTGAATATCGTTAAAAATTTTCATTTATAAATTGTTTTTGGCAAAAAAATTAAACAAACCGCTATAAAAACAGAAAGCGTGATTCATATTTTTATTCTGTGAATACTAAATCAATGGGTTCAACAAATATAACTAAATCATTTGCGAAACTGCTAACTACTAGTTTTTAACAATTTTCTAAACATCCATAAAATTAAAGTGAATGAAAATAAATTGGCAAAGAAATAAGCTTGCAAAGCTCCCTCTAAAGAATAAAATTGCACCAAATAATAAGATAAAAATAAATAGACCAAGTGAAAGGCAATCTCGATAATAAAGTATTTTTTTATCATTGCTTTTACTAAAATTTGATATCCAAAAGCCAGTGCCATAATCCTTACAAAATCAGCGGAAAGTTGCCAAATCAATAATCCCTTTATCTTTGAAAATGCAGGGGTAAAAGCCAAGTCAACAATAATTTCCTTTGCAAAAAAAACCACAATTAATATAATCAAAAAAAGTGGAACCAAAATCTTGAAATACGATTTAAGTTCTTCCTTGAACTCAACTTCTGTCTCTAAAGATGCTAATTTAGGCATATAATACAAGGACAAACCCGAACTAAATATCAACATATAAAAACTCGACAATCTATTTACAGCATCCCAAATCCCTGCCTCTTCAATAGAATAACGATTAATAATTTGCGTCCTAATCAAAATTAAAGTCAAAGGAACAATGATTGCGCTTAACAATGCCATCGATGAAAATTTCAGTATGGCTTCAAAATATTTTTGGCTGACAATTCTTTGTAAATCAAATTGAAAATAGCTCTTATCCCTTCTCACAAACAAAAAAGTGACCAATATCAAAAGTAATTCGCTCAAAGCGACTGACAAAAGACCTCCAAAAATATTTTGCTTCCAAATCAAAAATGCTGTAAGTCCAAAAACCAAAACATTAGAAATGATTTGTATCACAACTATTTTTTTGAAGGCTTCGAGACCATTATAAATTGCCATCCAAAAAACATTGAGAACCACTAAAGGCAAAAGCAAAGCGAAAAATTGAACAGGAATAAGATAGCTTTTACTGAAAAATAAAAATTCAGCAATGAATCCTGAAAATATCAAAATACCTCCTCCTAAAACAATTGAAATAAGCAAAAAAACCCAAAAAAAAGTAGAATAAATGATCGAAAGTTCTTTCTTATCTTCTTTGTTTTCGACAACTAACTTAACAACCAGATTATTGATTCCTAGAGTTGACATTGACTTAAACATTGAAGTGAAATTTTTAAAACTCCCCAGCAAAGCCATTCCAGAAGCACCCATAAATAGGGAAACAATTTTGGTAGAAGCAATTCCCAAAAAAAAACTAATCACAACCGAAATAGAGTTCAGTGATAAAATTTTTATTAGCTTATTTTGTTTAAGATTTTTCAATGTTATAAATTTCTAATAACTTTTGCAGGATTTCCAGCAGCAATCACATTGTCAGGAATACTTTTTGTCACAACGGAACCATTGCCAATAATCGAATTTTTTCCGATGGTGACTCCCTTTAAAATGGTAACATTCGAGCCTAAAAATACATTTTGTTGAATATGAATCGATGCCATTTTAGGATGATTCCCATCCTTTCTCTTTTCTATTGCCAAATCGTGTCCATCATTATCCATAATAGAACAAAAAGATCCAATTAAAACATCATTTTCAATTATAACTTTAGCATTGCATTCTATCGAAAAAGCATTATTAATGGCTACATCGTCTCCAATACTAATTTCACTGAAGGTTTCTCTAGCTTCAAAATAACTATAATGTGAATAAAAAAAAGGCGAAGAAAGTACTCCTATTTGTACATTTTTACCAAAGAAAATTTTTCCTTTTCCCTTTAGCAATAAAGGATGACACTTTATTGGATTTCCTATTACATTCTTGCAATCAGAAAGTATTTCATATTTCTTGATTCGCAAATAAACAAAGCAAATGTATTTTATTTTACTAATGATCCCCATCAATACTGATTTAAAATTGAAACAACAAAATCCACCTCATCTATTGTCATCACTGGACTTATTGGTAAACTCAAAACTTCATTATGAATTTTTTCAGTAATTGGAAAAGACAAATTATTCCATCCCGAAGTCTCGGGACTAAAAGCTTTTTGCTTGTGTGGCGGAATTGGATAATGAATCATCGTTTGAATACCTTTTTCTAATAAAAACTGTTGCAATTCATTTCTGTTTTTGGTTCGAATGACAAACAAATGAAAAACATGATTATCAGACAAATCCCAAAATGGTAAAGTAATTTTATAATTTTTGATTTCAGACAAATAGCGTTTGGCAATTGCTTTTCGAACAGTATTTTCAGCATCCAAATTAGGCAATTTCACATTTAGAAAAGCCGCTTGAATTTCGTCTAATCGTGAATTGACACCAATAAATTCATTCTGATATTTCGCTTCGGAACCATAATTTCTAAGTGACTGTATCACTTTTGCCAATTCCGCATCATTAGTAACAACCGCGCCACCATCGCCTAAAGCACCCAAATTTTTGCCTGGATAAAAACTGTACGCTTTATTAATGGGTGTTGTGCGTTGTGTGTTGTGTGTCCCAGAATCTAACTGAACACTTCCTACTGAACGCTGGCTACTTTTTCTAGCGCCGTGCGCTTGTGCAGCATCTTCTACAACAATCAAATTATTTTGAATTGCAATTTTATTGATTTCATCCATTTCGGCTAATTGTCCGTAAAGATGAACAGCAAGAATTGCCTTCGTTTTTGAAGTAATTTTTTCTAAAATCAAAGCAGGATTTAGGTTGTAGGTTTCCAACTTGGGTTCGAGCAGAACTGGAATCAAATCTGCCTCTAAAATCGCCAAAATGCTGGCAATATAAGTATTGGCAGGAACAATTACTTCGTCCCCTTTTTGCAATTTTCCTAATTGAATGTAGCCTTTGAAAATCAAAACCAAAGCATCCAAACCATTGCCAACACCGATGCAATGTTGTGCTCCACAATAATTGGCAAAATTAGTTTCAAATGAAGCAACTTCATCGCCCAAAATATACCAACCCTTATCTAAAACCGTTTTCAATTTTTCTTGAAATTCAGTTTCATAAGGCGCATTAATTTTTTTTAAATCGAGAAATTGTATCATTGTCTAATGTCCTTATTTTTCAAATCGTTCCCGATGTCGATTTTATATACGTCCTGAATATAAACAGCACATCCTAATTCTTCTTTCTGCTGCAGTAAACCTGCATTATATGAATTTTTATCATCAACGATACCCATATCAAAAAAAGAAAAATCACCTGAGTATTTCATTATCAAATTGATAAACAAATAATCTAATGCTCTAACAGCTTCTCCCCTATGAGTAGTGGCTCCATACTGTGATTTAACAACTTGCTGAGAGAAGAAAAGTGTAATCCCGGCAACAAGTTCACCGTCAAAATACGCATTAATTTGTTTTATACTCTCAGGAAAATCAGATTTCAATTGATTAATCTCTTTTAATGAATGAACTGGCTTTGCTTGGTGTTTTTCTTGTAACCGGGGAATTAAAACTTCGTTCCAAAAAGAGGTACAATCTTCTACTTCTTCAATAGAAATTCCAAGTTTAGTAATTCTTCTAAAATGTTTCAACTTACTTTTTGATATATTCAATGGCTTAGTAAAATCTATCGCTAAATTCATACTTCGCTTTAGTAATACAGCATTCTTTCGAAACAAAAAATAATTTATTTCACTGCAAGACCTCAATTGATAAAATTCGGGAATCAATTTTAATACAAAATTTTCTATTTTGTTATCCTTTAGAAAATCTAAAATCTTATTAAAAATAATATCGACCAATACTGCACCAACTTTTTCATTATACACCAATCCCCCATAAGTCAATCCTTGATGCGAGAAAACTTGATTACCTACCACATTTGCAGGAAGTACAGCCACCCATTTTTCACCATTCAAAACAATCAAGGAATAATCCTGAAATCGATCGGAATGATAGTCCATAAAATCACGATGAAAAAGGAAAGTTGCATTTTTGGCTTGACCAATAAACACATTCCAAGTATCATAATCGCTTTTTTGATATAATCTAACCGAATAATTTTTCAAAATGAAACCATAAAAGTATATATGCACCAAAAATATGCAAAAAAAAAGACAAAACCTTTGTAACTTTGACACTTTACCCTTTAAATTTCAAAATGAAACAAATCACTTCTGCTCAAAATCCATTCATTAAATCGTTAGTGCTCTTGCAAGAAAAAGCAAAAGCCCGCAAACAATCCAGAACTTTTTTGATTGAAGGAAAAAGAGAAATTGAAATTGCAACAAAAGGCGGATATGAAATCGAAACGATTTTGTTTTTGCCAGACTTATTGGCACCAAATGAGATTCATAGCCTTTCGAAAACTGCAGAACTAATAGAAATTTCAAAAGAAGTCTATCAAAAACTAGCCTATCGCGATACCACCGAAGGTGTTTTGGCTGTAGCCAAATCCAAATCCTTGCAATTAGCAGATATAAAATTAACTAAAAATCCATTTATTCTTGTGGCTGAAGCCCCAGAGAAACCAGGAAATATTGGTGCGCTATTACGCACTGCCGATGCAGCCCATCTCGATGCCGTAATCATTGCCAATCCAAAAAGTGATTTGTATAATCCCAATATTGTACGTTCTAGCGTAGGTTGTTTGTTTACCAACCAAATCGCCACTGGGACCACAACCGAAATTATTGCTTTTTTGAAAGAACGAAAAATCAATATTTATTGCGCCACTTTACAAAATTCAACTTCCTATCACACCCAAGATTACACTACTCCAACTGCTTTGGTTGTTGGCACGGAAGCAACGGGATTAACCCAAGAATGGCGAGATGCAGCCACACAAAATATCATCATCCCGATGCAAGGCGAAATCGACAGTATGAACGTTTCTGTTGCTGCGGCCATTTTGATATTTGAAGCTAAAAGACAAAGGGGATTTTAGTCCCGATAGCTATCGGGAGCAGATTTTAGAAAATAGTGTAGAGAAAATAGAACATAGAAAACAGAATATTGAATTATGAATACTATTAAATTAACCATCGTCGTACTACTGCTTATTAGCAATTTAAACTCTTTCGCACAAATAAGCGAAAAACAAGTTGATGATTTAGTTGAAAACACACTGAAAAGTTTTGACGTTCCGGGAATTGCCGTAGCTATTGTTAAAGACGGAAAAGTGATTCTTTCTAAAGGTTACGGACTAAAATCGATCCTGACCAAAGAAAAAGTCGATGCCAACACCTTGTTTGGAATTGCATCCAACAGCAAAGCTTTTACGACTGCTGCAATAGCGATGTTGGTTGATGAAAAAAAACTCACCTGGGACGATAAAGTGATTACATATCTCCCTGATTTCAAAATGTACAATGATTACGTTACCAACGAATTTACCATTCGCGATTTGGTCACTCACCGAAGCGGATTGGGTCTTGGTGCTGGCGACTTAATGATTTGGCCTGACGGAAGTGATTTCACTGCGACTGACATTATCCGTAATTTAGAGTATTTAAAACCTGTTTCGGCTTTTCGAACCAAATACGATTACGACAATTTGTTGTATATCGTAGCAGGCGAAGTTATTGCAAAAGCAAGCGGTAGAACTTGGTGCGATTTTATCGAAGAACGAATTATGAAACCATTGGCAATGAACAATAGTGCCGCTTCCTTTTTGAGATTGAAAGACACCACTAACATTATTGTACCTCACGTTCCTACCGATGGAAAACTTAAAGTAATTTCAAGATATAAAAATCAACTTTTTGATGCTGCTGCAGGAATTTATTCGAGCGTAAACGATTTGAGCAAATGGATGATCTTGCAATTGAATAATGGAAAATATGGCCCAGAAAATCAGTTCCAATTGTTTTCTAAAAAGGAACACAACGAGATGTGGAGCCTTCAAACTATAATTCCTACCAATACAAGACCACCCTATAACACCCATTTTAGTGGATATGGATTGGGTTGGTTTTTGAGCGATGTCAAAGGCTACAAACAAGTAACTCACACCGGTGGATTGGAAGGGATTGTAACTCAAACAACCTTGTTCCCTGAACTCAATTTAGGAATTGTGGTATTGACCAATCAGCAATCGGGAGCTGCTTTTACCGCTATTACAAACACGATCAAAGACAGCTACCTAAGTATTCCATATACCAATTATGTAGAATTATATAGCAAACGAGAAAAAGATAATGTTTCGGCAGCTGATAAAACCACTAATAAAGTATGGGCAACGGTAACCAATAATCTAAAAGAAAAAAAGAAAATTGATTTCAAGAATTATACTGGATCTTATGTTGATAATTGGTTTGGACAAATTGAACTTTCAGAAAAAAAAGGGAAGTTATTTTTCAAATCCACTCGATCTCCCCAACTTGCAGGCGAGGTTTTCTTTTATAAAGACAATACTTTTACAGTAAAATGGAACAATCGTAGTTTCAACGCAGATGCTTTTTTGTTTTTCGAACGGGATGAAAACGGAAATTCAAAAGGACTAAAAATGAAACCCATTTCAGACTTGACCGACTTTAGTTATGATTTCCAAGATTTGGATTTTGTTAGAGTAAAATAGTAAACGTTTTAAAACCACATTTTTCAATCCCCGTTTGCATATCTCATTAGTTATACCTATTTTTAAAAAATCAACAAATCGGTTATGCTAGAAATAGATTTAGAAAAAGAAAACAAGGCCATTGCTCAAGAATACAAAGAGTTACTTCGCATTAGTTACCAAACCTTAACTACCGAAGACAAAAAACTCATTCGTAAAGCATTTGACGTCGCTATGGATGCGCATAAAGATCAGCGCAGAAAATCTGGCGAGGCCTATTTTTTTCATCCTATTGCAGTGGCCAAAATTGTAGCATCTGAAATTGGTTTGGGAGCTACTGCGATCGCGGCAGCATTATTACATGATGTTGTAGAAGACACTCCCATTACGACTGAAGACATTGACAAAATGTTTGGTCCAAAAGTCGCACAACTAGTCGAAGGATTGACAAAAATTTCGAAAGTTCAAAAAGAAATGAACGTTTCGATGCAAGCTGAAAACTTTAGAAAAATGCTTTTCACGCTCAATGACGATGTACGTGTTATTCTAATTAAAATTGCCGACAGATTGCATAATATGCAAACTTTAGACAATATGGAGGATCACAAACAAATCAAAATTGCCTCTGAAACCCTATATATTTATGCACCACTAGCCCATCGTTTGGGTCTGTATAAAATAAAAAACAAACTCGAAGATTTAGGATTAAAATACACTGAGCCAGAAATTTACAATGATATTGTAAGCAAAATAAAAGAAACAAAAGAAGAACAAGATGCGTATATCAAAGACGTTTCCGATGTCTTAAAAAAATCATTAGACAAAGAAAATCTTGAATACATCATCAAAGGGAGACCAAAATCTATCTTTTCTATCTACAGAAAAATGAAAGCCCAAGGAGTAGGTTTCGATGAAGTTTACGACAAATTTGCCATTCGTATTGTTTATAAATCAGAGCCACAAGAAGAAAAATTTTTAGCTTGGAAAATTTACTCAATTGTTACCGATCATTACCGCCCAAGCCCAAGCCGATTGCGTGATTGGATTTCATCGCCAAAAACTACGGGATATGAGGCTTTACACATTACAGTAATGGGACCAAAAGGACGCTGGGTCGAAGTGCAAGTTCGTAGTGAACGCATGGACGAAATTGCGGAAAAAGGATATGCTGCCCATTACAAATACAAACAAGGGGGCAGTGAGGAAAGCGGTTTAGACATTTGGCTGAATCTACTCAAAGAAGCTTTGGAAAACCCTGAAACCAATGCAGTAGATTTTGTAGAGGATTTCAAAATGAATTTGTATTCAAAGGAAATCTTCGTTTTTACTCCAAAAGGAGAAATAAAATCATTGCCTAAAGGCGCAACTTCGCTTGATTTTGCGTTTAGCATTCACTCGGAAGTTGGAATCCGAACAAGAGGAACCCGTGTCAACGGAAAATTAGTGCCATTAAATCACGAATTGAAAAGTGGTGATCAAATAGAAATCATTACTTCTCAATATCAAAAACCAACCATTAACTGGTTGGATTATGTAACTACTTCTCGCGCAAAAAATAAAATTAAGAACGTTCTCAATGAGAATACCAAAAAAATTGCAGAAGAAGGAAAAGAAATCCTTACCCGAAAATTGAAACACTTAAAAATAACCTTAAGTGAATCAGTGGTGAATGAACTAGTCAACTTTTTCAAATTAAAAACAAGTTTAGATTTATTTTACCGCGTTGGTGTTGGAGCAATCGAGAACCAACAGTTAAAAGATTATGCTGCTCAAAAAAGCAACACCTTTATTAATTTCTTCAAAAATAAAATCAAACGATCCGCTAGTACTGCTAATGAAGATATTCACAAACAAGTACTCAATAGCAATTACGACATGCTGGTTTTTGGTGCAGACCAAGACAAATTAGATTATAAACTATCTACTTGCTGCAACCCAATTCCTGGGGACGAAGTTTTTGGATTTGTTACTATTAATGAAGGAATTAAAGTACACAAGAGGGATTGCCCCAACTCCATTAGCTTGCAATCGAATTATGCGTACAGGATAATGCAAGCAAAATGGATTGATTCTTCCCAACAAGAATTCAAGGCTATTTTACATATTACCGGTATGGACACTATTGGACTCACCAATAAACTCACGAAAGTAATTTCAGACAATATGAACGTAAACATTCAAAGTATTTCGCTTAGTGGGGAAGCAGGTATCTTCAACGGAAAAATTGCTGTAATTGTTCAAAATAATAATATTTTGAAGAAATTAATAGACAATATTAAACAAATTGACGGTGTTGACAAGGTAACCCGAGAATACAATAATTAGGAAATGATTCTCCATTTAAAAGCGCAGGAGTTGTTGTTAAACTTTTAAACTTTTTAACTTCTAAACTAAAAAATAATAATTTATCTTTGCAGCATATGACACAGATATCGGCTGATAATAGTACTAATCAAGAAATTGTAAAAAATGTTTTTACATTGTATCTTGAGAACAAAGGACATCGAAAAACGCCCGAGCGCTATGCTATTCTTCAAGAAATATATGACAGCGAAGAGCATTTTGATATAGAAAATCTTTATATCAAAATGAAAAACAAAAACTACCGTGTTAGTAGAGCTACTCTTTACAATACAATCGAGCTTTTATTAGAATCTGGCTTGGTGCGCAAACATCAATTTGGTCAAAACCAAGCACATTATGAAAAATCATATTTCGACAAGCAACATGACCACATCATAATGACAGATACGGGTGAAGTAATAGAATTTTGTGATCCTCGAATTCAAACTATCAAAAAAACCATAGAAGACATTTTTGATATTGACATTACAAATCATTCCTTATATCTATACGGAACAAAACGAAATAAATAACAAACTAACTACAAACAATAAAACAGAATGGCCGCAGATTTATTACTAGGATTACAATGGGGAGATGAAGGAAAAGGAAAAATTGTTGACGTACTTACGTCTAAATATGACATTATAGCTCGCTTTCAAGGTGGCCCAAATGCTGGTCACACTTTAGAATTTGATGGAATAAAACACGTTTTGAGAACCATTCCTTCTGGGATTTTTCATAAAACAGCCATCAATATTATTGGAAATGGAGTAGTAATTGACCCTGTTGTTTTTCAAAGAGAAATTGAAGGCTTAGCAAAATTCGAATTAGACATCAAAAGCAAATTGATAATCTCTAGAAAAGCACATTTAATTCTACCAACGCATCGTTTGCTCGATGCTGCCTCTGAAGCTTCAAAAGGGAAAGCAAAAATTGGTTCTACATTGAAAGGAATTGGACCAACATACATGGACAAAACCGGCAGAAATGGAATTCGCGTTGGGGATATCGAATTGGAAGACTTCCAGGAAAGATACAGATCTTTGGCAAACAAGCACGAGGAAATGATCAAATTCTACGATGTAAACATCCAATACAATCTAGTGGAAATGGAAAAAGAATTCTTCGAATCCATCGAAGAGTTGAGAAAAATTGATTTTATCGACAGCGAAGAATACATCAATCAAGCGCAAAAAGACGGAAAATCTATTTTATGCGAGGGAGCTCAAGGTTCCTTACTTGATGTAGATTTCGGAACGTATCCTTATGTGACTTCGTCAAACACAACAGCTGCGGGCGCTTGTACTGGACTAGGTATTGCTCCAAATAAAATAAAAGAAGTGTACGGAATTTTCAAAGCTTATGTAACTCGTGTGGGAAGCGGGCCGTTTCCAACGGAACTTCATGACGAAGACGGGGAAACTATGGCAAGAGTTGGTAATGAATATGGCTCAGTTACAGGCAGAAAACGTCGTTGTGGTTGGTTGGATTTAGTTGCCTTGAAATACGCAGTACAAATCAATGGAGTAACCCAACTGATGATGATGAAAGGCGATATTCTTTCTGGTTTCCCTACATTGAAAGTGTGTACACAATACAACTATAAAGGCAAAGCGATATCTCACTTCCCATATAATATCGAAGACGAAAATGTAACGCCAATTTACACTGAATTAAAAGGTTGGGCTCAGGATTTAACAGGAATGACCTCTTACGATCAATTGCCAAAAGAGTTGAAAGAATACATTGAATTCATAGAAAACTATATCGAAGTGCCTATAAAAATTATTTCTGTTGGACCAGACAGAAAGCAAACGATTTTAAAATAAAAATGCTAAACGTCTCGATAACTCGGGACGTTTTTTTTAATCAACCTACCAAATGAAGAATCCAAACATAAAAATACAGCAAACAGAATTGCTTTCAGACAATTGGTACTTATTGAACAAAGTCACTTTCGATTTTCTGAGAAAAGACGGTGTTTGGATTACCCAAAAAAGAGAAGTATACGACAGAGGCAACGGTGCAGGAATCTTACTTTTCAATTCGACTAAAAAAACCATAATCCTTACTCGACAATTCAGACTTCCTGCCTACCTCAACGGGAATGAAACTGGTATGATGATCGAAGTTTGCGCTGGACTTCTTGACCAAGACCATCCGGAGCAATGTATTATTCGAGAAACCGAAGAAGAAACAGGTTATCGTATAAAATCCGTGCAAAAAATTATGGAAACCTTTGTTTCGCCTGGAGCAGTTACTGAAATTTTACACTTATTTGTTGGCGAATATGATGCTTCGATGAAAGTCCACGATGGCGGAGGATTAGAACACGAGCAAGAAGAAATAGAAGTAATCGAAATGCCTTTTGTGGAAGCTTATGCAATGATTGCTACAGGCGAAATAAAAGATGCAAAAACCATTATTTTATTACAATACGCCAAAATAAACAACCTGGTTTAATAACATTAGACTGAAATTTTCGTCAAAATTTACTAATTTTACTCAAACGATTTTAAGGTTTGAAAAACGAAAACAAAAAACACTCGGCACTTCACGAAAAAGATGTAATTTCTGCTACAGAAATTATCAGTTCGAATGCTGTGGCTGCCATCCAAATTTTTAGAAAAAAACAACCTACTTCAGAAGAGCTGATTGAAGGCATTTTAAATGGAAACATCTCAGCCTTGAGTCGAGCCATTACTTTGGTTGAAAGTACTAATGCGAGCCATTTGGCGAAAGCTAATGAAGTAATCAACGCTTGCTTGCCGCACGCCAATAAATCCGTAAGAATAGGAATCACAGGAGTTCCCGGAGTTGGAAAAAGTTCGTTTATCGAAGCTTTTGGTAAACATCTTACTGGATTAGGAAAAAAAGTTGCCGTTCTTGCAGTAGACCCTTCGAGTACAATTTCCCACGGAAGTATTCTTGGCGACAAAACCCGAATGGAAGAATTAGTCAAAGACCCCAATGCCTATATAAGACCTTCGGCTTCAGGCGAAACTTTGGGCGGTGTGGCTCGGAAAACCAGAGAAACCATAACCCTTTGCGAAGCAGCAGGTTTTGATACCATTCTCATTGAAACAGTAGGTGTTGGACAAAGCGAAACAGCTGTTCATAGTATGGTAGATTTCTTTTTATTACTCAAAATATCAGGCGCAGGCGATGAATTACAAGGAATAAAACGCGGCATTATGGAAATGGCCGATGCGATTGTCATTAATAAAGCCGATGGGGATAATATCAAAAAAGCCGAAATGGCAAAAGCCGAATTCAATCGAGCATTGCATCTATTTCCAGCAAAAAAATCAGGATGGACACCAAAAACTTCCACTTGTAGCGCGCTTACGCACAAAGGAATTCCTGAGGTTTGGAATACAATTGTTGAATTTCTAAAATTAACAAAAGAAAACAACTACTTCTTCGAAAAAAGGAAGGAACAAAATCAATATTGGATGCTAGAGACTATCAACGAGCAACTCAAAACCAATTTTTACAATCATTCAGACATTCAAAAGCTCTTAGAATCCACAAAAAAAGCGGTGCAAAACGATGAAATATCGCCTTTTGCAGCCGCTCAAGAATTATTGGAAATGTATTTTAAGAAGTAATACCAATTGTAATTTTAAAATGGTCTAATCCATTTAAAAATTTTACAATGGTTTATGCCGATAGACAATATATTGTGTACAATTTATTGGACTCTTATATATTGCTAATCGGTATAATTACTCTTTTTCGTAACGCTCCATTTCTCGATCATAAAATTCATTAGCAAGAACAATAAGCCCTTCCATTTCGGCATTTAGTTCGCCTTCATCTAGATCTTCGGCTTCTTCCATAAATTCGACTTCATCGTCTTTCAAATTGATGATAAATCGCGGATAATCGAGATGAATAATAAAGATATCTTCCGGAAAATCAGTATTGTCTCCTAGTAAAAATTTTGGTAATTCCATTTTATGTTTGTGGTTTAGGGTTTATGATTTATGGTTTGTTGTCCTTTACAAAACTACAAACCATAAACTACAAACAGTTACTATTTATCAGACAAAATTACTGGCGCACTTCCTTTTCCCATAAAAATAATTTTGGTATTTGGCGAAACAGCAATTTCTTTTTGTGCTTTTATTTGTTCGTATTGTAATTGTTTATCAGTCAATCCCAACGAAATAATTCTTTGGTAATCGGCAATACCCTGTGCCTCGACCCTTTTTCTTTCGGCTTCTTGCTTTTCTTTCTGTAAAACGAAAGTCATTTTTTGAGCTTCTTGCTCCGCATTAATCTTGCTTTCGATAGTTGCTTTTACCGATGCTGGCAGATTAATATTTCTTATTAATAATTGCTCCAAGACCAATCCTCTTGCTTTAAAATCAGCTTCAATATTAGCAAAAATTCGCTGTTGAAATTCATTTCTTTTGGTCGAATACAATGCCACCGCATCATAATAAACAGCATTATCACGAATACGGGTTCTGGTGACAGGTCGTACAATTTTATCGTTGTAATTCACACCAATTTGCTTGAAAACTTTTGGCGCATCAGCTGGAATAATGCGGTACAAAACCGTCAAATCTATAACCACTTCCAAGCCATCATTTGACAATACTCGAATGGCGTCATCGCCTTCTTGTGAGCCTTCGTTATGGACTGCTGACATAGTATAATTTTGAGTTTGAATATCAAAATCAGTCACATCTAAAAGTGGATTTATCAAATGCAAACCACTTTCAAGAATATCGGGTTGTACACTTCCGTAAAGCGATTTTACGCCTACTTTACCTGCATCAATTTGTTTGAGCATTGAGGCAAAAACCCCCAAGGCAATTACAATAAATCCAATGGTTCTAAGCGTATTCGAAAACTTGAATAACGGATTGCCTGCATTGCTTTTTACAGCAAAACTCACAATCAGTAGAATAACCCCAATAATTAGTAATAATATCATTTCGTTTGAAAATTAAATTGTTCGGTTATTATACGCTGAATCCTATTGGAAGTTACAAATTAGTTCAGAAAAAACTTTAAATTTCCGCATTTTCCAAAACCAATCTTTTGGTCAATCGTGAAAAACGAATGTACAGAAAAAATGCAGCCGACGTTAGCCCAGCCAAAAGTCCAATCCAGATACCAGTGGCGCCTAAATTAGTGTATTTTCCAAGGTAATAGGAAATGGGGAATCCAACAACCCAATACGCCACGAAGGTAATGTACATAGGGATTTTTACATCTTGCAAACCACGCAAAGCACCCAAAACAACCACTTGCATCCCATCTGAAATTTGAAAAACCGCTGCTACCAAGAGTAATTTGGAAGCGATAATTATTATTTCAGCGTTATCCAACTGTTGCGCAATATCGGTCATATTCAGAAACAAATGCGGTAAAAATCGATGTGAAATCACAAAAAGTGCCCCAAAAAAGACCTCGACCATAATCGTCAATAAAAAGATAGACCTTGCGATCACAATCAATTCGTTATAGTCTTTTAATCCCCTATAATTACTAACTCTTATCATCGCTGTTACGCTAAAACCAATCGCAACCATAAAAGTAGAGGAAGCCAAAGTCAATGCAATCTGATTGGCGGCTTGACTATTCTTGCCTAGCGAACCTGAAAGCCAAATAGCAGCAGTAAATAAAGCCACTTCAAACAACATTTGCATCGCCGAAGGAAAACCAAGATTGATAATTTTCATTAAAATCGACTTCTTAATTTCTTTGAAAGTAAAATTTTTAAAATATCGTTTGAAAGCACTATTGTGTTTCATTATATAATGCATAAAAACAACCATCATTATCCTAGAAATAACGGTTCCTAATGCAGCCCCAAGTATTCCCAATTTAGGAAAACCCCAAACACCATAAATCAGTACATAATTAAAGAAAACGTGCACAACATTAGCCAAATAAATGGCGTACATCGAATATTTGGTTTGCGATAAACCATCTGCAAATTGCTTATATCCTTGAAAAATTATCACGGGAATCAGCGAGAAAGCAACCCAATCAATGTAAGGCGATGCCAATTCAACAACCGCCACAGGCTGGTTCATCAATCGCATAATGGGTTTTGCTAAAACAATTAAAACAAAAATAGCAACACCCAATATAGTGCATAATAAAAGTCCGTGATGAAAAGTAGTGCGGATCTTTTTATCGTTTTTTTCAGCGTCGGCTTCAGCAATAAAAGGAGTAATAGCCGTAGAAAAACCAATTCCCAATGACATTCCAATAAAGATAAAACTGTTCCCTAGGGAAACCGCAGCTAATTCTGTTGAACCGAGATTTCCTACCATAAAATTATCGACAATACCAATCAAAGTATGACCAAGCATACCCAAAATAACAGGATAGGCCAATTGCAGGTTATAAGAAAACTCTTTTGTATATTGAGATAAATTCACTTCAAATAATTTAGGTTGGCAAAGATATAGTAAAAAGCTAACACAAATCCGATTGATTTTACTAATTTCGAAAAGTTTAGCAATAACCTTTTAGCATTATAAACAGACCCTTTGAATCCTAATTTATGCAAAATATCAAACTTGAAAAATTCTTTAAAATTATCGGTATTGGCTCAGCATCAGGGCTTATTTACATAGACAATTCCTTGTTTGTCATTTCTGACAACAGTTCTTTTTTATACGAATATCACATTTCTGAAAACCAACTTTCGAAAATAAAGCTACTAGAAAACACCCAAGAAAACATTCCTAAAAAAGACAAATTCGATTTTGAATCCATAGCTTTAAAAGGAGACGAATTCCATCTTTTGGGTTCGGGTTCTACTTCTAAAAGAGAAAGAAGAATAACTTACAATCTTGAAACCAAAGAAGTGCAAGAAATAAGTTTATCAAAATTGTACCAAAATATGAAACAATCTGTTTCTATTTCGGACGATGAACTCAATATTGAAGGTGCTTTGTTTAGCGAGGAAAATTGGCTATTATTTCAAAGAGGAAACGGTGCCAATTCCTGCAATGGAATTTTCAAAATTAAATCCTTAGAAAAAGAACCCAATGCCGAGTTTATAAAAGTGTCATTACCTAAAATCAAACACATCGAAACCTCCTTTACAGATGCTATTCTTGTGGACGGTAAAATTTATTTTTTGGCCACAGCCGAAGACACCACATCCACTTATGATGACGGAGAAATATTAGGGAGTATAATAGGAAGAATGAATAGCGAAACTTTCGAAATTGAATTTACTTATAAAATCTCCGACAATCATAAATTCGAAGGTTTAACACTTTATCATAAATCCGAAACCCAAATTCAATTGCTGATTTGCGAAGATAATGATTTAGATCTTTTGGAAACCAATATTTATAAACTCACTTTAACAAAATAAAAATTATTCAACTTCAACATTCAAAAACGCGATTCTTACACTTCCATCTTCATCAATTTTCGATAAATTGATTTCGTGCAAAGTATTGGCTAATTCTGGATTCCAAGGCGTTTTTACTCTCACATAATTTTCGGTAAATCCGTGAATGTATCCTTCTTTGTTTTCTGCTTCGAAAAGTACCGTTCTATTATTTCCAATCTGACTTTCGTAAAAAGCACGGCGTTTTTTTACAGACAAACCGCGTAACATTTTGCTGCGTTTCGATCGAACATTGGCAGGAACAATCCCTTCCATTTCGGCAGCTTCGGTATTGTCACGTTCTGAATAAGTGAAAACGTGCAAATAAGAAATATCTAAATCATTTAGAAAATGATAAGTTTCTAAGAAATGCTCATCGGTTTCACCAGGAAAACCCACAATCACATCTACACCAATGCAAGCATCTGGCATCACTTCGCGAATCTTGTTCACTCGTTCTGTATACACTTCTCTTAGATAACGACGTTTCATCAACTTCAAGATTTCATTGCTTCCGGATTGCAACGGAATGTGAAAATGAGGAACAAAAGTTCTACTTTGAGAAACGAATTCGATGGTTTCGTTTTTCAATAAATTCGGCTCTATCGAGGAAATTCTTAATCTTTCGATTCCTTCCACTTTGTCCAATTCTTGAACTAATTCTAAAAAAGTGTGTTCGTGTTTTTTATTTCCGAATTCACCCTTACCATAATCTCCAATATTAACTCCTGTTAAGACAATTTCTTTTATTCCTTGCTCTGAAATTTCTTTGGCATTTTTCAGGACATTAGCCAATTCATCGCTTCGAGAAATTCCTCGCGCCAACGGAATGGTACAATAAGTACATTTGTAATCGCAGCCGTCTTGCACTTTCAAAAAAGCACGAGTTCTGTCGCCGATAGAATAACTGCCCACGTAAAAATCAGCTTCTTCAATCTCACAAGAATGCACTTCGCCAAAATCGTTTTTAGATAAATCGTTAATGTAGTCGGTGATTTTAAACTTTTCAGTAGCACCCAAAACCAAATCTACTCCATCAACATTGGCTAACTCTTCGGGTTTTAATTGCGCATAACAACCAATGGCGGCTACGAAAGCTTTGTTATTGAGCTTCATCGCTTTTCGCACAACTTGCTTGAATTGTTTGTCAGCATTTTCAGTAACAGAACAAGTGTTGATCACATACATATCAGCCACTTCTTCAAAATCGACGCGGTCAAAACCTTCGTCTTGAAAACTTCGGGCAATGGTAGAAGTTTCAGAGAAATTTAACTTACAACCAAGAGTATAAAAGGCAACTTTCTTTTTTTGTTTCATAAGCATTCTCAATTAATGAAATCGTTGTCAAAAAATTGAGGATGCAAATTTACAAACAAAAAAGTCTAAAAGCAAACCGCAGATTCAGAGACTATTATTAATCTGCGAACCTGCGGTTTATAAAAAAGATAAATTATCTATTCCTTTCTCCATTTTTTTGATTCCTCAAAAACGTGTTCTAAAATCGCTGCTTCTTTCTCATCGAAATCAATATTTCTTCGACTCATCACCAACCGAGCGGTTTCGAAAGCTTTTTTGGTTATATAAGTTGTAAAACCTGCAGCCCCACCCCAAGAAAAACTAGGTACAAAGTTGCGTGGAAAACCACTACCAAAAATGTTAGCACTAACACCTACAACAGTTCCGGTGTTGAACATTGTATTAATACCGCATTTGCTGTGGTCTCCCATCATTAAACCACAAAATTGTAGTCCAGTTTTTGCAAAACCTTCGGTTTCATAACTCCAGAGTTTTACTTCATCATAATTGTTTTTCAAGTTTGAAGTGTTGGTATCGGCTCCGATATTACACCATTCACCAAGCACAGAATCTCCTAAAAAACCCTCATGTCCTTTATTAGAATAAGAAAATATCACAGCATTTTTGACTTCCCCTCCAATTCTGGAATAGGAACCCACTGTTGTTGCTCCGTAAATTTTAGATCCCATTTTTACAGAAGCATTTTCACATAATGCAAATGGGCCTCGAATAACGGTAGCTTCCATTATTTCTGTATTTTTTCCAATATAAATTGGTCCTGAAGAGGCGTTTAGGGTTACAAATTCCAATTTGGCACCTTCTTCGATAAAAATGTTATTTTTATCAATTACATTCACACTTTTAGGAATAGGTTGCGATGTCCTACCTTCAGTCAAAAGCTCAAAATCTTCGCTAATAGCGGCATTGTTTTTCGAAAAAATATCCCAAGTATGCTCTACTCTAAATACTTTCTCTTCGAATTCTATGATTTCGTAAGTATCAAAATCTACTTCTTCCTGATTTTCGTTGGTGTAAAAGGCAATAACATCATCACCTTTGAAAATGACTTGATTTGCTTTTAGATTCCGCACCATTTCGGCCAAAACGGCATTAGGAAGAAAAGAAGCGTTGATCATAACATTTTCCTCCATTTCTACCATTGGAAATTTTTCGGATAAATATTCTTCAGTCAAAGTTGTTGTAGTCGAACCCAAACGCATTTCCCATTTTTGACGAATAGTCAAAATTCCAATCAAAATGTCCGCAACAGGACGAGTGAAAGTAAAAGGTAAAAGAGAAGTCCGAACTGGACCATCGAAAAGGATATAATTCATAATCGCTTAGTTGTTATGGAAAAGAAAGAACTTTTCCGTACTTTAAGATTTCAAAGTTACAAAGTTTTGGAGAGTCATAAAAATAAAAAAACTCCCCAAAATGGGGAGTTTGTGATATTTCTATAAACCGATAAATATTATTTAACGTGTTTAGCGTATTTAGTTTTGAATTTATCAATACGTCCTGCAGTATCGATAAGTTTAGATTTACCAGTGTAAAAAGGGTGAGAAGTTCTAGAGATCTCCATTTTTACAACTGGATATTCAACACCGTCAACAGTGATAGTTTCTTTTGTGTCTGCAGTTGATTTAGTGATAAAAACGTCTTCGTTAGACATATCTTTAAAAGCAACTAATCTGTAATTTTCTGGGTGAATTCCTTTTTTCATCTTTATTTTTTTTTATTTTTTTGAGCGTTTTAATTTTGAAGCTTTCTCGACTTTCGAAAAAGGTGTAAATGCAACTACTCTTTTTGTTTAAATCCTTATCTCATTTTGAGTTTGCAAATTTACACTAATTTTTCAATAATCAAATCTTTAAATTACTTTTTTTATCTATTCTTAAAAAGCGATTTTTGCCCTCGAATAAATTGGGAATTGTTATCTTTGTAAATTATTAAACTTAAACTTTCAATTATGAACGAAATTATCAAGAAAAACGGGATAGCATTTGGTATTATGAGTGGTGTTTTTAGTGCTTTAATTACTGCCGCTATTTATGCAATAGATTTAAATCTGTTTGTAAAATGGTGGTTGGGCATCATAATTATGTTGGTTTATATAATAATAGGTATCGTTCTATTATCAAAAACAAAAAAAGAATTAAGGGGAATTTTCAGTTTCAAAGAAGCTTTTACCACTTATTTTATCTCTGCTGTTATTGGAATATTGATCTCTGTAGGGTTTAATATTCTGCTTTTTAATGTGATCGACCCTGGAGCAAAGGATACAATAAACGAAATTGTTATTAAATACACTGCTGAAACTATGCAGAAATTTGGGGCTCCCTCAATGGCGGTGAATGAAGCCATAAAAAAAATGCAAGAAAACAATCCTTATTCAGCTATAGAACTACTAAAAAGCTCTGTTTTCAGCATAGGAGGAAGTGCTCTTTTTGGTTTATTACTAGCTTTAATCTTTAAAAGCAAACCATCTCAAGAATAAAAAAAATAAATGAATTTATCCATACTTATTCCTCTTCTCAATGAAGACGAATCACTCAAAGAATTATATACTTGGATTATTTCGGTAATGAAATCCAACAGTTATTCGTACGAAATCATTTTTATAGATGACGGAAGTTCTGATAATTCTTGGTCTATCATCGAAGATTTAGCATCTGAAAATCCGAATGTAAAAGGCATTCGCTTTATGAAAAACTTTGGGAAATCACAAGCCTTACATGCTGGTTTTGCCAAAGCACAAGGCGATGTCATCATTACAATGGATGCCGATTTGCAAGACAGCCCCGAAGAAATTCCAGGTTTGTATGAAATGATTACCTCACAAAATTACGACCTAGTTTCAGGCTGGAAAAAGAAACGCTATGATTCCGTAGTGGCTAAAAACCTTCCATCTAAATTATTCAATTGGGCGGCTCGAAAAACATCTGGAGTACAACTCAATGATTTCAATTGTGGTTTAAAGGCGTACAAAAATGTTGTAGTAAAAAATGTGGAAGTTTCGGGTGAAATGCACCGTTACATTCCTGTTTTAGCAAAGAATGCAGGTTTTAGCAAAATTGGCGAAAAAGTAGTGCAACACCAAGCCAGAAAATATGGCGAAACCAAATTCGGAATGGATCGTTTTGTCAATGGGTTTCTGGATTTAATAACGATTTGGTTTCTTTCTCGTTTTGGAAAAAGACCCATGCACTTGTTTGGCGCAATGGGTTCAATTATGTTTATTATTGGATTTCTTGCGGCTGGATTCATTGGTTTTATGAAGTTATACAAATTATACCACGACTTGCCTTATGATTTGGTTACCAATAATCCTTGGTTTTATATTTCATTGACCACGATGGTTTTGGGAACACAACTGTTTTTGGCAGGTTTTCTTGGTGAAATCATTTTGAGAACAAAGAACAATGAAGAACGCTATAAGGTTTGGAAGGAAATAAATTAAGAACAGTATAAATTTTCAACCAAAACATTATTAAAAACATACAACTACTTAAATTAAATTAAAATGGAAATCAAACAAAACATTTTAGACTCAGTTAACGAGTGGCTTACCCCAACATTTGACAAAGCAACACAAGAAGCAGTTATCGAAATGATGACTTCTTCTCCAAAAGATTTAGAAGAAAGTTTTTATAAAAATCTTGAATTTGGAACAGGCGGAATGCGCGGTGTTATGGGAGTTGGAAACAACCGCATCAACAAATACACTTTAGGAAAGAGCACACAAGGACTTTCTAATTATTTGAAAATTGCTTTCCCAAACCAACCTTTGAAAGCGGTAATTGCTTTTGACTGCCGTCATAATAGTAAGACTTTAGCAAAAACTGTTGCTGATGTTTTCTCTGCCAATGGCATTCAAGTGTATTTATTTTCGGATTTACGACCAACACCAGAATTGTCTTTTGCACTGAAATATTTAGGTTGCCAATGCGGTATTGTATTAACAGCTTCACATAATCCTCCAGAATACAACGGATACAAAGTATATTGGGAAGATGGCGGACAAATTGTTCCTCCTCAAGATGGAGCAATTATTGACACTATTGAAAAGCTGGATTACAGCCAAATCAAATTTGACGCCAACGAAGATTTGATACACTATATAGATGCCGAAATCGACCAAGCTTTCATCAAATCGACTATCGAAAATGCTAGCTTTGGAACATCGCAAGAAGCAAAAGACAATTTGAATATTGTATTTACATCTTTACACGGAACCTCCATTACTGCCATTCCAGATACATTTGCGCAAGCAGGCTACAAAAATGTAAATATCGTTGAAGAACAACGTGTTCCAAACGGTGATTTCCCAACTGTTAAATCTCCAAATCCCGAAGAGCCAGAAGCATTGACATTGGCATTGGCATTGGCAGACAAAACCAACGCAGATATTGTTATCGGAACAGACCCTGACTGCGATCGTTTAGGAGTTGCGGTTCGTAATAACGAAGGTCAAATGATCTTGTTGAACGGAAATCAAACAATGATTTTGATGACTGCCTTTTTATTGAAAGAATGGAAAAAAGCTGGAAAGATCAACGGAAAACAATTCGTAGGGTCTACTATAGTTTCTACTCCAATGATTATGGAATTAGCCACAGCTTATGGCGTTGAATGTAAAATTGGCTTAACTGGTTTCAAATGGATTGCCAAAATGATTAAGGATTTCCCTGAATTAGAATTCATTGGTGGCGGTGAAGAAAGCTTTGGATTTATGGTAGGCGATGCTGTGCGTGATAAAGATGCCGTTGCTGCTACTTTATTGATTTGCGAATTGGCTGCTCAAATGAAAGCCAACGGAAGCAGTGTTTACAAAGAATTACAACAATTATATGTAGACCACGGATTTTACAAAGAACATTTAATTTCGTTGACCAAAAAAGGAATGGACGGCTTAGCCGAAATCAACCAAATGATGGTCGACATGCGTAATAATCCCGTAAAAGAAATCAATGGACAACGAGTGGTGATGCTAGAAGATTATAAATCTTCGATTGCTAAAAATTTATTGACTGGCGAAGAGGAAACTATGTATATCCCAAAATCTGATGTGTTGATTTACTATACTGAAGACGGTTCTAAAATTTGTGCAAGACCAAGCGGAACGGAGCCAAAAATTAAGTTTTACATGAGTGTAAATACCCAATTAGACAGCGTAGAAAATTTCACGAAAGTTGAAGCTGTATTGAATGACAAAATCAAAAATATCATCACTGCAATGCAGTTGAACTAATGGATAAAAACTTAATTAAACTCTTTCCGTACACAAAACCCTATAAGTCTCATATCATTTGGAATGTGACTTATAATGTTTTGTATGCCTTATTTAGCACCATTTCGATGCTGACTTTATTGCCTATGCTTGAAGTCCTTTTTGGCAAAACAAAAGTCATCGAAAAAGCTCCAGTCTATGAAGGGATTGGAAAGATAATGGGCTTCGGAAAAGAGTATTTATATTATCAAATATCAGAATTATCAAAAGGAAGCGGACCTCAATTTGCTTTATTATTGGTAGTAACATTGGTAATTACCACTTTTTTGCTAAAAAATTTATTCAATTATTTAGCCTCATACCACATTATGCACCTCAAAAATGGTGTATTACGTGATTTAAGAAAAACGATGTACGACAAAATAATCGAATTGCCTATCTCGTACTATTCCGAAAAAAGAAAAGGCGATGTTATGGCAAGAATGCTTGGCGATGTTGGCGAAGTACAAAATTCATTTTTCTCCATTTTAGAACTCGTCATAAAAGAACCTTTGACCATTGTTTTTGCACTAATTACTATGTTTGTCATAAGTGCCAAACTAACTTTGTTTGTTTTGATTTTTATTCCAATTTCAGGGTTTATTATATCGAAAATTGGCAAAAACCTTAAAGCAAAATCTTTAAGAGCTCAAGGCGAGAGCGGTTACCTGATTTCAATTGTAGAAGAAAGTTTAGGCGGATTAAAAGTAGTAAAAAGTTACAATGCCGAAAATACTTTCAAAAACAGATTTAATGATTCCATCAATAGATTATTGAAATTATCAAACAGCATTGGAAACAAAAATAATTTAGCTTCGCCTTTGAGCGAATTTATGGGAATTACCACTATTGCCGTTTTACTTTGGTATGGAGGGAATTTAGTGTTGGTCGATAAAACTTTGGACGGCTCTGCGTTTATAGTCTATCTCACTTTAGCTTATAATATTCTTACACCTGCAAAAGCAATTTCGAAAGCTTCATATTCAGTTAAAAATGGTTTAGCTGCTGCCCAAAGGGTATTTGAAGTTTTAGAAGTAGAAAACGAAATAACCTCAAAAGTAAATGCAGTCGAAAAACACAGTTTCGACTCTGAAATCACTTTAAAAAACATCAATTTCAGGTACGAAGAAGAAGCTGTTTTGAAGAATTTTTCACTTGAAGTTAAAAAAGGTCAAACGGTTGCCTTAGTTGGCCAATCTGGTAGTGGAAAAAGTACAATTGCTAATTTATTGACCCGATTTTATGATGTAAATGAAGGCTCGATAGCCATTGATGATGTCAATATAAAAGACATGAATTTGCATTCGCTTCGCAGTTTGATGGGATTGGTAACACAAGATAGCATTTTGTTTAATGATACTATAAAAGCAAATATTTCGCTTGGAAAACTAGATGCAACCGATGATGAAATTATCGAAGCTTTGAAAATTGCGAATGCATATGAATTTGTCCAAAACTTACCAATGGGAATCTACACCAACATTGGCGATAGCGGTAACAAACTTTCGGGCGGTCAAAAACAACGATTGTCGATTGCTCGAGCTGTTTTGAAAAATCCCCCAATTATGATTTTGGACGAAGCCACATCGGCATTGGATACTGAAAGTGAAAAATTTGTGCAAGTGGCTCTGGAAAATATGATGCAAAACAGAACTTCGATTGTGATTGCTCACCGCCTTTCGACCATTCAAAAAGCAGACAAAATTGTAGTGATGCAAAAAGGAGAAATTGTGGAGCAAGGAACACACGACGAACTCATTGCGTTGAACGGAACATATAACAAATTGGTAACAATGCAATCATTTGAATAATGATTAAAATTGTAGACTTTTCAAGGATATTTAACGTATAAAATGTACCTGAACAACAAAAATATCAAACTTCCAGAAAATCCCGACACTGTTGTTTGGAAATACTTGGACTTGTCTAAGTTTCTTGATTTGTTGATGTCAGAGAAACTTTTTATGTCTCGTTCGGATAAATTTGAAGACCAATATGAAGGCACATTCAGCGAACCAACCTACGAGGAAATCAAAAAACTTTCTGCAAACAATCCAGAGTTTTTAGATTATTACAAATCACATCGCGAAAAAGTAGCGGTCAGCAGTTGGCACATCAATGAATATGAATCGTTTGCAATGTGGCAAATTTTCACCCAAAACAGCGAAGGTTTAGCGATTCAATCCACTATTGGAAGATTGCAAAATGCCGTTATTCCCGAAAAAAAATACGACCAATACATTGGCGAAGTAAACTACATTGATTACAAAAAAGAATACATCCCGTTTGACGATATGTTCTTTCCGTTTTTATTCAAGCGCAAAAGTTTTCAGTACGAAAGAGAAGTTCGCATCATTACGGATGTAACTCAAAGCAACATCAAATTGAACGATGGTCTAAAAATAAATGTGGACATCAATCAGTTAATCGAAAAAATCTACATTCACCCCAAATCAGAAAACTGGTATAAAAACCTTGTTATCGAATTAGTATCCAAATTAGGTTTTGATTTCACGATAGAAAAATCAGATTTAGAAAGTGATATTTTGATTTAAAATCAAAACCTCATATTCACCTTCACATTAAAAACTCGTGTGGTCATATAATTCGGAATCGCGTATTGATTTTTGGAATACACGTCACGAACCCAAGTATTGGTAATAGCGTTTTGATTGTCGAAAAGGTTGAAAATCTCCAATCCTACAGCCAATTCTTTGAAAGGTTGAAGCCATTTCCTATCTGATGGATTCTGGTCATCAATCAAAACTTTAAAGAAGCCCACATCAGCACGACGGTAATCATTCAATCTGCTTTGGTATAAATAAGGATCGGAATAGGAAGGTGAACCGCCAGGCAATCCCGTATTATAAACTAAATTTAAATATAATTTTATACTCGGAATTCGAGGCATATAATCTTGGAACAAAAGCGCAAATTTTAGCCGTTGGTCCGTTGGTCTTGAAATATATCCCCTGTTATCACTATTTTCTTCGGTTTTTAGATAGCCAAAACTGAACCAAGATTCGGTTCCCGGAACAAATTCCCCATTTAATCTAAAATCAAATCCTTGAGCATATGCGACAGCATTATTGTTGGCCGCATAACGAATTCGAACGTTATCTAAAGTATAAGTATTGACATCTGACAACGTTTTGTAATACACTTCTGATACCATTTTAAAAGGACGATTCCAAATTTTGAAACTGTAATCATTACTCAAAACAATGTGAATGGATTGTTGTGCTTTGACATCGGGCTGCACTACTCCATCGTAATCTCGCAACTCGCGATACGACGGTGGTTGATGATACAATCCTCCCGAAAGACGGAAAAACATATCCATATCCCAATTGGGTTTTAATGAGAATTGCGCTCGTGGACTAAAGGTAATTTGAGTAGTACTCGTTATATTATCGCCTGAAACTGTCCAATTATGTGCACGAACTCCAGCATTCATCCAAATTTCGTTATTGCCAATATAGCCTTTCCGACTCCATTGCACATAACCCGAAAACCGATTGATGTCGACAAAATTTGTCGCTCTCACATTCTGATACGGAACCAATGGTCCTGTGTAAGGCGAATAAGGTTGGTCGTTTTTGGGTAAAATTTTGTCTGGTGGATTGATTGAAAAACCAGCCGAATCAATCACTTCCCATTCGATCACCCGGTCACGAATGGATTCGCGGGTAAATTTGGCGCCCCACTCGATACCATTTTTTTTCCAATTGTGAATTCCTTTTAATTCAGTATTGATAATTAAGGCGTCTAAATCATTTCGTGCGTGATTTAGTTGCGAACCAATCCCACGGGTGAAGGCTACGTCACCAAAATTTTCCGAACCAAAATTAGAATCTACTTCCCCCAAGCGGTATTGCGCCAAAATATCAAAATATTCTTGTTCTTGCGTATGATAAGCCGAAGCTATCAATTTATAAGTAGAATTTTTTGAAGCGGCATAAGTCGATTTGACCGCACCAAAAACGGTAGTATATTTATCTTTTTCTTGTCCTTCATAATAAATCAACAGGGCCATCGGGTCATCGATAGTTCCAAAATTAGTTTGTCGAGTCAGAGGCTGATATTTGTAATCATTGGAAGAAAGATTTCCCAAAAAACTAAATTCCCATTTGTCCGAAGGTTTAAAATTGACATTGGTTTGAAAATCGGCAAAAATCGGAGTAAAATTGGTTTGTGTTTCCTGACTGTCTACTAAAAGTGAATTGTTTCGATAGCGAATTCCATTCACAGTAGACCATTTGCCGTTCCTAGAAACAGCGTCAACTGCAACACTTGCACCAAGAAAGCTTGCTTCGGCAACAGCTCCAAACTGAGTTGGATTTCGATACGTAATATCTAAAACCGAGGATAATTTATCGCCATATTTAGACTGAAAACCTCCCGCTGAAAAATCGACATTTTGAACCAAATCGGTGTTGGTAAAACTCAACCCTTCTTGCTGCCCCGAACGAATTAGAAAAGGACGATACACTTCTATTTCATTGACATACACTAGATTTTCATCATAATTTCCGCCACGAACCGCATATTGCGTACTCAATTCATTGTTAGAATTTACACCCGGCAAAGATTTCAATATATTTTCGACTCCAGCATTGGCTCCTGGTATTTTACGAATTAACGCTGGTTCAATTACAGTAACACCTTGAACCCTTTTTTTGTTATTTACTGTAATAACAACCTCCCCCATTTGCTCGTCTTTGTCGTTCATTACCAGATTGAACTCATAGTCTTCATCTGTTTTTAGCGTAAAGGAAACTGTAGATTTTTTCAAAGAAATATGTGAAAAAACGACGGTAATCTTTTGATTTGCTGGAACCGTTAAAACGTAAAATCCATTGGCGTTGGATTGCGCACCTTTCCCTTGGCAAGTCACATTTACATTGGAAACGGGATTATTTTTGTTATCCAGAATAACTCCTTTAATACGAGCAGATTGACCTGAGGCAACCAATCCTAAACAGAAAAATAAGGAAACGAGTATTATTTTATGTAGACCCAAGAATATTGATTTTATTGTTTTTGACTTCGAAAAAACCGAGTTTCAAAGATAGTAGAATTTCCTAAATTATCTGCAACTATAATTTTTAATTCATTTGCGCCTTCGGCAACAATTCCGTCACTAAAATTATGTGTTATTTTCTTGGTTTTATTGTCATACTCAAATAAAATCCATTTACCATTCAGGTATCCGTTATAAGATTTAATTCCAGACAATTCATCGCTGATGGTGAATTGAATCGATTTTTTATCCGTCAGCCAAAGGCCTTCGATAGGTTTTGAAATGCTGATTTTGGGAGGAACTGCGTCTACCACTAAAGCATACTTTCCTAAAGTTTTCACATTAGTAGTAAAAACATTCCCTTTTCGAAAAGTAGTATTGTATCCCAACTTTTTTGAACCAATGGATGCGATAAACAATTTTTCTCTTTGTGCTTCTGAAAATTTACGATCTTCAATTTCAAGAGTGAAATTAGCATGTGCAGGCACAGAATCATCATGAAGATACAAAGTATCATTTCGGACGTCGAAATTCAAATTAAAGTCCTCATAAAAAGTATTAGCAGGAAAGAAAACGGATATATTATCTTTTGAAAAATTAGATTCATTTTTAGCTTTCACAAAATACTTCGAAGTAGGCTCTTTCTCAATAATCGCAGGTAAAATACCATTGACAATGGGAATCGTAACAATTGTCGTATTACCAAAAAAATCAGCAACTTCAATACGATATTGAGCAGTCAAATTGGGCACAACATTTACAACTCCATTGCTAGCATTTGTTTTTATTATACTCAAACCGTATGGAGCTTTCATAAATAACTTTTGCACCCGTTGCTGCGTTTTTTTATACATCGAATAGTCTATCAAAGCATTCACATAACGCATCTCATCAAACGAATAGGTGTCGAATTGATAACCAAAATTGGGATTACCGTTGTAAAAAGATTGCACTTTGTATACTCCATTTTTATTGAAAGAAACATCATCATAATCAAAAGTGTTTATTCCGAAACCTATTTTACCGCTTGCCACCACTTTATCCGCCAAATAGGTCCCGTCTTTTTGCAGCGAAAGATTAAGCAACAAAGGTCTTTTGGATTGGTTCACTATGGATGCATTGTCTAAAGGATAGGCATAAATATTAAAAATCACGGGGTTTTTGGAATCTTTCAAAAACTTATCAAACCCAAACAACATTGGATTGATAATATGTTCCGTAATATTATCGCGAAATTCGAAATGCAGATGAGGCCCTTCAGAAGCACCCGTATTACCTGACAAACCAATAACTTGCCCTTTTTTGACAACCAACTCACCTGGCTTCAAATACCTTTCAATTTCAAAAGATTGCTCCTCATAATGCGTCTTTTTAACCAAATCTGCAATTTCACCAGCTGCCCTCTGCAAATGCCCATAAACCGAAGTATAGCCATTATCATGAGTGATATAAATGGTTTTTCCATTTCCGAAAGTGGATATCTTAATCCTAGACACGTAGCCATCAGCAACGGCATAAACTTCGATACCTTCCTTTTGCAAGGTTTTAAAATCAAATCCAGCGTGAAAATGATTGGGTCTTAATTCTCCAAAGTTCCCAGACAGTTGCATTGGAATTTTCATCGGAGGACTAAAATAATCCTTTGGATAATTAACTTGGGCGAATAACGGAATAAAAATTAGGCTGAAAAACAAACTCAATCTCATAAAATACATTTTTGCTAAGATAAAAAAAACAAGTTTACAAAATAATATAAAAACGCCCCCTAGCTTAATCCGCTGTTATACTGACAATTGATTATTTTTAGCATAAAAAAGCAAATAAAGTATTGTAAAAATAAAAAGGAATACTAACTTTGTAAGATTAAGTAATACTTAGGACGCATTATGAGTGTAATTGCAGAAATAATTGATACTCTTGAAAATAAGATCGAAAAACTATTTACAAAAATAAATAGTTTGGAGAAAAAAGCACAAGATTTGAAAATTGAATTAACCAATTCTGCAGAGACCATACAAACTCAGGCCCAAGAGATTGAAGCCTTAAAAAAGCAGTATGAAACACTAAAATTGGCCAACGGATTACTTGGCAGTGAAGAGAATAAAAGAGATACAAAGCTTAAAATAAATTCATTAATTCGTGAAATTGATTACTGTATAGCGCAGCTATCAGACTAGTAAAAAACATGGACGAAAAGCTTAAAATTAAGATATCGATTGCGGACAGAGTCTATCCACTAACTGTGGAACTCTCTCAAGAAGAAGGACTTCGAAGTGCTTCTAAAAAAATTGATACGATGATAAAGCAATTTGAAGAAAATTATGCCGTTCGTGACAAGCAAGACGTATTAGCGATGTGCGCTTTACAATTTGCCGCACAAACTGAACAAAAACAAATTGATAATGCCATAGATGGTGTAGCGACTATCGAAAGGATTAAAAAAATCAATGCGCTATTAGATCAATATCTCCTAGATTAAAACACGTTCTTTACAGAAACTAAAGCACTGCCTACATTAGTTCACATTTGGTAAACTCAACACTAACAATTTAGAATGAGCAAATCATCGTTACTATAGCAAGCCAATTCAGTTTGGAAGCTTGAACAGCGAGTTAGCTCAAAACTTGTATTTCCGAGTTTATACAAGCAACCTAATGTAGGTTTTTTTATATATAAATTTTAACAACTATGGACATTATTACAATAATTATTTTAGGAGTTGCGGGTATTGCTGGAGGTTTTGGTTTGGCCAAACTCATTGAAAAAAGCAATATTTCTAATTTGATTAAAAACGCAAAAAAAGAGGCTGCTTCCATTTTGAAAGACGCTAATCTTGAAGCCGAAAACATCAAAAAAGATAAAATTCTTCAAGCAAAAGAAAAATTTATCGAATTAAGATCTGAACACGAACAAGTTATTCTTTCTCGCGACCAAAAAATGGCCGAAGTTGAAAAAAGAATCAGAGATAAAGAATCTCAAGTTTCCAACGAATTGTCAAAAGCAAAAAAAATAAATGACGATTTTGAAGCGAAAACATCAGAGTACGATTCCAAGATCGACGCTTTAGAAAAGAAACAAGCTGAAGTTGACAGACTACACAAAAGCCATCTACAGCACCTTGAAGTAATTTCTGGACTATCTACCGAAGAAGCTAAAAGTCAATTGATAGAAGGACTAAAAGCTGAAGCCAAAACCGAAGCAATGTCTCATATTCAAGACACTATAGAAGAGGCTAAATTAACAGCGCAACAAGAAGCCAAGAAAATCATCATCAACACCATTCAAAGGGTGGGAACGGAAGAAGCGGTAGAGAACTGCGTTTCTGTTTTCAACATCGAATCTGATGATGTAAAAGGTAGAATTATTGGTCGTGAAGGTAGAAATATTAGAGCAATTGAAGCCGCAACAGGGGTTGAAATCATTGTCGACGATACTCCAGAAGCGATTATTCTTTCTTGTTTCGACCCAGTTCGTAGAGAAATTGCTCGTTTGTCATTGCACAAATTAGTAACTGACGGACGTATTCACCCGGCACGTATCGAAGAAGTAGTAGCTAAAACTACCAAGCAAATTGACGACGAAATTATCGAAGTTGGAAAACGTACGGTTATCGATTTAGGCATTCACGGTTTGCATCCTGAATTGATCAAAGTTGTCGGTCGAATGAAATACCGTTCTTCTTACGGACAAAATCTACTGCAACATTCTCGCGAAGTTTCAAAACTTTGTGGAATAATGGCAGCCGAATTAGGATTGAATGTTAAACTGGCCAAAAGAGCTGGTTTATTGCACGATATTGGTAAAGTTCCAGATGCAGAAAGCGATTTACCTCACGCCTTATTAGGAATGCAATGGGCCGAGAAATACGGTGAAAAAGAAGAAGTTTGCAACGCCATTGGAGCGCACCACGACGAAATCGAAATGAAGTCATTGTTGTCTCCAATCATTCAGGTTTGTGACGCCATTTCAGGAGCAAGACCAGGAGCAAGAAGACAAGTTTTAGACTCTTACATTCAACGTTTGAAAGACTTAGAAGAAGTAGCTTACGGATTTGGCGGTGTGAAAAATGCTTACGCTATTCAAGCCGGTAGAGAACTTCGTGTTATTGTAGAAAGCGAAAAAGTATCCGATGAAAATGCAGCTACTTTATCTTTTGAAATTTCACAAAAAATTCAAACTGAAATGACCTATCCTGGTCAGGTAAAAGTAACCGTGATTAGAGAAACCAGAGCGGTGAATATCGCTAAATAACAGTCAGCAGGAAGCAGTATTCAGTTTACAGTTTACAGTCGCAGTATGAATCAATTTTATCGATTCATACTGCGATTTTTTTGTTATCCGTAAATCTGCAAGCTGAAAACTGCGACTGGACACTATTTTCTCGGATGAAAATTGTTCATTACTTCTGTTAAGAATCGTCGATCTAAATGCACATAAATTTCCGTAGTGGTAATCGATTCGTGACCTAACATTAATTGAATCGAACGCAAATCGGCACCATTCTCCAAAAGGTGGGTAGCAAAGGAATGGCGCAAGGTATGCGGGCTGATGCTTTTATTTAATTCAATTTTGACAGCCAAATCTTTGATAATCGTAAAAACCATCGCTCTGGTAAGCTGACTTCCTCGTCTGTTCAAGAACAAAGTATCCTCTTGCCCTTTCTTTATATTCAAATCTGCTCTTTTGTAATCTCGATAAATCTGTATGTATTTTTGTGTCAAATCGCCAACTGGTACAAAACGCTGCTTGTTTCCTTTTCCAGTGATTTTCAGAAATCCTTCGTCAAAAAACAAATCCGATATTTTCAAAGAAACCAATTCCGAAACCCGAAGCCCGCAACCATAGAGGGTTTCCAACATGGCTCGATTGCGCTCCCCTTCATTCGAACTCAAATCGATTGCAGAGATTAACTTATCAATCTCCTCGACAGATAAGGTATCGGGAAGTTTTCTGCCTGTTTTAGGCGTTTCAATGAGTTCCATCGGGTTGTCAGAACGATAATCTTCGAAAATCAAATAACTAAAAAAACTTTTTAATCCCGAAATAATTCGAGCTTGCGAACGAGGATTCACTTCTTTCGAAACACTATAAATAAACTGCTGAATGATTTCTTCATTGATTTTGATTGGAGAAACTTCAATGGCATTCTCTTCTAAAAAAAGGCACAATCGTTCGATATCGAAAGAATAATTATCGATAGTGTTTATTGACAAACCTCTTTCAATGCGGAGATACGATTGATAATTTTTGATTTGAGAGTTCCAATTCATAGTACAAAGAAAAGCTATTTTTAGACATAAAAAAACCACGCCGATAGCGTGGTTTAACAACTTTAAATTAAATCAAGATTTTTTTGCGCCCCATTTTCCACCTCCTAAATAAAATCCAATTGTAATTCCAAAATAGGCGTTTTCCACTTTTACGTTGGTCATATTTCCGTAAATATCTTGTAGATTAGAATCCGGAACTATATTGTATTCTAATCCAACTCTAAGTTTTCCCCATTCAATTCCTCCTCTAATCAAACCTCCAATTTCACTGGTAGATTCAATATTTGAAGTATAAGACGAACCCTCAGCTTCGACATTAGCAATTGAGTAATAACCTATACCAGCACCAAAATAAGGAACTAATGACATAGATCCAATATGAATGTAATAATCATAAGTTCCAACGATAGAACCAATACCAGAAATATCAGCATTTGTAACTTGGCCATTACCTGTTTCTATATTACGGGCTATTCCTGCGCTGCAAAATCTCAAACCGACATTCATATTGTCGGTTAAATTATACTTACCTTCTAAAGACAAAAGACCTCCACCTCCACCTCCGGTCGGCACGTAACCTGCGTCTAAACCAACTCTAAAAGCACCTTTTTTTTGAGAATAACCATTGGTTATAACCAAAGCCAATAACACCAATAAAATAATTTTTTTCATAATATATACATTAAATTAATACTAAAATTCTATATTAAAGATACGAAATAAATTATTAAAATCATTTTTTTGATACGGAATATTTACTTACAAGTATACTAAACCAAAAAAAAACCATCCGCCGCGGCGGATGGTTTTATAAAAATTTCAATCGTGATTTACTACCATTTATACAATAAACCGAATTGTGGAGTAGCAAAAATGTTATTGAACAAGTTTACATTTACATTTAAATCACTTGAATTACCTGCACTACCTTCTGGATTCACATTGTTGTAACTCAAAATGTTTGCCAATTCAAATGTAGCTGCCCAATGAGGTGTAAAGAAATAGTTCATTCCTAAATCAATATTTGCACTAATAGAACTGCTAGTATTCTTATTAGCGTTATTTGTCTCACTTGATATAGAAGCATATCCTAAACCAATTTCACCGTATGCTTGAAAGCTTTTTTTCTCACCTAAAGACAAGAAATAATAACGAGCGAAACCACCAATACTAAAAGTACCGGTTTCTGTATTCCCATTATCTTGACCAGCAAGAGCTAAAAACCCTCCAACTGCCCATTTATCGTCAAGCATATAACCCATTTTCGGGGTAAATGCCCAGCTATCTTCTACGTCTCCTGAACGGAAACTAAAAGCTCCTTCTACAAATTTATCCCCTTTAGAGAAACCCATACCCGCAGGTACGTCTTGTGCGTTTGCAAATCCAAATGCAAAAACTGCAACTACTGATAAAATAATTTTTTTCATTTTTGTTTTATTTAAAGTTAATTATGCAAATTTAACCTATAAAATTTTTGAGTTATAAACATTTTTATATCGTTATCAACATAGTTATTAACATCGTTTTTAACAATTCGCCAAAAACACACCTATAATATTATCATATTCTGCATTTGGTCCCAATCTTATTTTTTGCAAATCACAAAATAATTTAAACCGTACAATACAATAAAAGGTATCTAAAAGAGTTTTAGAATAGTCCACTAAATCTTTAAAACACTGTTTATGAAAAAAAAATTTTTTCTTTCGGCATTATTACTCCTTTTAACTATCAACAGCCAAGCTCAATTATTAAAAATTGGTCTTAAAGCAGGATTAAATTACGCAAACTTTTCTGGAACAAGCATTCAGACAGACGCCATTACTAGCTATCATGTTGGATTAGTCTCTGAAATCAAATTGCTTGAAAAATTTGCTATTCAACCCGAGTTGCTCTACACCACACAAGGAGCTACCTACAATACAATTTTAGGAGATGTCGAAAATGAATTGGGCTATATAGCGATTCCTGTTCTGGCAAAAATTTATTTAAGCAAATCCTTTAGTTTAGAGCTAGGGCCACAGGCTTCTTTCTTAGTGAGCGAAAAAAATCAGTTTGACGTGTCTAATTCCAATACATTTGATTTTGCACTTGATGCAGGACTGTGCTTTAAAATTACAAAAAGCCTTTTCATACAAGGAAGATACGTTCTAGGCTTGACAGAGGTTTCGCCGAATGCCGAATCAAAAAACTCCGTGCTTCAACTATCGGCGGGGATACTATTTTAAGAAAAATTAAATCATTAGTGAATCAAAACCGTTTTTATTGAAACGGTTTTTTTATTTTTACAAAAACATTGAAAATGAAAATTGCCATCATCAACGGACCAAACCTCAACTTACTAGGAAAACGCGAACCAGAAATTTATGGTTCACAAACCTTTGAAGACTACCTCTCCACCTTAAAAACTAAGTTTCCACAAGTTGAATTAACCTATTTTCAAAGTAATATTGAAGGCGAATTAATTGGCAAAATTCAGGAATTTGGTTTTTCGTATGACGGAATTATTCTTAATGCCGGAGCTTATACCCACACTTCAATTGGCATTGGTGATGCCATAAAAAGTATAACAACCCCAGTGGTTGAAGTCCATATTTCGAATACTTTTTCACGCGAAAGTTTTCGTCATCAATCCTACATTTCAGGAAATGCCAAAGGCGTTATTCTGGGTTTTGGCATGAAAAGCTATGAACTTGCGATCTTGTCTTTCCTATAGATTCTCCTCAAATAAAAAGTTTTTTTTGACTGGGAATAATATAACAAAATTTTAGGATTCAAATTTATTCCTACTTGTATATTTGTAAGAAAAAATTCCTTGATGAAAAATTTTTACTTGCTTCTCACTTTTCTGTGTTCGTTATTTTCCTATTCTCAAATCAGAGGAACCATTACAGACAGCAATGGAATTCCACTTTCTCTTGTTACCGTTTTAGAAGCGAATACCTATAACGGCACCTCTTCGAATGATAAAGGCAATTACGAATTGAACGTCAAAAAAACAGGAAAGCACACTATTATTTATCAATACTTGGGATATAAAACTCAAAAAATCACCCTAAACATAGACAAATTTCCCTTCGTTCAAAACATAAAACTGCTTGAAGAAAATCTTTCACTTTCGGAAGTAGTTGTAAACCCAAAAGACAATCCGGCAAATGCTGTTATTAGAAATGCGATTAAGAATAAAAAAGGCAATTCCGAAAAAACAGCTCGTTTCAAAGCCGATTTCTATTCCCGGGGCATCTTTAAAGTCAAAGATTTGCCTAAAAAAATATTAGGCCAAAAAGTTGGTGACCTAAATGGTGCGGTCGATTCAACTGGAACTGGAATTATCTACTTATCGGAGACCGTTTCGAAAATTATTTTTGAAAAACCCGACAATTTAAAGGAGAGAATCATAGCTTCAAAAGTAAGCGGAGACAATAAAGGTTTCAGTTACAATACAGCGCGCTCTACAATTTATGATTTTTACGATAATACTTTGGATTTCAACAGCAAAATGATTTCCCCTATCGCTGACAATGCTTTCAACTATTATAAGTACAAAATAGAAGGTACTTTTCAGGACGAAAACAACATGATGATCAACAAAATAAAAGTCATCGCCAAGCGAGATGCTGAGCCCGTTTTTGAAGGATACATTTATATTGTAGAAGATTCTTGGGCGATTTACGCGGTAGATTTAGACATCAAAGGCTACAGAATGCATCAAGAATTTGTTGATGTGATGAAGTTGAAACAAAATTTCAATTATAATAAAAACACTAAAATTTGGGCTAAAAACACCCAAAGCCTTGAGTTTTCAGCGGGAATCTTTGGCATAAAATTCAATGGTAAATTCTCTTATGTTTACAGCAATTACGAATTCGAAAAAGCTTTTGCAAAAAAGACCTTTACCAATGAAATTGTAAGTTTTGAAACCGATTCCAATAAAAAAGACACGCTGTTTTGGAATCAAATCAGACCCATTCCACTTACAATTGAGGAGAACACCGATTACATCAAAAAAGATAGCGTACGTACTGTTCGAACTTCTAAAAAATATTTAGACTCGATCGACAAGAAAGATAATAAATTCAAATTTTACAGTCCAATCACGGGTTATAATTGGAAAAACAGCAGTAAGAAAATTTCTTTTGGCTATGATGGCGTATTGAATTTGTCCTCCTTAAATTTCAATACGGTTCAGGGCTGGAATCTAGACTCCGGCTTTTCGTTCCGGAAATGGGCCGAGGAAGAAGAAAAAGGAAAATCAACCTCGATAAGTACGAAGTTTAACTACGGCTTTTCTGATGACAGATTACGTGTAACTGCCAATTATTACCATCGCTTCAACAATCAAAATTATGCAACACTAACTGTTTTTGGTGGAACCAAAGTAAATCAATTCAATCCTGACGAGCCTATCTCTAAATTCATAAACACCGTAAGCTCCTTGTTTTTTGTGGATAATTACATGAAATTGTACAACAAAGAATTTGCAGGTGCTGCTTACGGTCAGGATGTTGGCAATAATTTCTACCTAAGAGGCACTGTCGAATACCAACAACGGAAACCTTTGTTCAATACTACGACACAAACATTCATTAAAAGTGATGATGTGTACAGTTCAAATAATCCGCTATTGCCTGACGATTATGTAACTCCAGCTTTCGATCAACATCATCTTACTAAAGCATCCGTGTCCGCAAGAATCAATTTCGGCAACAAATACATTTCGAGACCTGACGGGAAATTAAACATTCGCAATAACGACTATCCGACACTCTATTTTGGATATGAAAACGCCTTTGCAGCCAACGAAAACAAATATCAATACCAATTGTTTACGGGTCAAGTTAGATATGATTTTAATGCAGGAAACAAAGGAGCTTTGGGAATAAATCTGAAAGCGGGAACTTTCATTCACGGCGATAATATTTCATTTGTGGACTACAAACATTTCAACGGAAACAGAACGCACATTGGAACCAGCGATCGCTATTTGAACGTTTTCAACCTAATGCCTTATTATTCTAACAGCACGAATGATTCGTATTTCGAGGCGCATTTGGAACACAACGACAAAGGTTATATTATGAATAAAATTCCGTTGTTGAACAAATTGAATTCTACTTTGGTTTTAGGATTTCACGCTCTTGCCACTCCTGACATAAAACCCTATTCAGAATTCACAGTAGGCCTGGACAATCTTGGTTTTGGCAAACTCAAAGTATTTAGACTGGACTATGTGCATTCTAATCAAAACGGAGTTCAGGAAAACGGAGTCGTTTTTGGTTTGAAAATTTTGAATGTTTTGGAGTAGTCTAAAGAAGGTTTCAAGAATAAGAAGGCTCAACATGAATCAAAACGTGGCCTAATTCAGGGATTTCTGTTCGTAAAGTATCTTTCAATAAATGCGAGATGTCGTGACCTTCGTTGTATTACCATAACGATAACGGAAATCCCTGAAAATCGGGGTGAATTGAAGTTTTGTTATGCGTTATGCAAAAATACTTCGGCAGGAATACTGAAATAATTTTTAAGTTTTTGCGCCATTTTCAAAGTAATTTCACGTTTGCCCGAAAGAATAGATGAGACGTGGCCTTTACTACCAATTATTGGTTCAAGATCTTTTGACTTCAAGCCCATTTCCTGCATTTTATATTTGATAACTTCCAAAACATCAAGTTCAGGCAATTCATAATGTTTATCATCATAATCTTTAACCAAAACCATAAGCAAATCTAACTCGTCACTTTCTAGTGTGTTAGGTTTGGCATGGAAAATTTCCATCAATCTCATTGAAGCTTTATTGTAATCTTCTTCTGTTTTTAATACTTTCCAGTTCATAGTTATAGCTTTTTATAATTTAGGATTGCTGTGTCAAAAGCAATAGTTTCCACATTAATCTTGTCATATTCTTTATGAGTTCCAAACCAAATCACATAGCAAGCAGTTTGTAAAAAGTTTATTGAAACCACTAAACGAAAATCATTCCCTTTTATATTGACAACAACTCGTTCATTGTTCACAATACTTGCATTTCCATAAACACGTTTAAGCTCGTTGAAATTGCTAAAATCCAGTTTTGAAAATTCATTATACCAAATTAACAATTGAGTTTTTGCAATTGGATATTTTTCAGTATAAAATAGAATCGTTTTCTTTACAAGGATTTTCATGCCACAAATTTAATTAAAAGTTTTCAATTTGCAAACTTTTAATTAGATTTTAAGCTCTAATAAAGTAATCTTAAGTAAAAAAATTCTTAAGAATAAGAAGGTTCAATATGAATTAAAACGTGGCCTAATTCAGGGATTTCTGTTCGTAAAGTATCTTTTAACAAATGGGAAATATCGTGACCTTCACGCACTGTGATATTGGCATTGACACTGGCATGTAAATCCACATGGTATTTCATGCCTGCTTTTCGAATAAAACATTTTTCCGTACTTTCCACACCTTTCACTTGCATTGAAACCTTTCGTATTTCGATCACCAAATCATCATACAAATGTTCATCCATAATCTCTCCTAAGGCAGGTCTGAAAATTTTGTAACTGTTGTAAAAAATAAATCCAGAGGCAAAAAGAGCGGCTAAATCATCGGCTGATTCATAGCCTTTTCCAAAGAACAATGCGATAGAAATCCCAATAAATGCCGCAACCGAGGTAATGGCATCGCTTCGATGATGCCAAGCATCCGCTTTCAAGGAGGTGCTATTCGCTTCTTTGCTCCTTTTCATCACAACGCGAAAAGAATATTCCTTCCATAAAATGATAGTTCCGAGAATAATTAGTGTCCAAGAAGCCGGCAATTCGTGAGGAGTTCCAATATTGATTATACTTTCATAAGCAATAATTGTTGCCGAAGTAATCAAAAAACCAACCACTAAGAAAGTTACTAAAGGTTCGGCTCGACCGTGGCCATAAGGGTGGTTTTCGTCAGCAGGTTTGTTTGAATATTTGATTCCGAATAAAACTAATAGCGATGAAAAAATATCAGTAGTAGATTCGATAGCATCAGCTGTCAAAGCATACGAATTACCAAAATAACCAGCCAATCCCTTAATCAAGGCTAATAAAGTATTGCTTACAATACTGAAATACGTGGCCTTTATGGCGGTTTGTTCGTTTGACATACTGTCTTATATAAAAACCTCAAAGGTTTAAAAAAACCTCTGAGGTTTAGCATTTTTTTATTGAATGAATTATGCTCTTACAATTTTGGCTCCAATAGCTCTCAATCGTTCATCGATTCGCTCGTAACCTCTATCTATTTGTTCAATATTTTGGATGGTACTCGTTCCTTTGGCTGAAAGTGCGGCAATCAACAACGAAATTCCGGCACGAATATCTGGCGATGACATTGTTGTTGCTTTGAGTTGCGATTTGAAATCGTGTCCAATGACTACAGCTCTATGTGGGTCACACAAAATGATTTTTGCTCCCATATCTATCAATTTATCAACGAAAAACAAACGGCTTTCAAACATTTTTTGATGAATCAGGACATCCCCTTTACATTGGGTAGCCACCACCAAAACGATACTTAATAAATCGGGCGTGAATCCCGGCCAAGGTGCATCTGACACGGTAAGAATAGAACCATCGATATCGGTTTTTACTTGATAACCATCTTTATGAGCAGGAATATAAATATCATCTCCTACTTTTTCTATAGTAATTCCAAGTTTTCTAAATACGTTTGGAATCAAACCAAGGTTTTCCCAACTGACATCTTTGATTGTAATTTCGCTTCTTGTCATTGCGGCAAGTCCAATCCAGCTCCCTATTTCAATCATATCGGGCAGAATTCCATGCACACAACCACCCAGTTTTTCAACCCCTTCGATAGTCAGTAAATTCGAGCCAATACCTGAAACTTTAGCGCCCATGGCATTCATCATCTTACACAATTGTTGCAGATAAGGTTCACAAGCAGCATTGTAAATAGTAGTCGTTCCTTTGGCTAAAACGGCAGCCATAACTATATTCGCTGTTCCCGTAACCGATGCTTCGTCAAGCAACATATCAGCTCCAACCAATCCATCCGGAGCTTCAACTCCGTAAAAATGGTCCTCACGATTGTAACGGAATTTTGCACCAAGATTGATAAACCCTTCAAAATGGGTATCTAATCTTCTACGTCCTATTTTATCACCACCTGGTTTAGGAATATATCCTTTGCCAAATCGAGCCAAAAGTGGACCAACAATCATAATCGAACCTCTTAGCGAACCGCCTTCTTTTTTGAAAGCTTCTGTTTCAAGGTATTTTACATTGACTTCATCGGCCTTAAAAGTATAAGAACCTGGCCCGTTTTTTTGGATTTTCACTCCTAAATTCCCTAGGAGCGTAATCAACTTATTGATATCGATAATGTCTGGAATATTATTGATAGTCACCTTTTCATCGGTCAATAATATAGCACACAATATTTGCAAAGCTTCGTTTTTTGCTCCCTGTGGAGTGATTTCACCTTTTAGAGAAACACCGCCTTCTATTTTGAATATTCCCATTTTTTTCGAGGTTAGAAGTTAGAAGTTAGAAGTTAGAAGCTGTCCATTGACAAACTCATAACTCATAGCTCATAACTGTTTTACAAAGATTTTCTGTTTTGGTTTTTGTGAACTTGGTTCGATTTACCCGGCTTGTTATTTTTGTTGCTTTGAATTTTAGGTTGTCCAGCTGGGGTAATTTTATTTGACACTCTTTTATTGGTGCGCAACAAATCTGTTGTTGTTAGGAGCTCTTCAGTGCTTTGAAGCATATCCAATTTTCCTCCTGATAATTCATACAAGTGTTCAAAGATTACATCGTCTTTGACCGTATCTTTATTCCAACTCAAATAGGATTTTTTCATGTGGTTGGCAATAACTTTTACCAATGCACTTTTCATTTCCCCCTCTTCCCATTTATTAGCAACATCAATCATGTATTTGATATTGTTTCCGTAAAATCGGTATTTTGGGAAATTTTGCGGATACTGTAAAACGTCAGGTTTCAACTGCAAAACCTCACGAGTAGGCACCGGATAAGGAGATTCTACATCTAATTTGAAATCGGACATAATAAAAATCTGATCCCATAATTTGTGTTGAAAATCTGGCACATCTCGTAAATGAGGATTCAAACTTCCCATTACTTGTATAATGTACTTAGCTGCTTTATTGCGCTCGTCTCTATCTTCGATAAGAGTGGCCTGATCTATCAATTTTTGCAAATGACGTCCATATTCTGGAATAATTAAATGAGGTCGCTCCGCATTATATTCCAAATTAAAAACGACATCGTTTGCCACTTCTTTTATATATTTTGTATTCATATGTAGATAATATTTTTTTATAGGAATATGTAATTGCTTCGCCTGTTCTCTGCGCTCGGGTCGTAAATATCTTCATCGATGTTTGGATCACATTTCCGTTATGCTCATTTCATATTTATAGGGAAATAATACCTTCAATAGTAGACAGTTCAATGTATTTATCAATCACTTCTTGAGAATTTTTCATCTGGACATCAACCGAAACGCTAGTGAATTTGCCGGTTTTTGACTTAGTGGTTTTTATTACTGCTCCCAAGCAATCAAAAGAGTCCTGCACTCGAAGAATATTTTCTGTATTTGTCGGCACAATAAATTTAAACAAATACAAAGAGGGCCAAGAGGTACTCAAATCCAACTCCTTTTTCAATCTTTCATAAAACTCTCGAGCTTCATTTTCTTTTTCTGTAGCCATTCTAAATTAAAATAAAAGCAAATATACAGTTTTGGAATTACATTTAAGATTTTAGTCCCGAAATTTCCAGGGCAAACGCATACTTTTTTTTGCCACTAATTACACAAATTAACACAAATCTAAATATCAAAACAGGTAAGTTTTAATAATTAATCACACTAATTCTCATTTTTTTTGGAAATTCGAGTAATTTAAAAATTGAAATTTGTGCCAATTCGTGCAATTCGTGGCTGTTTTTTATAAATTTTTAACAAAGTGTGCGTTTGCCCTGCCGAAATTTCGGGAGCAGATTTTGGGTTGAATCTTATAGAAAAACAAATTTACATTTGACTTTTACTAGTTTAGAAAACAAACCAACGCATAAGTTGGCAAAATCTTTCCAATTCCGAATAACTTTAGGTAAATTTGCGGCTTATTTTGGATAACGTGAGCAAAGAAATTATAGTCATCATCGGCGGACCAGGCACTGGCAAAAGTACTATCATCGATGGATTGGTAGCAAAAGGTTTTTGTTGTTATCCTGAAATTTCAAGACAAGTAACCTTAGAAGCCAAAAAACAAGGCATCGAACAGTTGTTCCTTGAAAATCCATTGCTTTTCAGCGAATTACTTCTTGAAGGCAGAAAGAAGCAATACACAGACGCTTCAGATGAAAAACAGGAGATTGTTTTTATCGATCGCGGAATTCCAGATGTTCTAGCCTATATGCACTATATTGGCGATAGTTATCCTGCTCATTTCGACTTGGCTTGTCGCGAAAATGTGTATACAAAAATTTTCATTCTTCCGCCTTGGGAAGAAATCTATGTAAGCGATGAAGCCCGTTATGAGAACTTCGAACAGGCCAAACTCATTCATAATCACCTGGTAGAAACCTACAAAAGTTACGGCTATGAACTAATAGAAGTTCCAAAAGACAGCCTTGATAACAGAATTTTATTTATCTTAGACCAAATTTAGTAAATTGTTTAAAGTTTAAGATTTAAGGTTATTTAACTTAAATTCGAGCCCGAACTTTAAACTTTAAACTTTAAACCGAAAGATGCAAGAAGCATTAGCAATTCTTCAAAAATACTGGAAACACGACACATTTAGGTCGCCGCAAGACGAAATTATCAATTCGGTTTTAGACGGCAAAGACACTTTTGGCCTAATGCCAACTGGCGGCGGTAAATCAATCTGTTTTCAGGTTCCTGCTCTGATGAAAGACGGAATATGTTTGGTGATTTCACCCTTAGTCGCCTTAATGAAAGACCAAGTGCAGCGATTGCAAGATTTGGGCATCAAAGCAATTGCCTTGACTGGCGGAATTCAATCAGACGAAATGATTGTCCTTCTAGATAATTGCGAATTTGGCAATTATAAATTCTTGTATTTATCTCCTGAACGTTTGCAATCCGATTGGATTTTGGAACGTATCAAAAATTTACCAATCAATCTCATTGCCATTGATGAAGCGCATTGTGTTTCGCAATGGGGACACGATTTTCGACCAGCTTATTTGAAAATTGCCAATCTAAAAACTCATTTTCCAAAAGTTCCCTTTCTAGCCTTGACCGCTTCGGCGACGAAGACGGTACTTGACGATATCATTCAGCAATTGGGATTAGAAAATCCTGCAGTATTCACGAAATCATTTGCTCGAAAAAACATAGCGTATATGGTTTTTGAAGTAGAAGATAAATTGTATCGTCTGGAGCAAATCCTGAAGAAAAACCAACAACCTTCTATTATATATGTCCGAAATAGAAAATCCTGTTCCGACACCGCCTCGCAGCTACAATCTTTAGGCTTCAAAGCTACTTTTTATCACGGTGGACTATCCATAAAGGAAAAGGAGAAAAACATGAACCTTTGGATGAATGAAGAAGTCCAGATTATGGTTTCGACCAATGCCTTTGGCATGGGAATAGACAAATCGAACGTAAAAACAGTGATTCACATTCACTTGCCAGAAAGCATGGAAAGCTATTATCAAGAAGCAGGACGGGCCGGCAGAGATAACGAGAAAGCTTTTGCCGTGCTACTCACGAGTAAATCCGATAAAATTCAAGCGCAAAGTCAGTTTATCAACGTTTTGCCTGACAAAACCATTCTTACGCAAATCTATATTAAATTGTGCACCTATTTCCGCATTGCGTATGGCGAAGGCATCAACGAACAATTTTCATTCAATCTGAACCATTTTTGTCAAAAATATGGATTTCCAACCTTGAAAACCTTCAATGCGATTCAGTTTTTAGACCGTCAAGGCATTTTGAGTTTGTCTCAAGAATATTCCGAAAAGATTACGATGCAATTTATAATCGAATCCAAGGAAGTTATTCGCTATATGAGTCTAAACCCACATGAAGAATCTATCATCTTGTCGCTACTTCGAACGTATCCAGGAATATACGAATCACAAACTGCCATTAATTTACCTTTAATGGTAAAAAAATCGAATTGTGAGGAAACCCTAATCCTCGCTACTTTCGAAAAACTGCAACGTATGGAAATCATTGACTATCATAAAAAAACAAATGATGCCACGATTATTTTCAACGAAGTCCGAGAAGACGAAAGAACTATAAACCGTGTTTCGAAATACCTTGAAAACCAAAACAAACAAAAAATAGCCCAATTCGAATCGGTTTTACATTATACCAACGACAAGAAAAATTGCAAAAGCAAATTGATATTGGAATACTTCGGCGAAAAAACCGAAAACGATTGTGGAATATGTTCCTATTGTATTACCAAAAAACGAAAACCAAGCGACAATTCGCCTATTGCAGAGAAAATCCTTGCCTTGCTAAAAATTCAAGACTTGAATTCGAGAGAAATTCAAAAACTGACCAAAATAAGCGAAGACGATATTATCTTTGCACTGCAAAATTTATTAGAAAATAATAAAATTGCTATAAAATCTAACAATAAATATTCACTTAAATAAGAGGAGATTGCTTTGCTTCGTGCCTCGCAACTCCTCACAATGAAAATGGAAAAATTAAGAATCGTATTTATGGGAACGCCAGAATTTGCCGTGGGCATTCTAGACACCATAATCAAAAACAACTATACTGTAGTAGGTGTCATTACCGCAGCCGACAAACCAGCAGGTCGAGGTCAGAAAATAAAATATTCCGCTGTAAAAGAATATGCGTTAGCCAATAATCTAACTTTATTACAGCCCACTAATTTGAAAGACCCAGGCTTTCTATCCGAACTAGAAGGGTTAAATGCCAATTTACAAATCGTTGTTGCTTTCAGGATGTTGCCTGAACTGGTTTGGAGAATGCCTACATTAGGAACATTCAACCTTCACGCTTCCCTCCTACCCAATTACCGCGGAGCAGCACCCATCAATTGGGCTATAATTAATGGTGATACAAAAACGGGAGTAACTACTTTCTTTATAGATGACAAAATTGATACTGGCGCTATGATTCTTAGCGCTGAAACAGAAATTGGTGCTGAAGAAAATGCTGGACAATTGCATGACCGTTTAATGCTGTTGGGAAGCCAAACTGTAATAGACACTTTGACCTTGATCGAAAAAGGAAATGTTAGCACTATAATACAAAAAGAAAATCCAGAAATAAAAACCGCATACAAATTAAATAAAGAAAATTGCAAAATCGATTGGTCCAAATCGGGAACGGAAATTTATAATTTAATACGAGGTTTAAGCCCCTATCCGTCTGCTTGGTGTTTTTTCCAGGATAAAAACGAAGAGTGGAATGTAAAAATTCACGAAGCAAAATTGATTTTAGAAAGCCACAATCATAGTCCGGGAAGTCTGATTTGCGGTAAAAAAGAAATGCTAATTACAGTCCATGGCGGGTATATTCAGGTCATTAGCCTTCAATTTCCAGGAAAAAAGAAGATGAATATAGGAGAATTACTAAACGGAATGACTTTTTCTGAGGCTGCAAAAGTGGTTTAGACCAACAAAAGCGGGTGTTTTCGGGCTGTTTTAGAAGAATTTACATTGGTTTATGAACAAAAAAAACAAGTTATTAACAAAATAAGCTAAAAATAATCAAAACACTTGTAAGGGAAGTTATTCCTACTAATTTTGTTACTATTAACAAATTTTTTTTAACCAACATTTAATAACTTAAAATTATGAACAAATCAGAATTAATCGACGCTATCGCTGCTGATGCAGGAATTACAAAAGCTGCTGCTAAACTAGCTTTAGAATCTTTTTTAGGAAACGTAGGTAGTACTTTGAAAAAAGGTGGAAGAGTATCTTTAGTAGGTTTCGGATCTTGGTCAGTTTCTTCAAGAGCTGCAAGAGATGGTAGAAATCCTCAAACAGGAAAAACAATAAAAATTGCTGCTAAAAATGTAGTGAAATTTAAAGCTGGAGCTGAATTAGAAGGAGCTGTAAACTAATTAAAGCTTTCGTAAAATAACATTAAACCTTCCTCTGGAAGGTTTTTTTTTGCATTTTATCGAAAATATTTGGTTTCCTCAGGCAATATTTACTAAATTTAGTTAAAAATAAGACCTATGATTTCAGAAAAATTAAAAAAAGGGAAATTACTGATTGCAGAGCCTTCTATAATTGGAGATTTGTCGTTCAATAGGTCCGTAATTTTACTAGCGGATCACGATAAAAAAGGGTCTGTAGGTTTTATTATCAATAAACCATTAAAATACACCATTAATGATTTGATTCCTGACATCAAAGCCAATTTAAAAATATACAATGGTGGTCCAGTCGAACAAGACAATCTCTATTTTATTCATAACGTACCCGATTTAATCCCGAATAGCATTGAAATATCTAATGGTATATATTGGGGCGGAGAATATGAAATCACCAAAGGCCTTATCAATGAGGGTAAGATAAACAAGAATAATATTCGTTTTTTTCTAGGATACACGGGTTGGGACGAAGATCAGCTAGAATCTGAAATGGCCGAAAGTTCCTGGATTGTTGCCAAAAACAACTATGAAAACAAAATACTTGGAAAATCGTCTAGCCACTTTTGGAAAAAACAAATTATGGAGCTAGGTGGCGAATACTTACTTTGGGTGAATGCACCCGAAAACCCTTCTTACAACTAATTCAAACTGACCATTTCGTTTAATTTCTGCAGCATTTTTTTAGAAAAATCTGTTGTAAATTCCTTTTTACGGTATTTCGTAATTGGTTGAATACCCTTTATCACATTAGTAATAAACAATTCATCCGCTTTTTGCAGTTCGAAAGGCGAGATTGCAGCTTCAATTACTTCCAAATTTTCGATCGTTCGAGCCAAATTCAAGATTTGTTTTCGCATCACCCCATTCAAACAACCTTCAGAAACTGGCGGTGTAACCAACATTTTCCCTTTGAGCATAAATAAATTAGCCTGCAAAGCTTCGATTACATTCTTACTATCATTCAACAACAAACAATTATCTAAACCATTTTCGCTGGCATAGATACTTGCTGTGATATTGAGTATTTTATTCGTTGTTTTTATTGCCGAAAGCAGCTGTTTCGCCACATAAAAATCGGTATACAAATCAACAACGTACTCTTTTTCAACAATAGAATAGGTTGTATTATCCAACTTCTCAACCTGAATTAAATAGGAAACCGAATTGTTCTGCGGCAGATAATAACCACCATCGTTGCGATAAACTGTAATTCGCGCGCGCGAAGAATCTTCGAGATTGTTAACCTTGGCCAATGTAATGATTTGTTCTTCAATAAATTCCATCGTAAAATTCATCGGAATCTCCATTCGAACAATTCGCATAGAAGACATCAATCTAAAATAATGGTCTTCCAAAAAGAGAATTTTAGAATTTACTATTTTAACTGTTTCAAAAACAGCATCTCCGTACAAAAATGCACGATTTTGAGTCAACAAACTTGCGTCAGTAGACACAACAGCTCCATTAAAATTTATCATAAAAATCAAAAAAAAGTCCCGATTAAATCGGGACAAATATAAGCTATAAAATACAATTTCACTAAACCGAACCTATTACGTGTTTAAGATCTGAAATTTGGTTTTCCCAAAGAAGCTTCGCTTCGTCCATTTCACTTTTATCCGCAAAATCAATAACCATCAAAGAAACGTCTTTTGTAATTTCGTCTACTAAAATCCCGAGTTCAAAATAGTACTCTGTGTCTTTATTATTTTCGTCCACCCATTTGAATCGAACTTTCTCTCCTGACTTTTTGGATGCAAGTCTGGCTTTTTCTTCTGAATCATTCCAAATGAAGGTAAAAAACTCTCCACGAGAATTGACATTATCTGCAAACCACTCTGACAAGCCCGAAGACGTCGAAATATATTGGTACAACAATTGGGGCGACGAGTTTATAGGAAATTCTATTTCGTATCGTATTTTTGAATCCATTAGTCAGAATTAATTTTTTGGAAAAGTATAGAATATAAACCCAAAAAAAAAGTCTTTTTAAAAATATTTTTTTTTATTTAATATATGCTTGTAACCTCTAATTTAATTTTTATATTTGCACCCGCAATGAAAGATGGTTTACATCTTAAAATTTTGGCGAGATAGCTCAGTCGGTTAGAGCGCAGGATTCATAACCCTGAGGTCCCGAGTTCAAATCTCGGTCTCGCTACTAAAGTAAAACCCCTAACACCAAAGTGTTAGGGGTTTTTTAATGGATTTTAATGACTAATAAAACACTACCTCCATTCTTCTGCGTGAGGAAACTGCGTGAGGAAGAATTTTTTTGAACAAAAACAAAAAAACCTCAGATTTTTACCTGAGGTTAATTCAAATTATCATTGCGATTGGAGTTAATACAAAAAAAATAATGTCTCTACCAATCGTCTTTTGCTTTTTCTTTCTTGGAAAATAAATTAAGATAGTGTTTATGTAGAACCTCAGTCATATTATATCCCCAGAGTGCGGCTCTTATAGAACCGTCCTTTTTTATTAGTACGGCTTCTAGGGATAATAAATCATCGGGTAAAGAAGAGACACCTCCTAAGTCCAAGGATATTTGCATTGGAATTATCTTAATATTGAACATTGTCACTCTATATCTTCCTTGTTTTTGTTCAATTTTAAATTCGGCTATTTGTTCACGTAAATTTTTATCGTTGAAATTTGTTCTTTTTAATTTTCCAGTTGTATCAGTTATAAAATCTAATTTAAGATTCTGCTTAAGATTGTTTACATCTAATGAATCTTCATAAATCCATTGCCAAATTAATGTACCGTTGTCAACTTTAAAATTAGGGTTTTGAGCATTTGCAAATGCATTGGAAAGTAATAATAAAAATAATATTTTTTTCATAAGTTATTAATTGGGACTAAATCAAATATAACATACAATTTACTCAATTATATTTTGAGTATATGTTGGTAATATAATTAGTGGTGAAAAAGTTTATTCTGATATAAATTCAAATTCTGAATTGGTAAATAGTTTTGCGAAATTTAACATGGAGTTAAATTGGTCTTTCAAAATTGAACCACTCATGCCTTTATTGATAATTTTCGAATATTCTTCGTCTATACCAACTAAATTAGTATTTATACGTGATTTTGCCATACCTGTTATTGTAATTAAATTATCTTTTGCAATAATCTTTAGATAAAAAATACTCGATTCATTTTCAGTAAGTTTTGGACTTGTTGTCATAATCAGATATTCTTCATCTCTTTTTTCAATTGAAAGGTCATTATCTATGATTGTTTGCCCAACTAGTTTATAATTAACTTCTTTAGTATTAGAATTTTTAATTAAAATCTTCCAGGTATTTTTCGGGGGTTTACCTATTGAATTAGTTTGTGCGGTTGCAAAAAATGCATTTACAAGCAGTATTAATAAAAAAAATATTTTTTTCATAATTATAAATTTAGGATTCCTACAAATATAAACTAAAGAAATTAATTTAGAGCTAGACATGTTATTCAAAGTAGAATAACCTTTTTTATTATTATCAACGCTAAACAAGGTAGTATTACCTTAAAACAAAAACTCTTGCCGATCTACAAAACAGAGGGATTAAAAGGATTTTTCTGAACTACCATAAAAAAACCTCAGATTTCCATCTGAGGTTCATTCAAATTTAAATTTTGTACAACTCGTACTTATGGTTTATTCTTTCCAAATACCCGAACATTAAGTGCTGCTTTTTCAATTGAAGACAATAGTTTGGGGTCTAAATAATACTTCTCTAGTACCCCATTTGTAGAATGAGACGTAATTAGTCCGGTTTCATCTCCCATTTCTACTTTAACCCAGCTAATAAATGTTTTACGAAGGTCTTTAAGACTTAAATCCACTTCCACGCCAGCACCAATTCTATAATGAGTAAATGCTTTACTTATGATGTCCATCATGGTTTCAGATTTTTCATAACGCTGAGGATACAAAATGTACTCGCCTGTGTTACGTTTTTCTTCAAAACCTAACTCATATAGAAATTCTAGTAAGTCCGCATTAATTGGAATGAACTTATAAACCAACTCCTTTTTCATAATCCTTGATACCTTCAAATTTACTATTCTGAAAAATAAATGATTGTCCGGGGTTTTAAATATATTATTCCATCGCATATTAAGAACTTCCTCTCTTCTGCCACCTGACAATAAAAATAATTTGAACCCATCCTTCAAATAAGGTCGATATAAGTTTTTCCTCTCTCCTCTACCTCCCAAAACAGAATATGGGGTGTAAGTATCAATTGAATTTAAAATTGCTTCAAACTGGTCTTGATTTATTGTTTGAATATCAGACTGCGGAACATACTTCCTAACGTACTTTCTAAATGGGTTCTTCATCTCTACTTCTTCAACCTCAATTAAGAAATCAAAAAACGTTTTCAAGCCAGCCAAACATTTATTGAATGTCTTAGGTGCGTAATGTTCTTCAGCCCAAACATAAAAATCAGCCACATCCTGTTGGGAAACATCAACGATTCTCATCCTCTGAATGTCATATTTCTGCTTTAATGAATTGGCAAAGAATCTGCAGAAACGAAACATTTCATCAATATGACCCTTGGTAACATTCTTTCTAAGGTGAGCGTACTCAGATTCTCCCCTTAAATAATAGTCAAATTTCATAATTGCACCTGTAACAGAATAATCATTTCCTTCGTCTACTTTCGGTTTTATCGTTTCATAACCGTTTGACTTGAGTTCTTTTTCAAACTCGATGGTTTCTGCAACCGCATCCTCATAGTTGGTAGCGGATAACATTTTGGATTTAATATCTTTATCTGTACCTGGAACGTGAACTCTGACCCTATATATTATCCTATCATGATGATTACATTTTGGGTTATCAACTCTGCACTTTTTACAGAATAGTTTTAATCCTTTATATGGATTCTTTGGAAGTTTTAAAACACTCATACTAATAAGGATTTATAACGCTTATCATCTGATTTACTTCTCAAACTCACTTTAGTCATTGGAATACGAGGTGTTGATTCCTCTATCTCCATCACCATTAATTCATATAAGGTATCGTCTTTGCAAGCACGGCGATATATTTCCTTCCACTTTTGTGGATGCTTCATTCTAAGACTGTTTACATACGGTCTATCGAATACTAAATCAAATTCGATTTGATAAACAAAATTTTCCTTAGCAAGGCGATGTTTTTGAATTCCATTCTTTTTTAACCATCTACGTGTGGCTAATTCATCCTTGTAATTTAATTCTGCTGCAACTTGTCTTAATGTCAATCTTGGTTGACTTTTTGAAATTGTAGATTCTACTTCTTCCATTTTGTATCAACTCCCCTTTTCTCTTTTTTTTATCACAGGGAGCGAGAATTATTCTTATAAGGTCATATCTAGACCATCGATTTAATTCATTGAATTCATCTTATTTTGTATAGTTTCAATGGTTAAAATTTAGTTATTAGAGCTAATGTATGCTAGTTTGAATTACCGGTCAAGCAGTTACAACCAAAATTTGAATTTTTGAATTAACTCTTTTTATAAATCATAAAAAAGAGGGTTTTCCTATACCACCCTCAAGGTCAACAACAAATTAAAAAACAACATTAATTAGTTCCCCATTTTTATGTGTACTGCAACTACAAAAACCATTATACTCTAAATTATCAACAGAAAATTCAGTAATATCAATATCTCCGTTCAAGACATCACCACCATAATCGCTGCTAAATTTTGATTGGATTTTTTCATACAATTCTTCAATTGAAGCATCCTCAATTAAATAATTTTTAGGAATTTTGAACGATTGTTGTACTATTGCTGCAGTAGCAATTTCAAATGTAATAGTTATCATTTCCATACTTATATTAAGAGTTCCCTATATCACTCTCGAGGTTTTAGGATTTTAATTGAGTGACATGGTCCTGGACACTCTTTCAGGTAATAAAATCTTAAAATACCCCCCAAACCTAAAATTTAGAAAATCAAGAAAATAAATTTTATCGAGGTAAGGGGAGTAAATTAAACCCAGCTACATTCTTTCAAAGCGGTGGTTAGCAAGCATCCTTTCATCTCTGCAAACTGATGCTTTAGAGAATTCATTAGAATATGAACTCATCTCAACTTCATAAGATTCCAACCTATTGCTGCAAAAATCATAAAGGTCTTCCCATTCATAAGTAAATGTATCGTCCTCATAGATTTCGTAGTTTACTTCCTTCATTAGAATATGAATCATTTCATATTCATGATAGATTACTCTATTGGAATCTGTTTCAATTCCCATTACTGCATTGTCAAATTTTGTTTCAAAAAACATTGAATTTGAAAACTGCTCTCTTAATTCTTGGACGCTTTTGTCCGGGTACACTGCTAATGCCATATTTAAAAATTTAATTGATTACGTTGCTTTAATTTTAATTTTGTAAGTCGTTCTAATTGTTCTTTAGAACCAAATTTTGTCCCTGTTTTCTCTGATTCAATTAGATATTCAATCAACTGCTTGTTAAAGACCTTTTCCATCTTTTTTTCATTCCTGTAATTCCTTGAGGTATTCATTCTTTTTACCCTCCTTTTTTTGGCAATTTTTCTCATGTCTCTTTAGTTTTAAAATTGTTGTTTCATTGTTACAGATTTTTTGATATATTTTTTGATTCAAAAAAAGGGGATTCTGCAACCCCTAAAATTATCAGATAATATTACAACCTCATTTCTTTAATCATTACGTCTCTCAATTCTTCATAAGCGTTAGACATAAATTTAGTATTACTTTTTAATTTCTCTAAATCATCACCTAAGTCTTGAGTTCCTCCCATATAAACAGTCAATTCAGAACGCACATAACCAGGTCTGTAAAATGGTGCTCTTGCAATAACGTACTCAACTTTCTCACCGCTTTTAATTACCCTTTTAGTAATACCCAGTTTAACATCCATGTTTAGAAAACATCTCGCTTGAATCATTTCAGTTTCTATGTCTACCAATTTATCTATTATCTGTCTGAATTCTAAACTCCTGATAATTCTTGAGTACTCTTGTTTATTATTGATTAATTTTTCTTGAACCGTCTCTTTGATTGAGGAATTTATATGATTTGCTGCAACAGAACTTCCCTTTGATTTTGTTAATTTAATTTCATCTATGTTAAACTTCAAGATTTCATCTATATCCATAAACATCTCGAACGAACTTTTCTTTCCAAACCCTTCTACTAAATCGGTAAAAACGCCCTTTGCAATATTATTTTTCATAATTGAATTCTTTTGTGGGTACAAAGATATAAATTAAAATATCATTGTTACAAATATTTTGATATTTTTTAATTTTTTATTTTTAAATAGCCCCAAATCTCCTCTATATCTATCTCTATTGTATCCATTGGGTCTTGAATTACTTTAACAATAACTCCAGGTTCTATCCCTGTAACTAAATTTAAACTTTGCTTTAAAATTGGAGTAACTACTTCAGAATATTGTTCTTCAATCAGAATCGAATCATGGATAGTCATAAAAGGAACATCAGGTAATCGTTCATTTACAGCTTTACAACCCACTCTTAAAAATAAATAGGATTCTGACCTTTGAAGTAGAATTGCAACCGCAGCTTTAAAACTTTTTAAATTATTTAAACTCTCAATGAACAAATTGATGTTGGGAAAGTGTTTTTTGAATTGTTGAATCAAGACAATTTTATCTCTTTTCATTAGATTCTTTAAGTTGAGTATTAACATTACGTCGTTTTTTACCTTTCGAAGTTCATAATCACCGTTCAAACAAGTATTATTAAGATGTGAATAGAATCCTTCATTGAAAGGTAGATTACGATAGGATTGTATTTCATTACAATTATCTAAAGTGCCAGACATAAAGTACTTCGGGTAACCTTCTTTATTATTATATAGGGAATTACCAATCAGAGAAGTAATATCAGTAGTAGATTTAGAAACTATGTAATTAAGTTGATTGTATAATTGAGGATAGATACTAGTAAGACTAAAATCATTACTAATACCACCGGTAAAGAAACTATCAGTAAGAATAGAACCCAGCACGTACGGTTGAGAACTTTTCAAATCCACTTCAACTAATCTATTACCATTTATTCTAAGATAGTACCTAAGTTCTCTATAAAGCGTTGTGACAACAGAATTCAACCTATGATTACTTTTAGATACCGAAGTTCTAAAACTCTTCTTTTGAATTGAACGAATCTTAGAGTTCATATCTTTAATAGTATCATTAACCCTATTAGTCATTTCAAATTTATCACCATCAAATTTATCCACTCTGTCAAGTAGTAATGATTTAAGAGTAGTAACGTAATTCAACACTTTAGAATCAATCGTAATATCAGATTCGTATTTATCAAAGAGAAATTGGTAGGTCGATTTGAAGTCCTCATATTTTTCAATTCCTTCCTTTTCATATCTTAATAACCTTTTCTCAGCATTTGAACCTAATACAACCCATCTTTCGCCGGGGTTTAAAAATAGTTCATCATTTAACTTGTAGGACATAGATTTTATACCGGGTTGGTATTTCGTATTTTCAATTAGAATGACTTCTGAAGAATGGGAATCTTGACCCATTAGAAGACGTTTAACCTTTCCAAATCTGTTTCGTGTAATTTTGTTTATCTCGACATTATTAATGGATTTAAAACCTTCAAAACCAATTGTTGCCTTGAGATATTTTTTGGAAGGATAAAGAAATGAAAGTACCACATACGTGGCATCAATCAGTTCTTTAATGTAAGTGTCTTTACCCTCGATTTTTGAGAATAATTGCTTATAATTAATGTTTGATGGGATTCTAATTTGTTTCAAAGGTTTACTTTTTTTTTAAAATATAAACATTGAAATGAAATTTATAAAGTCTAAACCAGCATTTATTTTTAGTCGTATTTCTTAGGTAGGTTTTAGTATTTCTTTATCGTAAGAGACACATATATAATTTGAATCTCTGTTTCATGTGAAATTGTCGATACCGATACCGCAACCTCAAATTATTTCACAAATTTAGAATACTAATTCACTGTTGGGATATTGACCACCACGTGAAGTGGAAGGAGTTTTAATTATTCCATGAGATGAGTTGCTTACACTTTAAGTATGAAGTATAAGCAACCAAAATCAGTCAATCATAGTGCCAATAAGGGTTGCAACGATATTGGAATAGTGTGGTGAAAATTTAGCTTTTTCTTAGCTATAAAAATGCGGCAAAGTATAAGTTGCTGCGGTATTTTTAGCGTAGTAACTTTAAATTTAATCATCATGTCATTAAAAGGACAAAAAACAACAACCACATCTTTAGATTGGGACATATTCAAATCATTAATTTCAAAATTGGAGAGAGACAAAAATTACAAGTACTGTCTTTTGATTTCAACAGGAGTTTTCACGGGTCTAAGAATCTCAGATTTGTTGCAGCTTCGATTTTCTCAATTTGAAGAAAACGAATACCTAATAATAGTAGAACAGAAAACAAAGAAGACCCGAAAAATCAAAATCAACCCCGACTTGAGAAGTATAATCTCAAGAATCAAAATCCAAATGGGTGTAACAGATAATAACCAATACATCTTTGTTAACCGATACGGAACTAAACCAATTGACAAATCATGGGTCAACGTCAACTTGAAAATGATATTTAAACAATACGGTGTCGAGTGTGAGGGGAATATAAGTTCACACCTGTTCAGGAAAACATTGGGGAATCGTGTGTTGAAGTTAAATAACTTCTCCAACGAATCGGTGATGCTTCTGATGGAGTTGTTTGGTCACAGTTCGATTTCAATTACCAAAAACTATTTGGGAATCCGTGAACGTGAAGTAATGTCTGTATATGATAGTTTAAGAATTTAATGGGGTAATATTTCTGCTGCACTTTTAAGTTAAATTAACTGATGGTTTAGCGCAATTGCGCATGGACCTATGATGAAAACTTAATCCGCAAATTACCCCCTCCGCCCTTCTCCACTGAAGTCTCTCCTCCCTCAGGTATCCCCGGCCTATATAGCCAAAATTCCTTGTTTAAAAAGAGGGGACGATTCTAAAGGTGAAATATTTTCCAGAATTTTTTCTGCAGATTGACTTTTTTTGTAATACTCTGTTTGAAAAATTTTTGATTTTTTGACTATAAATGAGAAAGTTGTCAATTGACAACTTAATCAACTAATGACTTCCTTCAAAAAATATAAGATAACACAAATTTTTATCATTTCGACCCTATAAAATTAGATTTTTCAACCATATGTTTTATGTAATCCTCAAAATGTTTTACATGTATAATTTTATAATTTAGATTGTCTGTGAAGGGTTCTACAATATCAAAATGGTACTTTTTATCATGGTATTTGTCATTGTCTACTACATAAATCATCTCAATATTATTTGTTAAACATTTAACAAGCTTTCTATTATCTCGTTGTATTATTTTTTCTAATTCATTTGCTCCACCGAAGAAATCTCTTGATTCAAAATGCTGTATACCTTGACATTCAATCGACATATTATAATCAGTGAGATAAAAATCTAAACTCTGCTTACCCAACCATCCAAACCTTTTTTGTTTTTCATGCCGTATGTGTAATTCATTCAAATATCTACTCACTTCTTTTTCTAGCTTACTTTCATTACAAATTGGGCATCCACAACCACTTAAATGACTAAAGGCTTCTTGCCAAAATTTATGTTCACATTTTTTACATTTAATATGAATTTTGGTTTTAGCAGTTACATATTCTGTTAAATATTCATATTCGTTATGAAATGCTTTATTTAGAAATTCCTCATTGCTAAGACGATTTTTTAACCCTCCTGATTCGTTGCCGCACAAAGGACAACCTTGTCCGCTTAGATGTTTATTTGGAGTTTTAGAAAATGGGCCGTGTTCTTTCCCTGTTACACCATCAATCTTGTGACAAATTATAGTAACATTAGTAGATGAATCTTTATAGTCAACTAATGAATAATCATATATTGGATTCCCAAAATCATCTTTATAGACTTCTTTTGATTTGTCAATAAAAAAACTCTTATCCATAAAATGTCCTGAACATTTAGGACAATTTTTACCTTTTATATGGTTAGCTGGTGTCTGCCAAAACTCACCATGTTCTTTACAAATAATACAAACTTTAGAACTATTTTTAACGTAAATCACCTTAGAGTAATCATATCTATCACCATGAATTTCTTTTGTCTTTACTATCCATTCATTGGTATTATATCTATGTACACCACTACATTTGGGACAGCCTACTCCATTTAAATGACCATCAGGTGCTTGAGAAAATACACCATGCTCAGGACACAGAATATCTACCTTTACTTTTGCTGCTTTATATTCAACTATTGAATAATCATACTTTTTGTTATGAATAACATTAGCTCTTTTTATAAAAATTTCCTGATTCATGAAATGTTTTGAGCATTTAGGACAATTTGCTCCACTTAGATGACTGTATGGGACTTGCCAAAATTCATTGTGCTTTTCCCCTGTAACATCATCAGTTTTATTACAAACAATACAAACCTTAGTTTTAGAATTGACATATTCAACTTTAGAATAATCGTATTTGTCCCCGTGGGTATTTATTGATTTTTCTATAAATTCAGTCATTCTTGATTGAATATTTTCACTCATTACTTCAGCATTATATTGAAATTATAGATAACATAATTCTTCCAAAAATATAAATTATTTGTGTGTACTCAAAAACATTTTGTTTAGCATTAATATTAGATAGTCTTAGGATATTTATTGTAAAACAACAATATGAAAACAGACAAAAAACCTCAAAAAACACGAACGGTTATAATCTTATCTGAAAGTCAGGTCGAAAAATTAATAACTGAATTAGTTAAACCGCTGCGACCATGATTCAAGAAACAAATCAATCCAACGTAAAGAAAGACGATTTGATGTTCCATTTCGAACCTGAGATAGGTGAGAACACAATGGACATAAATGAAGATGTGAAACAATACGTGAATAACTTCTTTAATAAACTTTGTAACGACTACGATACCAAACCTAATTCTATTGGACTTGTTGGTGATGTTTCAACTTTGGTTAAAATTGTTGGAAGATTGGTGCAAGACTATGAAAAATACAAAGGTTTGAATGAGGAGTTTACTCCAATTTAGTAATTAAATTAAAAGTTTTAATTTCTGTAACCAGTTCCCTCACACTTTTGACATTTTCCAAGGGAGCGTCCATCACCATTAGAGTTACACTTACGACATAAAACCCAACCAGACCATTTTTTACATAAATAACAACTTTCTTTTTCATTAGTACCCCAATTCATCAAATTACCACCACATTGAGGACAAATAACCATCCCAAGTCTAATTTCGTTGTGATTTCTTGGTATTTCTCCTTTTTTATATCTTACAACCTGAGGTTTAGAACAATCAGAACATTGACCAGTACCTCGACAATCAAAACATTTTTGATTTTGAATTTGGTTGCTTTTTGTAGAATTGTTAGACTTAGCAGAGATGTTTTTATTGCTAGAATTTCCACTTCTCATAAAAGCAGCGAATGCTTCCAAGTTTTTGGATTCTGATGATTCTTTTTTAGAATTAGTTTCAACGATTTTATGTCTTGGCGCTTCTTTTATTAGAGAATTATCCTTCCATTCTCCGAAATGTACTGAACCACTTGGATAAATATACGCACCCTGTCCATTTGCTTTACCATTTACCCATTCTCCTTCATATTTAGAGCCGTCAGGCCATGTGTTTATTCCATATCCTTCTTTTGAATTATATTTCCATTCTCCCTCATATTTTTCTCCCTTTGAATCAGTTTGTACCCCTTGTCCACTCATGTAACCATCTATAAATTGTCCAACATATTTCGTTCCGTCTTTTATAGAGTATGTTCCTTGTCCATGTTTTTTATCATTTTGCCATTCACCATCATATTTTGAACCATCAACATCAATTAAGATTCCATTACCATGTCTTTTGCCATCTTTATGTTGTCCAACATATATTGAACCACTTGGCCAAGTAAATGTTCCTTGTCCATTTGGTTTATCATCTCTAAACTGTCCTACGTATCTTGAACCCCTTGACCAAGTGTAAGTTCCTTGACCATTGTGTAGGTCTCCCTTCCATTCTCCTTCATATTTATCGCCATTAATATCTGTTAAAATTCCATTACCGTTCTTTTTACCATCACTAAGTTGTCCCTCATATTTTGAACCATTTGGATAAGTGTATATTCCTAATCCATTAGGTTTATCATCTTTCCATTCTCCATCATATTTTTCACCAGTTGTCCAATTATATGTTCCTTTTCCATTGCGATACCCATTAAATGTTTCCCCTTCATAAATCGTTACTGCCCCATTACTGTTATAATATTTCAGAATACCCTTACCATTTGCCAAACTGTCCTTACAATTACCAGACCAAGAAACTGAGATGACGTCAGGATAATTAGTGAGTACAATACACCCATTATCGGATATTATTTCTTTTAAATTCAATGATTTAAAATCTATGGAATTTTCATTTTTTTTGTTAATCAAAAGATTCGTTGATATAACATTTTGTTGAGGGTTTTTATCACCTAAATCTTTCGAAGTTGACTCAATATTATTCCCAAGTTCTCCAGGATTTAAAATTTTGGTTGTTGAGGAATTAATAATATTAGAAATTTTATTGGAATTATCTGAAAATAAGTTGCTAATTTCTTCTTCAGTCAGAGCTCTATTCCATATTGCAGCGTCGTCAATCATTCCAACTGTATAATAACTAGAACCTTCGACAAATTGCCTCCCAAATACTGCATTATATTTCTTATCAATCCCAACTCCCATATTGTATGGGGTTGTTGCAGTTTGTAGTCCATCAACATAGAAATTTATTGATGTCCCATCATAATTCATCAATAAATGATGCCATTGAGTATGAGGTAAATCGGTTATGTTTGGACTTTGGACTTGTTGACCCCATTTGAGTATACCGTTTATATTAGCAGAAAAATGAGGGTTATTTCCTTGAAAAGTTGACAACCCAAATCCATATCCGCTATCAAAACCTCTAGAAAAATAATATTGTAAACATCCCAAATTACAATTCGTATTTGAATTCAGGCCTGTTGATTTTACCCATATACTTACAGCTAATTTATTGGAAGCATTTATTGCAGACAATGAATTTAATTCTATCCAATCACTCCCACTAAAATTATATGCTTTATTATCATTGCCAAACCTATCGGTTGTTAACGTTGCTCCGTGAACTGAACCATTATTTCCATTCCCACTCTCGTCATTAGCATTGCCATTAAATGGCCAATAGCCAACCAAACCTTTTGAAGGAATATTTGAAGGTATTTGAGCAAAATTTATATGAGCCGTTAATGTAAATCCGATGGCTAATAAAAGTAATTTAATTTTCATGGCATTCGTTTTTAGGTTCAAAATAAAATAACTATCTATTATTTTTATAACAATTTAAAAAATCGTCGTATTCAATTATTTTGAGGCATAAATATAAGTTTTTTTATATCATGATATTTCTCGACACATATTGAAATTGACAATTAGCATAATGTAATGGCTTACTAAATAAAAATTATTATGGATTCAGAAACACAAAACAATAATAATAGTCAATTGATTCTAAACTATGAAAAAGAAAAATGCCAAAACTAAGAGTTTACTTTAATTTAATTTTTTGTTAAAATTGAATAAGGTGTTAACTAAACAAATAAAAAACACAAATCCATAATGATTAATTTTAAATATAATAGTTAAATCATTATATATCAATTAGTTATACCTTTTGTTGCGTGAGGAAACTGCGTGAGGACGACTCTGAAAAACATCTGATTTTGTAGAAAAAACCAACGTATTTATTGGGTTTACAGACGAAAAAAGAATCAATTATCGATTCATAACCCTGAGGTCCCGAGTTCAAATCTCGGTCTCGCTACAACAACAACAAAACCCTTAAACATCAATTGTTTAAGGGCTTTTTTTTTATTAAAAGTCACTCTTATTTTTGATGAATGGTGTAAGGAAAACTAACCAAAACGATTACAAAGTCGTATTATTACAAGGATTTAAACCAGATGAATTATTTTAACTACATATTTGATATCATAATATTCACGTATTGTATTCTTTATTAACTTTGGAATTTTTTTTTAAAAAGTTAACTTTATTTAACATTTACCAATATTTTAGAATTAAAGTCCCTCGCAATTAACTTTAATACGAAATCAATATTACAAATCAAATAGTTTTAATTCTATGAAAAACTTGAAACCAAAGCACATTCTTTATTGTTTTTTAATCTTCTCTTCTATTTCATCATTCCTATTCTTTAGTTGCAATAAGCAGAAGTCTGAAGTTCATACCGAAGTAAAAGAGCAGGATTTTGTCACAAAAGAGGTTCAACTTGAATACCTTCAAATAAAACCTAGCGAGCAATGGAACTTTTTGTTGCATGTTATCGAGAGACCCTACAAAAATACAATAGATGTTGAGGCCTGGTTGTTAGCAAAGATTCAAGCTAAAAAACACGACAAAGTTGGCTTAACAGAAACACTTTTACAAGAATTAAACGTAGCTGCTTTTCATAAAGATTATGCGAAAGTAGCTGAAAAACTTGCACGTTTTACTTTGAATACCCCTGAAGGAAAAGTATATAAAAAGCCCCGAGTTTATGCTATTGTTAATTTGGCTAAATATTTTAGTGATCGAAAAGAAAGTGATAGTTTAAAAAAATATGTTGATTTGCTACATAATTACGTTAAAATAGACAGCACTAAGACCTTACGATTGGTTTATCACGTGAATAAAGGGAATTTAGAAAATCTTCAAGGGAATTTTTTCCAAGCAGCGGTACACTATCATAAAGCAATTGATTTGACAGAATCATCAGAAAAATTAAAATTAGTTACGTTGTATCATAATTTAGCCACTATGTACTTGGATATGGATTGTTTGGATAAAGCTAAAACCTATATTGATTCTTCGTTAGTGATTTTAAGTTTCGATAAATATCCTACCTATTTGTATAATTCGTTAGGAGTTATTCAAACCAAAACGAAATCTTACAAAGAGGCTGAAAAAACCTATCAAACCATTATACGCATTGCAAAGGAAAAAAAAATACCAGCTTTGCTTGCGCAGAGTTATGCTAATTATGGCAATTTAAAACGAAGAGAGGGAAATTACTCCGAAGCGCTTCATTTTATTCGATTATCAGATTCTCTATGTAATGAAATGGGAATTAATTTCGGTATTCTGGCTAATAAAATCAACAGAGCCGAAGTATATTATGATCAGAAAAAATACAATGAAGCAGCGAGTACGCTTAAGTTGATTGAAAACGAGGTAAAGCGTTTTGATATGGTAGTGCTTAATAAAGGATATTACGAACCATCCTATCGTATTTATGATGCTTTGGGGAATACAAATCTTGCTAATGCTTATTATAGAAGCTACATAAAAAATAAAGAAACTTTTACTGGCGACTTACCCAGAAGTGTAATAACAGAATGGGAATTATCGCGAGAACGTGAGCGAAGCATACAACTTAATGCACAGCGACAATTACTAGTACGAAAACAAACCACATATAATTACATTTATGTTTTTAGTATTATTATACTAGTTATGGCTTTATTTGTTGTTTATTTTATCCTTCAAAATAAAAGCTTAAAAAAACAAGAAAGGTTGAAATTAAAGAATCAAAAAACGGCCTCTGAACTAGAGATGAAATCAAAAGAATTAGTAACAATATCACTAAAAAATATATCTATCCAGCAATCTAAATCATTAATTAAATCAGATTTAGAAACTATTATAAAAGATTTGCCTTTAGAATATAAAACTAAATTTAATGGTTTAAAAAGCAAATTAAAATCCTCTGGACCCGATGCGTTTTTAGTGGATTTTGAGAATCGTTTTATGGGGGTTTATGAATCGTTTTACGAAAAACTCAAACTTATTTCTACAGATTTGACTCCAAATGAATTGATTATTTGTGCCATGTTGCGATTGAATTATACCTCTAAAGAAATTGCTTATTTAACCAACAGAACGGTTCGAACTATTGAAAACAGCAGAAGTATCATTCGCAAGAAGTTACAATTAAATACCGAAGCTAATTTGCAGCAGTTTATCCTGAATTTATAATTGATAATCAATTAGATAATATTGCTTAAGGAGTTTTTTGTGAGGTACATTTTTTATGGCATAGTATATTTCGTGAGGTACTATTAGGTGTTTTTTTTTTTTCAATTAGTTTTTTTGCGCAAAAATTACACAAACATGAAAAAACTTCTTACCAGCTACCCTATTTTATTATTTTTCTTAGGGATTTATTCCCTACAATCTCAAAATCTTAATATTATAAGTACAGGGCAAACAGGAACCTCTGGTACAAACTGGAGTATCACGGGGAACACTTTAAATGTAGCATCCTCAGGAACAGCCGATGTGCATCCAAACGTAATCTCAAATCACTTAAACAATGTGGGTAACCTTACAGTGGTTCTACCTGGGCAAAGTAATCAAATAAGACAATGCTCTATCGATGGAACTATAACTTACACAGGGTCGGCAACAAGAACATTAACTTTTTTAATTGCCAATGACATTTTTTTAACATCACTCAATCAGTCAATAACAGCCACCGGTAGCGGTGCCTTGAATGTGGTTTTAAGAGCTGCTAGTTCGGGTGGCATACCAAATAATGGTCGTATCTCCATAAGACAGAATAACACAATCAATACTAACGGCGGTCATCTATGGATCGGGGGCGGCTCTGGAAATGTTACCTGGAATGGTTTGACTGTAGGTAATGATGTAGCAAGAACCTGGACAGACAATACACCCGGATTATGGATTGAAAACTCCACATTAAACACAAATGGCGGGAATGTTTATTTAGCCGGCCTTTCTTTTAATTCTTCTGCAAACAGCGGAGAGAATTATGGCGTTCGTATGGTAAACTCAGATATTTCAAGTGTAAGTGGCAATATTGAAATTAATGGAGAATTAGATGGTAGATATTCAATTGGTAATGGCACCCGTATAGAATCAACAACAACAACAGCAACATCGATTACCACTACAACGGGATCTATAAGTATTAGGGGAACAGGGTCTGATAATTCCCCAAACGATAATGGTTTTCGATTTGGAGCAGTTATTACTGGTTCGTCATCGACTGCAAAAACAATAATTTCTACGACTTCGGGAAATATACAAATAGAAGGAAATGCATATTTTGCGGCAACTGTTAATGATAAAGAAGGGTTAGCAATTGGAGGAGCTACGGAAATTATATCACGTTCTGGAAATATAACAATTAGGGGAACCAATTCACTTGAATCCTCAGGACAATATTGCAATTCTATTCGTTTTGATCCGAGAAATGAATCAAATTCAATTAGAGTTGGTTTCGATGGGACAAATTCGTACACGGGTAATATTCTAATTGAAGGGAATTCCATTTATCAACGATATTTACATTCAAGCACAGGTTCTATAGCTGTTCAAACTACAGGCACCCTAACCATTCAGCCAACAGGCAACGCATTTACATACATGCGCGCCGATGACGCAGGTGGTACACTTACTTATGACAACGACTGGAATTTTGGAACTACACTTTCTAGTTTCACGTTAGGTAAGAGTACCAATACCACCGATCTGACCTTTGCGAATGTCTTATCTCCTGCGGGGCCGATCACCATATATGGAGGTAATATCAACATTAATGAAAATTTAAATACATCAGCAGGCGCTTCCTCTGGAAATGTTTTACTCAAAGGTACAGGCGATATTGTTTTAGCTGCTAGTAAAAGCATCACAACGAGCGGAGGTTCTGCTATCCTTTGGGCAAATAGTGATAATGGAACTGCGAATGGAAGTATTGCCCTAAGAAACGGTTCATCTATTGTTACCGGCAGCAATACTGTAGCAGGTGGACACGTTTGGATTGGAGGTGGTAGCAACGGAACAACATGGAATGGGTTAAGTGTCGGTAACGGCTATGCTGTTCCGGGAACGTTATTTACCCCTTCTAACACCGGTACTGACATAGCCGCAGGTATCTATTTAGAACGAAATTCAATAACCTCTTTTGGCGGGAATATAAAAATTGCAGGGGATGGTGCTGCTTCAGCTAGAGGTATTGTTTCTTATGGAAATACCATTAATATTAATTCCGGAAGTGGCAAAATTGAAATGGACGGTCAGGTAACTAGTACTGCCGCAGGAAATCGTGGAGGAATTTTATTTGGTTTGCATGATAATGCAATTGCCTCAACAGTGAATATCTCATCCTCTTCAACTTCAGGTGATGCGATTACGATTACTGGTGTAGGAAGAGGAACTGAAGACGCGATTGGCCTTAGTGGTACTTTGAATATCACAGCTTCCGGAGGCGGGAATATTGTCATGAACGGTAATGCCTTGGGCACAGGCAGAAGCATCGTAGCCGGAAATTTTTATCACGGCATCATCAATGTATTTGCTAATTCAGGGAATATCACTTTAAATGGAAATACGAAAGCGGTGCAGGTGGCAACAGCAATAAATTTAGGTGGCCAAACTTCAGGCCCTTCCAAAATAAACATTGGGCAAGGTGGAAGTATTTTAAGTTCCAGTAGCAATGTGGTCCTTACTGCAGACAATATTGCGCTTGCAGCAGGTGGCATAGCGGTCAATACCAGCGGAACCGTCACGATTGAGCCATCAAGTAACAGTTTTGCCAGTGCTCTTACTTACCCCATTACCAATTTAAGCATTGCCAACACGATAAACGGATTGACCTTGGGTAAGGCAAGCAATACAGCGAACATTACGGTTTCTTCAGCCCAGTCCATTGCCGGTCCTATTAATATTTATGGAGGCACAATTACATTAAATGCCAATTTGACGACGACTAATAACGGAGACATTTCTTTATACACTGACAATCCACTTGGAGGTTTAAGCTCAGCAAGAACATTAACGGCTTCAGGTGCTTTTAAATACATTCCAAGAGGAACCACTTTTTCAGCGGATGTTATCTATCCAATTGCGAATTTAACGGCTACTTGTACCGGACTTACCATTGGTAATGTAACTAACGATAAAAATATCACGGTAAATGCTGATGTAATTGGTGGCGCAGGAATTGAATTATATGGAAATAATGTGGCAATCAATTCGAATTTAACCACCACTGGATCGAGCACTATAATGCATCTCAAAGGAAACACCACCATAGCCGCTGGCAAGACCATTACCTCTGGTGGTAACTTTACCCATGACGGAAATCTAATTTTTAAATCGGATGCCACAGGAACTGCAGCTTTTGGTTCTTTAGGCGGTACATTTAACCGTGTAAGCGGATTGGCTACTATAGAACGTTACATTCCTGCCAAACGGGCATGGCGATTATTGAATGCTCCATTGAAAGGCGCTACAAACACTACTGTTCCTGCAAATTGGCAAGGCGTTAATGGAGAAGGATTGTTATTGTTTAGCCCAGCTACCTATCAAAGTCAAACCATGACGGGTTATACTTTGGGCGGTGGAATGCCTAACATTTGGAAATACAATAACGGATGGCAAGCCATTCCCAATCTAACAAATGAAAATTTATTTACCTCAACTGGCACTAATGGTTTCTTAGTTTTTGCCACAGGGCATTTCAACAGCACTAACGTTGCCTTGGGTGAAGCAGCAACTACTTTAAAACCGCAAGGGCAATTAATTACTGGAGCGGTATCAAACAGCATCATAGGAAATCAATACAATTTAGTAGCCAATCCCTATGCCAGTGCTTTAAATACTGAAGCTATGGTACTAGCCAATTCAGGCTCTAAAGTATGGATGGTAGATCCATCTTTAGGAAAAGTTGGCGGATACTTTACGTATGACGGAACGAATTGGGCACCCACAACCCCCTCGGCTACCGATAAAAACATACAAAGTGGTCAGGCATTTTTTGTGCGCACAGCCAGCAACAGCACTTTTTCTATTGCGGAATCACATAAAATTTCAGGCAGTAGTAACAGTTGGTTTTCAAGAATTGCGAATAGCCCAGCAGATAAAATACGGGTTTTATTGTACAAACAAAACAATTCAGAGTGGCAATTGGCCGATGGAATTTTAGCTGTAAATAGTTCATCTGGAAACAATGAGGTTGATCATACGGATACAGGTAAAATGTCAAACTTTGATGAAAATCTAATGTTTAGCAATGGCACCTCTAATTTAGCCATTGAATACAGAGGACTACCCACTGCGAGCACAGCACAATCGATGCGTTTGACAGGAACAACGGTTCAGCCTTATCTTTTAAAAGTAAAAGCTGAAAGTTATACCAATACTAATTTACAACCCTTTATCCAAGACACACAAACGGGAACGGTAACGCCTATCCCGACCGATGGTTCAGAAGTAGTGCTTCCGTTTACAGGAGTAGTAGCAAATAGTACGAATCCAGATAGTCGCTTTAGAATCATTTACCAATCTGCATTGAGTACAAATGACAAAGATATTTTGTCTGTTGGAGTGTATCCTAATCCCGTGGATGCGGGAGTGTTTACAGTGTTGTTAAAAGAGAATACAACATCGGCTAGTTACACACTTACCAATTTATTGGGTCAACAAGTACAAGAAGGTAAATTGATGCAATTAAGTAATAGTGTAAATGTTACTTCATTACAAATAGGGATTTATATAATACAAGTTAAGCAAGAAGGAAAAACGTTTACAAGAAAATTAATTATTAAGTAACAGTAATAATACTAATGAAAACCATAAGCCCAATGAAGTCAAAGATTTATTTAGTAGTTTTTAATTTATTCAGTTTTGTTGCTAAGGCAGATGTCGGTGGAGACCCAGGATTTCCGGGAGAGGATGATCCGGGAGCACCTGCTCCAATTGACGATTGGATTGTTCCTATGTTTATAATAGGTATTATTCTACTGTTTTATTATTATAAAAAATACCAAAAAGCAGAAGTTATAAATCCTCAGAAAAAAGTCGACTAATTTTGGTAAAAACTAAAAGAGTGCTTTCATAACCCTTAGGTCCCGAGTTCAAATCACGGTCTCGCTACGAAATAAATTATTTCAAAAAAAAAAAAAATGGTTTAGAAATTCTAAACCATTTTTTTTATGCTTATTGTTTACATATCTATTGGATTGATTTTGCTTTAACGCTCCATTCAAATTCCATTTCTGAAACCTGCTCCCCTTTTTCGTTGGTTCCGATGGATTTCATCCAAAAGGTTCTACCTTCTCCCGTAGCAAGGGCTTCTTGAATAGATTTTTCAGCCAAATCACCGTCATTACATACAAAAGTGATTCTTCCTGTAGCTTTTTTAGAAAAATTAGATTTGTTATTCGCCACCAACATCGAAATCTTTGTACCGCTATTTTCAATATGATTCATAACAAGTGCTCCGGTAGATAGTTCAGCGGCCATAGCTTGCACTGCAAAATACATCGAATTGAAAGGATTTTGATTGATCCAACGATGTTTTACAGTCACTATGCATTTAGAATCTTCTATTAACTGGACACGAACGCCAGAAATAAAAGCTGATGGCAATTTGAAAAACAAAAATGAATTGAGTTTAGATACCGTGATTTGCATTTACTTTACTTTTATTCTTGTAAAAATAACAAAATTCAATCAAATGGCTGGTGTTCTAAGCTTAATTTACCAAAACCTGCTGTAGAGTCTGATTTTATTGACTTTGTATAATTGTATATCCCTAAAACTAAAAACGCAAATGTTAATATTTTGTTAATATATGGTACTATGCGATACAAGATACTGTCTTTTAGCCATATATTTGCATAAGAAATTACTATATACTTTTAAACTATGGAAACTACAAATAATAAAAACCTTGCAACCTTTACTCATTTGAGTGCATTAAGTCAGTATTGCATCCCTTTCGGGAATTACATTTTTCCTCTATTAATCTGGAGTACCAATAAAGACAAATCAGAATTTGTGGATCATAACGGAAAACAAGTGCTGAATTTTCAGTTGAGCATTTTCCTTTATTCATTAGTTTTAGCAATCATTGCTATTCCTATTATTCTTATCACAATCTTTAGCAATATTCCATTGGAAACTTTAGTCAATGATCATGATTTTATGAGAAATCATTTAAGCGTTGAAAACATCACTGGAATTGTCATTGTAGCCATCATCGCCATTCTGCTGCTAATTGGCATGAAAGTAGCCGAGTTTTTCCTAATCATTTATGCTTCGGTAAAAACATCAAACGGAGAAAAATACGAGTATCCACTAACGATACCCTTTCTTAAATAATCATCAACAATCACAGCGGTCTTCTGACTGGCTGGCAAATCAATCAAAAAATGAACAGTACAATCAAATCACAAAACAAAAAACAGAGCTATGAACATTGAAAACACAAAAGCCCAAATGCGCAAAGGTGTTCTAGAGTTTTGCATCTTATCAGTCCTAAAAGACAAAGAAGCATATACCTCAGAAATATTAGACACTTTGAAAAACGCAAAATTATTGGTTGTGGAGGGAACGGTTTATCCGCTGCTTACCCGATTGAAAAACGACGGATTACTCAGCTATCGTTGGGAAGAATCACTATCCGGTCCACCAAGAAAGTATTATGGTTTGACCGAAATTGGACAAACATTTTTAAACGAATTGAATGGCACTTGGACAGAATTGTCTGATGCAGTAAACCTAATCACAACACAAAAACAATAGCCATGAACAAAACTGTAAACATAAATTTAGGCGGAATGTTCTTCCATATTGATGAAGATGCATACCAAAAACTAACGCGATATTTTGACGCTATAAAACGTTCTTTGTCTTACTCTTCAGGTCAAGACGAAATCATCAAAGACATCGAAATGCGTGTTTCGGAATTATTGACCGAAAAACAAAAAACAGAGAAACACGTAGTGGGTCTCAAAGATGTTGACGAGGTGATCGCTGTCATGGGTCAACCAGAAGATTATAGAATTGACGATGAAGAAACAGGAAAAACAACTCCTAATTTTACTTCTAACGCTTATTCTCAAAACCGAAAATTGTATCGCGATAAAGACAACGGAATGCTTGGTGGTGTTCTTGCAGGTCTTGGACATTACTTTGGGATCGATAAAGTATGGTTACGTATCTTTTTCTTAATCCTATTGTTTGCTTGGGGAACAGGAGTTTTGGCTTATATCATCCTTTGGATTGTAATGCCAGAAGCAAAAACAACTGCTGAAAAATTAGAAATGACCGGCGAACCGGTAACCATTTCTAACATTGAAAAAAAGGTAAGAGAAGAATTTGAAAACGTATCTGAAAAAATTAAAAACGCCAATTATGACGAAATGGGCAACCGTGTAAAAACTGGAGCCGAGAAAGCTGGGAGTTCACTAGGCGATTTCATTATTGCAGTGCTTAGAGTCTTTTCGAAATTCTTAGGAGTTATACTGATTATGATCGGACTTTTCACCCTTGCAGCATTATTCATTGGAGTTTTCACTCTAGGTTCTTCATCAGTAGTCGATTTGCCTTGGCAAAGTTTTATTGAAGCAGGCAATTTCACCGATTATCCGGTGTGGACTTTTGGATTAATTATGTTTTTTACCGTTGGAATTCCTTTCTTTTTCTTGGCATTATTGGGATTCAAATTACTGTCTCCAAACTTGAAATCAATAGGAAACGTTGCAAAATACACTCTACTGGCCATTTGGTTGATTTCTGTTTCCTTGGCAATCGCAATAGGATTAAAACAAGCATCAGCCTTTGCTGTTGACGGAAGAGTCGTAGTGAAAGAAAACATTATCCTAAAACCTACAGATACTCTTTTGTTAAAATTCACACATAATACAAATTTTGCGAAGAATCTATATGATAACGAAAATTTCAAAATTACCTTAGACTCAACTGGAAATGATGTAATCTATTCTAACAATGTTAGCTTTAAAATTGTACAAAACGATACAAAATCGGCTTATATTCAAATAGAAAAAGAAGCAAAGGGAAAAAACCTTTTCGAAGCAAAACAAAGAGCTGAAAAAATAAAATACAGTTATAAAGTAGTTGGAAATCAATTGATATTTGACAATTATTTATTGTCTGATCTAAAAGAAAAATTCCGCGATCAAGAAATTGAAATAACTTTATTCTTACCTTTAGGCACTTTATTGAAAATGGACGAATCGATGGCCAATTATGACCAAACAGATGGCGACTACTTTTTATGGAAACCAGACAACAAAGATGCTTTGTATATAGTAGAAAGTGAAAAAATCAGATGCCTGAATTGTCCAAATGAAGATATTGAAAATATTACCATTGATACTGAACAAGTAAAAGACAGTGTGGTTACTACAACTGTAACCGTAAATGGCGAAGTGGTAAAAGTAAAAGAAACAACAACCAAAAAAGGGTTGTCAGTCGATAAAAACGGAGTAATCATTAAAACAAATTAGCCATGATCAAGATCATCACCATAATAACCAAATTTATTGTTGCTGCACTAATGGCATTATCGCTATTTTCTTGTGGAAATTCCTTTAATATCGGAACAGGAATCAAAGGAAGCGGAAACATTTCAAACGAAACTAGGACAGTAAACCAAGATTTCAAAAAAATTAAGGTTAGCAATGGAATTAAAGTTATCGTTGAACAAGCTACAAATAATTTGATCACCGTTGAGGCCGATGACAATTTACTCAAACACATTATTACCAAAGTTGAAAATAATGTATTAATCATTGAGTCTGATGAAAACTACAATTCAACAAAAACACCAGTTGTAAATGTAAAACTGCCTTTCATTAATGGATTAAGCGCTAGTAGTGGCTCCCAAATCACAAGTTCCAATGTTTTAAAAACAGAGAACTTAGACGTGACATCAAGCAGCGGAAGCCAAATAGACATCGACGTCGAAGCCGATGCAGTAACTCTAGAAAGCACTAGCGGAAGTAGTATAGAAACCAGCGGAAAAGCATTGAAGGTAGAAACTTCCTCTACAAGCGGTAGCGAAATCAAAGCCAAAGATTTAATGGCAAACGAAGTAGTTTCTCAAAGCTCGAGCGGCAGTAGTACTTCAGTATATCCAATTCTTAAACTCGACGCAAAAGCCTCTAGCGGAAGCTCTATAAACTATTATAAGGTTCCAAAAACACTTATAAAAGATGAATCTTCTGGCGGAAGTGTTAGCGAAAATTAAGAAACATCTTTGTAGAAAAAACTCAAAAATCATTCACCAAAAGTGGATGATTTTTTTATATTTGTAAAAACGTCCAACCCCATTAAAATGAAAAAATATACCGCCATACTTCTAGTATTTTTAGTCTCTACATTGGCATTGGCTCAAAAAAAAGAAAAAATTAAAGGCTCTAAAATTGTCACAGTCGAACAAAAAGAAATAGGCAACTTTGAATCATTAGAAGTTAGCGATAACATTGAAGTATTTCTCGACAAAGGAGAAAAAAGCGAGCTCAAAATTGAAGCCGATGAAAATCTGCACGCTATTTTTAATTTTGATTTAAGCAGCAAGGCACTTCGAGTGCACACTTCCAAAACAGCTACTAACTTCAAAAAATTGATTGTTAGAATCACTTATACCAGCGCATTGAAAGCTATAACTGCAAAAAATGAAGCCATAATCAATGCCATTCAGGAAATTCAACTCAACGAAATTACGATCAAATCCTTTGATGAATCCCAACTTTTTTTGAACGTGAATTCAAAGATTTTTATTTTGGAGTCTGAAAACGACTCACAAGCTGAACTCAACCTAAAATCAGAAAAAGCGACCATAGCATTAAGCGGCAATGCAAAACTTAAAGCTTTAATCACAGCAACAGATATGAAATGCGATCAATATCAAAAATCTATCGCTATTGTGGAAGGTGATGTAACCAATGCCAATCTTCGACTAGACAATAATGCCGTTTTTACAGGGAACAATCTTGTTATAGAAAATGCCGTAGTAGTAGCCGAAAGCTATTCGAAATGCAGCATCAATACCAACAAAACCATCAGCATTGATGCCGCGGCGAATGCCGAAATTCAACTTTATGGAGATCAGAAAATAGAAATAAAACGATTTGCAGACAATGCCATTTTAAGCAAGAAACCAACAAAGTAAACCCATAAAAAAAGCCTCTTGTGAGGCTTTTAATTTATAGTACTACATGGAATGCTATTATTCTAAAGCTGCCAAATACCTTTCGGCATCCAAAGCTGCCATACAACCCGTTCCTGCTGCAGTAATCGCTTGACGATACACGTGGTCAGCAGCATCTCCAGCTACAAAAACACCGGCCACAGCTGTTTTTGATGTTCCCGGAATATTCACAATATAACCTGTTTCATCCAGTGTTAGATAATCTTTAAAAATATCGGTGTTGGGTTTGTGACCAATAGCGGCAAAGAAACCAGTAGCAGGAATATCAAATATGTCGCCAGTGGTTTTATTTTTGGCTTTTACACCAGTCACTACTTGACCATCCCCTAAAATTTCTACGGTATCGTGATTCATCAATATGTTGATGTTTTCGGTTTTGCGAACACGAGCTTCCATAATTTTCGAAGCACGGAACTTATCACTACGCACCAACATCGTTACTTTGGAACACATTTTAGATAAATAGTGTGCTTCCTCGCAAGCAGAATCTCCCGCTCCAACAATCACTACTTCTTGATTCCTATAGAAAAACCCATCACAAACAGCACAAGCCGAAACTCCACCACCCATTTTAAGATAATGTTGCTCGGATTCCAAACCTAAATATTTAGCCGAAGCTCCAGTTGAAATAATAACCGTTTCGCAGTGTAATTCGATAGTGTCATTAATCCAAACTTTATGGACTCCACCACTAAAATCAACTTTTGTTGCCCAACCATCGCGAATATCGGCACCAAAACGTTGAGCCTGCGCTTGCAGTTGAATCATCATTTCTGGTCCTGTAACTCCATCAACATATCCGGGGAAATTCTCTACTTCATTTGTTGTAGTAAGTTGTCCGCCTGGTTGCATTCCTTGGTACAAAACCGGATTCATACTAGCTCTAGCAGCATAAATAGCCGCAGTATATCCCGCTGGCCCAGAACCAATAATAAGACATTTTATTTTTTCGATTGTATCAGACATAATAAGTGAAATTAATATTTTTTAAACTACAAAAATAAGGGAAAATTGCTTGATTACCGTTGTTGAACAATCATTTTTTAATATATGAATATAATAAATATAATTTTGTTTCTATCCCTTGCAAAAGACCGAAATAAATTTTACATTTGCACTCGCTTTCGGGGTGTAGCGTAGCTCGGTTATCGCGCCTGCTTTGGGAGCAGGAGGCCGCAGGTTCGAATCCTGCCACCCCGACCACCAAAATCCTTTCCACTTGTGGGAGGGATTTTTTGGTTTTAGCCTGTCAAGTATACTTGTAAGGGCTGAAATGAAAAATAACTCAGAGCGTAGCTCAAAGGATTTTGGCGAGCACCATCTCCTCAATATCTGGATCAAGAAATAATCCTGCCACCCCGACCACCAAAATCCTTTCCACTTGTGGGAGGGATTTTTTGGTTTTAGCCTGTCAAGTTTACTTGTAAGGAGTCTATGTCTGATTAATTATTTCTAAAAGGGTTACCCTGTAATCTTTACTTTTCTTTATAAAGTATTAATAAGGCAATTTTACTATCTTTATCTTTTCAAAAATAAAGTTGATTTTATATCCATTCCAGATGAACTCCTACGATAAGACTTCCTTAAAACCATCAAAAACTAAACACTATTTTAGTTCACTTGTCTTTTTATTACTATTTTTTTTGAGCAATTCCGTTTGGTGTCAAAATCTAATCCCGGCTGAACAAAACCCAACAACCACTCAAAAAGATACCGTAATCAAACCAATCCCAATGAAAGTGGTGATTGAAAATCTAGTCGTGGACCGAATGAAGAAAAGCCAACTCAATTTAGAGAATAACAACACCCTTCGTGACCAGAACAAGACTTTCAATTTAATCAACAAAGAAATTCAAAAAGCAAATAATATCTTAGACCAAGGTTTCGATTACAAAGGATTTACCAAGGAAATAAACTTGCTTTTCAAATGGAAAGACTTTGCAGTGGATGGAATTACAAAAAACAAAAACAGCAAACAATCCATACGCGATCTTACTACTAGTTCTATCTTACTGAATGAATTGATAAACAGGACAGACAACCAAATCAATAAAATTAAAAAAAACAACCTCGCTCTTAGTGATATTCAAAAAAAACTAGATTCGCTCTCAGCAGAAAAAACAATCTATATCTTGCCGCACGATTCAATCGCTAAAAACAATTACATTCAGCGCTTGCTTCTACTAACAAAAGAAATCGACGAGGCCAATAGTAAGGTAAAAAATGCAATTGATAGCATTCAAACTTTAGAAATAAAGGCCAATGTTTTCAAAAATCGTTTGGATTCAGATATTGTACAATTAAACATAGCGCGAAAAACAGAATCGGACAGTCTTTTTTCAAGAAGAGTATCCTTTTTTCACGATAAAGAACTTTTGCACAAATCATTTTTCAAAGAACTAAAACGCTCTTTTGGAAAAGCATTTCTAGTTTTAACTTTTTATACCGTAAATAATATTTCCATCATTCAAATACTAGTTTTGTGCCTATTAGGATTGTACTTCTATATTGTTATCTTAAGAAGAAAATACAAAAAAGCCGATATTTATAATGAATTTAAATACCAAATAAAAATTTTCACAGCTCCTTTCGCAACGGCAACACTCATAACAATAACTTTTGGACAACTACTGATTCCGCCTCCTCCTTTCATCTTTGCCGCTATACTTTGGCTAATTGCCGCCATTGCTATGTGGTTTTTACTAAATCGACATAAAGATTTCATTTCAATGAAATCTTGGTTTTTTTACTTGACTTTGACATTCTTAACCATTTTTGATGATTTAATTTTAAGACAAACAATTTTAGAGACTATTGGACTATTGCTTATAGGAATTGCAGCGATTATATTCGGTTTTGCAAGAATAAATAAAAGTAAAAACTCCGAAGAGACTCCGCATAAATGGGTCATCGTTGCGATGATTACATTCGAAATATTAGGTATATTATCTTTGATTTACGGTAATTATAATCTCAGCAAAATACTAATATCTGTAGGACTCTTTACTATTTTTATTGGGCTTTTAACTATTTACACTTTCCAACTGACATCAGACATCATCAATTTTTCGGACTACATCCTAGAATCGGAAAACAAAACTCCAATAAATCAAACGGTACAGGAAAATCATAAAGTTACCAAATGGGCCTACTTACTATTTTTTATCAGTTGGATATACATTATCAACCGAAACTCCTACTCTTTTCAAAGCCAAATACAACCCCTTTTAGACACTTTTTCTGAAGAAAAAACATTTGGAACCTTTACCTATTCTTATGAAAGTATTTTGATTTTCTTTTTTGTAATTATTGCCTCTTTTTATATTGCGAAAATAGTATCCTTTTTGGCAGCTACCACGACAAATAACAACCAAGAAAAAGACAAAAGTAAACCCCTTGGCAGTTGGATTTTATTAGTTAGAATTGCCATTATCACCATTGGAATCACATTTGCATTTGCCATTACAGGAATTCCCACCGATCGACTTACGGTGATTATCGGTGCTTTAGGTGTTGGTATTGGTTTTGGTTTACAAGGGTTAGTCAATAATTTGGTCAGCGGATTGATTATTGCCTTCGAAAAACCGGTAAATATCGATGATATCATAGAAATAAGTGGACAAACAGGCACAATGAAATCCATTGGCATCCGAAGCAGCGTTGTTACCACTTGGGACGGAGCCGATATCATCGTCCCAAACGGGGATATTTTGAGTCAACATATGACAAACTGGACTATGGGAAGTTCAAAAAGACGCTATGAAATTAAAGTGGGCGTCGCCTATGGGACCAATTTAAAATTAGCCAAATCATTAATACGAGAAGTTATAAACCAACATTCTTTGATTTTACAAAACCCGGAACCTTTAATTTGGGTAACGCAATTTGGTGACAGTTCCATCGATTTTGTAATTAAATTTTGGGTGCCTCATTTCAATTATGGCAACGATGTAAAAAGCGATTTAATCATTAACATTGATGAAATTTTTAAACTCAATGCTATTGAGATTCCTTTTCCGCAGCAAGACGTTTACATCAAAACAACTGCGATTGCTTTAAAAGAGAACAGAGAAGAAGAATAAAGATCAATATATCTATTGAGCGAAAGTCACGAAAATTAAGAAAAATAGCACGTCTGTTTTTTATATAATCGTATCTTTACAATTGGTAATTTTAAAAGAAACACTGTTATGGAAGTTTTTGGAGTAGTATTAGTTATTGCTTTCTTGTTCTATATCAAAAGTACTTTAGACTCAAAACTAAACGAAATTGAGAGCAACATTGAAGATAAAATCGACCGGAAATTCAAAGAGGTATTCAACAAAATAGACCAATTACAGGCTACTGAAAAGCCGCCTGAAAAACTTGCCCCTTCTCCAGAACCCGCCAAACCACAAGTCATTCCAGAAGAAGTAAAACCAGCTGTGGTTTTTGAAAATACAGAATCGTTGGTTTTCGACCCAATCAATAAAGAAATCGAGTCTGAAAAAATGGCCTACTCGATGGACAATGCATCAGCTCCAAAACTCCAAGAACAAGTACCAGAACCTAAAGTTTATATTCCCCAAGAGCCAACCAAGACTTTTTGGGAAAACTTCCGGGAAAACAATCCCGATTTAGAAAAGTTTATTGGCGAAAATCTCATCAACAAAATCGGAATTCTGATTCTCGTTTTGGGCATTAGTTATTTCGTGAAATATGCAATAGACAAAGACTGGATCAATGAACCGGCACGTGTGGGAATTGGAATGTTATCCGGAGCTTTGATTATGGGAATAGCCCATAAATTGCGAAAAAAATACGCGGCTTTCAGTTCCGTTTTTGTAGCGGGAGCAATCTCTGTTTTCTATTTTACTATTGCGATAGCTTTTCACAGCTACCAGTTATTCGGACAGACAACAGCCTTTGTAATTATGGTTTTGATTACCATATTCAGTTGTTTTATCTCTTTGTCTTACGACCGAAAAGAACTAGCCGTTTTATCCCTAATTGGTGGCTTTGCAGTTCCTTTTATGGTAAGCACCGGCACAGGAAATTACTTGACCTTATTCACGTATATCCTCATCCTAAACATCGGAATTCTAGCCTTGGCCTATTACAAAAAATGGGGGATTATCAACATTCTTTCCTATGTTTTCACTGTCATTTTATATGGCGTTTGGTTGTTCAAAGACCTTGACGAAAAAACACCACATTATCTTGGTGCATTATTTTTTGGATTTTCATTTTACTTGGTGTTTGTAGGCATCAATATCATCAATAATGTACGAACAAAAGGGCTTTTCTCCCCTATAGAATTAAGCATTCTAGCTAGCAATACCTTCCTTTTTTATGGTGTAGGAATGGCTGTTTTAACACCATTTCATCCTGAGCTCAAAGGACTATTTACCGCTTCTTTAGGAGCACTCAACTTTGGTTACGCTTGGTTTTTGTACAAAAAATTTGGACTGGACAAAACTGCGATTTATCTATTAGTAGGCTTGACCCTTACGTTTATCACCTTAGCCATTCCAATCCAATTTGAAGGGAATTACATCACCTTATTCTGGGCAGCAGAAGCCGTTATGCTAATGTGGCTGGGACAAAAATCGAAAATTACCTACTATCGCTTTGCCTCTATAATCGTCCACGTCTTGATGATTGGAAGTTTATTGATGGATTGGAGCGCAATTTACAAGTCAGAACCTTCACTAAATATCCTGTTCAACAAAATTTGCATCACTGGGATTTTTGCAGTGGTTTCGCTATTTGCGGTACACTATATATTAAAAAACGAAGAGGAAGAGCTGGAGCAATTTGGTTTTATATTCAACCCAAAAAAATACCGAAATTCACTTTGGTTTACGGGAATAATCATCAGCTATTTTGTAGGTCTATTTGAAGTAAGTTTTCAAGCAACTAATCGAATTATTGGAATTAATTCCGCTGCTACTTTGCCCAATTTGTATCATCTTGTTTTTAGTGCTGCAGTCTTTTATGGCTTGTGCAAAACCAAAATCAATTACCAGCTAGCTTCAATTATTGCCATAATCAATATAGTAGTATTTGCATTTTGGTTCTCGAATTATCCTTTTTATGAGCACAGTCAGTACATCGCGACGGGAATTCAACAACAAATAGGCTTCTATTTGCATTATATTTCGCTACTAATTGTACTATACTTTGGTTATCAATTGTACCAAATCAACAAAGAAAATCCAGTTATCGAACTATTCCAAAAGAAAATTGTGGTTTGGATCGCTGCCTTTTTCATCATTTATATCGCTAGTACAGAATTGATGCTGCACAGCCAGTTCTTTTCTAATTCTCCGGTTACTGCTCAAGATGTTCAATCAAGTAATTTATACCACGCTCCGAACGAAACAACAAATAGCACAGCAGTAGCTTATTATTTAATACAACAAACACGAAACCAAGTTATAAAAACAGGATACCCCATTCTTTGGGGGATTCTTGCATTCGTCTTTCTGATTATCGGAATCCGAAAACGTACCAAAACCCTGCGGATTGTAGCCTTATCTTTATTAGGAATTACTATTCTGAAATTATTTTTATTCGACATCAGCAACGCTTCTGAAACGGGTAAAATCATAGCCTTTATCCTGCTGGGAATTCTAATCCTGATTATTTCATTTGTGTACCAAAAATTGAAAGTCTTGATACAAGACGACCACAAACCTGCAGAATCCGATGAAACTGATTAAATTTATATTCTTTCTGTTTGTGTCAAACCTTTTATTGGCACAACACAAAACCACGGCAAAAATCGAAACCGTAAAGGAAAATGGCTTACACAAAATAGTACTACCGACAGAAATTCGATCTTTTTCCAAAGAAGAATTAGGTGATTTCAGGATATTGGATGCCATAGGTATCGAAGTACCCTATTATATCTCGCAGGGCAATACCCAAGCTGTTTCAAACAGCTTTGTAGAATGCAAAATAATTTCGAAAACAGTTATTCCCAAGAACAAAACAACCCTGATTTTCGAAAACCCAAAAGCGACTATAGATGAAATAGTGCTTTCCGTCACTAATGCCGATGTTACGAAAACCTACAGCATCAGCGGCAGCAACGACCAAAAAGAATGGTTTGGTTTAATCAATAATTCACTTTTAAATGGACTCGAAAACAACAATGCTACAAGTGTATTAAAACCAATTCGCTTTCCGCTTAGCTCCTATCGTTACCTAAAAATTGATTTTAATGACAAGAAAACTCTACCCATTAATGTCTTGAAAATTGGCTATATCTCCTTTAAAACCAATGCTGCAACAAAGGACGAAATTACCCCTGACAAAATCAAATTGGAGCAAATTCCAGCCGAAAAAAAAACCAGAATTAGTATAACCTTCAATCGCCCACAAATTGTTAATCAAATAAACTTCAAGATCGAAAGTCCGAATTTATACAAACGCAATGCAACCATTTACATCAATAAAAAAGAGCAAATAAAACGAAAACCTACAACGTACCGAGAAATGCTATTCGCTTTCGAATTGAATTCCAGCCAAAAAAACAGCATTGCCATTCCACAATTTTTTGAAAAAGAACGGTTCATCGAAATAGAAAATCAAGACAATCCGCCTTTGACTTTTAACAAAATACAATTTTTTCAAAATCAAATTGCGGTAATTGCCGATTTGAAAGCCAATGAAAAATATACCATCACGACCCAAAACCCAAAATTACAAAGCCCAGCTTACGATCTAGAAAATTTCAAAAAAAGCCTCGACAGCACCCTCCCCGAAGCTAAAATTTATGATATAAAGCACATTTCTTCCATAGAAAATCAAACAAAAAATCAATCGTTCTGGCAGCAATCCTGGTTTATGTGGTTGTGCATCAGTTTGGGTGGGCTTGCCATTTTGTATTTCACCAGTAGTTTAGTCAAGGATCTGAAGAATAATTCATCAATCTAAATCAATAATTCCTTATTTTTGTTCAAATAATAATACCATAACATATGCTCATCATAGGAATTGCAGGAGGTACAGGCTCCGGAAAAACAACCGTAGTTCATCAAATAATGAATGAATTACCCCATACCGAAGTAGGAATAATTGCCCAAGATTCCTATTACAAAGCTTCCACAGTAGAAAGCTACGAAGAGCGGTCTAAAACCAACTTTGATCACCCTAGAGCCATTGATTTCGATCTATTGGTAGCACATCTCAAGGATCTAAAAGCAGGAAAAACCATCAATCAGCCCGTTTATTCCTTTGCCATACACAACCGTACCGACGACACCATTGTCACACATCCTAGGAAAGTAATGATTGTCGAAGGCATACTAATTCTTTCGAATCCAGAACTTCGCGATTTGTTTGACATCAAAATCTTCGTCCACGCCGATTCTGACGAGCGCTTAATCCGAAGATTGAAGCGCGACATCGCCGAACGCGGCCGCGATATGGAGGAAGTACTCAATCGCTACCAAACCACCCTAAAACCAATGCATCAACAATTTATAGAAAACACCAAAGCCTTTGCCGACATCATCATCCCAAACGACAAGTACAACACCGTCGCCATAGATGTAGTTCGAGCAGTAATTAATCAACGAATTCTATAAATTTTTTGTAACTTTATTGCATAATTTAATGTTCAAATAGTGTCACCCAAAGCTTATCGAAGGGGGGAGCTATTTCCCGCTTTCGCCTTTATCTTTGTTCGTGCCTCACAAAGGATATCGGCTCTATCGGGGCTAAAACAACCAACTAACTAATGACAAACCCATACAAAGACAAACCTTGGTTCAAATTCTTAAGCAACAAATACATTTGGGTATTGTTGTCGTTTGTGATTTGGATGGTATTTCTAGACAACTATTCCTATTACGGTCATCGTGTTCTCAACAAGCAAATACAAGAACTCGAGGACAATAAAGAATACTACCAAAACGAAATAAACAAAGACAAGGAAAACATAAAAAAACTAAAAAACCCTGATCAAACCGAAAAGTATGCCCGCGAAAAATACTATATGAAAAAAGACAGCGAAGATGTCTATATCATAGAATTTGAAGGCGACACGATCGAAAAAGACGTTAAAAAATAGATTAAAACTAAGTTGCATTAAACGTCTTTTCGAGTGATTCCAATGTATCCGGAATTGTACCTAGCAGTTGTCAATAGTAAATTTTCTAAGGAAACGAATTTAATACCGAGCCCAGCAAATGAAAAATTTATTCAATGATTTCAACCCCGTTTCCTCCAAACAATGGAAACAACAAATCCAGTTCGAACTCAAAGGAGCCGATTACAACGAAACCCTAGTGTGGAATTCACCCGAAGACATTCAAGTAAAACCCTTTTACCACAAAGATGAATTCGTTAGCGGTCCCACTTTACAAACAAAAGCATCAGATTTTAGAATTTGCCAAAACATCTTCGTTCAAGATCTCGAAAAATCGAATGCTAGAGCCATAGATAGCATCAACCGTGGAGCTGAATGTATTCGCTTTACTATCGAAGACGAAAAAATAGATATTGCAAAACTACTGCAAAATCTCCCTTTAGACCGCATTACAATCTATTTCAATCTTTCTTTTCTTTCGTTAGACTACATCAAAAAAATAGAAGCTTTTGCTAAAGAAAACAAAGCAACAATATACTGTACCCTCGATCCTATAGGCCAATTAGCTAAAGAGGGCAATTGGTTTACTACCAAAGAAAAAACAAATTTCGATACGCTAAATTCAATTGCAACAGCGGCTCCAAACCTTTCTGTCATTTCTATAAATGCTAATCTTTACCAAAATGCTGGTGCCAATATGGTACAACAAATCGCCTATGCATTGGCACAAGCCAACGAATATTTCAACATCATCCCAAACCTCAATCGACCCATTGTTTTTGAAGTCTCAGTAGGAACCAATTACTTTTTTGAAATTGCCAAACTACGTTCTTTGAGACTTTTATTCAATAGAATTGCCAAAGAATACAACCACAATCACGATTGCCATATTGTGGTGTCACCAACCAAACGCAACAAAACTCTTTACGATTATAATGTTAATATGTTGCGTACGACTACTGAATGTATGAGTGCCATACTAGGAGGCGCCGATGTAATTGCCAATTTACCTTATGATTCTCTTTACCACAAAGACAACGAATTTGGGGACCGAATAGCGAGAAATCAATTATTGGTGCTCAAACACGAAAGCCATTTCGATAAAGTTGATAATCCTGCTGATGGAAGTTATTATATCGAGAGTCTCACCAGCCAACTAGCCGAAAAAGCATTAACGCTGTTTAAAGATATCGAAGCCAATGGCGGTTTCTTAAAACAACTCAATGAAGGAATCATCAAAAGAAAAATTCAAGAAAGCGCCGATAAAGAGCAAGAACTATTCGATGCTGGCAAAGAGATTTTACTGGGAACCAACAAATATCCCAACAAAAAAGACAGTATGAAAGACAATCTCGAATTGTATCCTTTCATAAAAATTAAACCTAGAAAAACGCTGATTTCACCAATCATCGAAAAAAGATTGGCTGAAACACTGGAACAAGAAAGACTCAAAGAAGAAAACAAATCTTAACCTACCTAATGAAAAAACGCATCTACCTTATCCTATTATTAATTTCTTTTACAGCTTTCTCTCAGCATAAAACCTTGGAGTTAACCAACATCAAGACAGGCAAAGTAAAAGTTTTTGAAGAAAACCAACGCATCAAAATAAGAACATTAAACCATAAAAAATGGATTGGAAATCTAAAAATAATAGACAGTCTCAACTTTACGGTCAACAATCAGTCCATCAAAATGGATAGTTTACAAAGCATTAAAACCCAACCAAAATCCCTTGGAACAGTAAAAACGGTCTTCCTGTTTTCAGGCTTAGCCATTGTTGGAGCATCGATAGTTGGAGCAGCACAAGGAAATGAGTCCGCATTTAGCCTCTTTGCAATCGGAGCAGGGACCACAATAAGTGCAGGAATTATCGAAGGGCTCAATTCGAATTACACAAGTAGAAAGTGGAAATTTAAAATTATTGACCCGAGCCTGAAAGGCGAACCGACAAAGCAAAAATGAGAAGTGGGAAATCATAAGTTAGATGGCTGAATTTCAAAAAAATAGCTAAATTTACATATAAAATAAAACTTATGGAAGCAATAAGACAAACTGTTAAAGTAAAAAATCACAAAATAAACATTACGCTACCTGATGATTTCAATGCCGATGAAGTTGATGTAATTATTTTGCCTTCTTCCTCAGAGTATAAAATTCCGCAATGGCAAATTGATGAAGTACGGGAACGGACAATAGCTTATTTTAAAAACCCAAAAATTGCCTTAGATTTTGATGAAGTGATGAAGGAAATTGAGAATGAACTATAAACTTACTATACTTCCTTTAGCTAAAAATGATCTTGAATAAATTGCTTCTTGGTATGAAACTATTCAAAAAAATCTAGGAAAACGTTTCTTAAAATCTATAAATGATGAAATGAAAATTATAAGAGTCAAGCCGCATTTATATCAAATTAGATATGACGAAACAAGAGTTGCTTTGACACAAACATTCCCGTACTTAATACATTTTGAAATCGATAAAAAAGAAATAGTAGTAAAAGCTATAGTTCATACCTCAAGGAATTCCAAAATTTGGCAAAATAGAAAAAATTATTAAACCATTATTCTACAAACTATCTAAATCAAGTAGAAATGAGAAAAAATATCCAACATATAAAATTAGAAAAGTCGGAAGCTGGAAGCTGGAAGCTGGAAGCCGGAAGTGACCAATCAGATGAAGCAACCTTCCTCACCGCCGAAGATATTAAACTAAAATCAACCTACTCCGAAGAAGACATTGAGAACCTCGAACATCTCGATTTTGGAGCAGGATTTGCACCGAACTTACGTGGGCCCTACGCCACAATGTACGTTCGCCGACCTTGGACGATTCGGCAATACGCAGGTTTTTCAACTGCTGAAGAAAGCAATGCTTTTTACCGCAGAAACTTGGCAGCAGGACAAAAAGGGCTATCCATAGCCTTCGATTTACCAACCCACCGCGGATACGACTCCGACCACGAACGCGTAGTAGGCGATGTCGGAAAAGCAGGCGTCGCCATCGATTCGGTTGAAGATATGAAAGTATTGTTTGACCAAATCCCTTTAGGTGAAATGTCGGTTTCTATGACAATGAACGGAGCGGTTTTGCCCATTATGGCTTTCTACATTGTCGCAGCCGAAGAACAAGGAGTGCAACCCGTACAACTTTCTGGAACCATTCAGAATGACATTTTAAAGGAGTTTATGGTACGTAATACCTACATTTATCCACCAACACCTTCGATGAAAATTATTGCCGATATTTTTGAATTTACCAGCAAAAATATGCCAAAATTCAACTCGATTTCTATCTCTGGTTATCATATGCAAGAAGCCGGAGCTACTGCAGATATCGAATTGGCGTACACCCTTGCCGACGGTTTAGAATACATCCGAACTGGACTGGCTACAGGAATGAAAATCGATGACTTTGCTCCTCGACTCTCCTTTTTCTGGGCAATTGGTATGAATCATTTTATGGAAATTGCCAAAATGCGAGCTGGACGAATGATTTGGGCAAAACTGGTGAAACAATTCAACCCAAAAGACGATAAATCGTTAGCCTTGCGTACACATTGCCAAACTTCTGGTTGGAGTTTGACGATGCAAGATCCGTTCAACAATGTAGCTCGAACTACTATCGAGGCTGCCGCTGCCGCTTTCGGAGGAACCCAATCACTTCATACTAACGCCTTGGACGAAGCCATCGCTTTGCCAACGGATTTCTCGGCCAGAATTGCCAGAAACACCCAAATCTATTTGCAGGAAGAAACTAAAATATGCAAAACAGTAGATCCTTGGGCAGGCAGTTTTTATGTCGAAAGCCTCACCAATGAAATAGCCCAAAATGCTTGGAAACTCATCGAAGAAGTCGAAGAATTGGGCGGAATGACCAAAGCCATCGAATCGGGAATACCAAAACTTAGAATCGAAGAAGCCGCAGCCAGAAAACAAGCGCGAATCGACAGCAGCCAAGATATCATTGTAGGAGTCAATAAATACCGATTAGAAAAAGAAGATCCTTTGCAAATTCTTGATGTCGATAACCAAATGGTACGCAAACAGCAAATCGAACAATTAGAACGAATTAAAGCATCTAGAGACACTCAACAGGTACAACTTTCATTAAAAAAACTAACCCTATGTGCCCAAACTGGCGAAGGCAATCTACTCAATATTGCAGTCGAAGCAGCGCGACACCGAGCCACTTTAGGCGAAATTAGCGATGCCTTAGAAACTGTTTTCGGAAGATACAAAGCACAAATTAAATCCTTTAGCGGCGTGTACAGCAAAGAAATAAAAGACGACAAAAGCTTCGAGAAAGCCAAACAACTGGCCGACGAATTTGCCCTAAAAGAAGGCCGTCGACCAAGAATTATGATTGCCAAAATGGGACAAGACGGACACGATCGTGGTGCCAAAGTGGTCGCCACAGGTTACGCCGATTTGGGTTTTGATGTCGATATAGGACCTCTTTTTCAAACCCCAATCGAAGCCGCAAAGCAAGCTGTAGAAAACGATGTGCATATCCTTGGAGTTTCTTCACTCGCAGCAGGACACAAAACGCTTGTTCCTCAAGTCATCGAAGAACTCAAAAAACACGGTCGCGAAGACATTATGGTGATCGTTGGGGGCGTAATTCCTACCCAAGATTACCAATTCTTGTTCGATGCGGGAGCAGTAGCTGTTTTTGGTCCAGGAACCAAAATTAGCGAAGCTGCCACAAGCATATTGGAGATATTACTAGCCTAACCTAAACCTGACAGGTTTTAAAAACCTGTCAGGTTTAATTCAAACAACATATGTTCAAGCTACCTCTAATAGGAACCAGTATCTTCACAATAATGTCAAAAATGGCAACCGAATACAATGCCATAAACCTTTCTCAAGGATTTCCCAACTTTGAAATTGACCCCAGACTATCCGATATTGTCGCTAGTTTGGCAAAAGAAAATGTGCATCAGTATCTCCCGATGGCAGGGTATCCCCCATTATTGAGCAAAATAGCACAGCTTGTTTCCAAATCCTATCAAAGAAACCTTGAACCAGAAACCGAAATTCTAGTTACGGCTGGCGCAACTCAAGGCATTTTCACCGCTGTTACGGCACTTATTCAGTCCAATGATGAAGTAATTCTTCTGGACCCTTGTTACGATAGTTATGAATCGGCTATTTTTCTTTGCAATGCCAAGCCGGTTCGTGTACCATTAAATGATGATTATACGCCCAATTGGGACCGAATCGAAAAAGCGTTTTCCTCAAAAACCAAAATGATAATCATAAACAATCCACATAATCCAACAGGGAAAATCTGGAATGAAACTGATTTTGAAGCATTAGAATCAATACTGCAGAAATACCCCAAAGTCATTGTACTTTCTGATGAAGTTTATGAGTACATCACTTTCGAACAGCACCATATTTCGGTACATTCTCGGGAGAAACTCCGAAATCGTGCGGTAGTGATTTCTTCTTTTGGCAAATCCTTTCACATCACCGGTTGGAAAGTAGGATATCTCGTTGCACCCGAAAATTTGATGATAGAAATCAAAAAAGTACACCAATTTATGGTTTTTAGCGTGAACAGCATTGCCCAAGTCGCTATCAGTGAATATTTAGATTTGGTCGATGTATCACAACTGGGAAATTTTTATCAGGAAAAGCGAGACTATTTTAGAAAACTAATCCAAAACAGCCGTTTCCAATTAATACCTTGCGAAGGAACCTACTTCCAGGTGGCTTCTTATGTGGCTATTTCCAATGAAAATGATGTAGATTTTTGCAAACGACTAATTGTAGAACATGGCGTGGCAGCGATTCCCATTTCAACTTTTTATGCCGATGGAAAAGACCAAAAACTAATTCGATTTTGCTTCGCCAAAGACAATGCTACACTCGCAGAAGCCGCGAAAAGATTGTGTAAGGTTTAATAAACTTGTTTCTAAAAAAGTAAAGTCAAAAATAAATTTTTAAGTAAATAAGAAACAGTAAAACTTAATGCCTCTTAATTTCTTAATGGTTTAAAAAAAGCTTTATGGTTTGAGTTCAAATGCGGGTTGCATAAATACTTTTACTATGCACGCCTACTAATTATTTTTCCCTATATTTACAACTCTAAAAAAAATACGATATGGATTTCTCAGCAAAAATGCTTCGCGATGATGCCTTAAAAGGCAAAGTAATTGTAGTAACCGGTGGCGGTAGTGGTCTTGGCAAAGCAATGACCCGTTATTTTATGGAACTCGGAGCACAAGTAGCAATCAGTTCCCGTGATTTAGAAAAACTGCAAACCACAGCCGCTGCACTTGAAGCCGAAACGGGAGGAACCTGCATAGCAGTTCAATGTGATGTACGTCATTACGACCAAGTTGAAAACATGCTGCAAGAAGTCCTAAAAGCGTATGGCAAAGTCGATGTATTACTTAACAATGCTGCAGGGAATTTTATATCGCCAACCGAAAGATTATCGGCCAATGCATTCGATACCGTGATTGACATTGTACTGAAAGGCTCTAAAAACTGTACTCTGGCTTTTGGAAAACATTGGATAGAGACCAAACAAGCCTCGGCAACCATTTTGAATATTGTTACTACCTATGCATTTACAGGCTCAGCTTATGTGGTACCTAGTGCTGCTGCCAAAGCGGGCGTTCTGGCAATGACCCGCAGTCTTGCAGTAGAATGGGCTAAATATGGCATTCGTTCCAATGCTATTGCCCCAGGACCTTTTCCTACCCAAGGAGCTTGGGACCGATTGTTGCCTGGAGACTTAGCCGAAAAGTTTGATATGGCCAAAAAAGTCCCTTTGGGAAGAGTGGGCGATCATCAAGAATTAGCGAATCTCGCCGCTTATTTGGTATCCGATTTTTCGGCTTACCTCAACGGCGAAGTGATCGTTATCGATGGTGGTGAATGGCTGAAAGGCGCTGGTGAATTCAATATTCTTGAAGCGATTCCTGAGGAATTATGGGATCAATTGGAAATGATGATCAAGTCAAAAAAAAGGAGTTAACAGTATTCAGATTACAGATGCTTGAGCACTGAAAAATAGATGTATTTGTTACTATATTTTGCAATCCTATTAATTAGGAGGTGTTTAACAGTACCTGATTACTTCACACTTATCAATATTATTAATACATTTGTGTTTCAAAATCTAGTATTATGGTAACTATAAAAATAAAAGAGAACAGCAAACAAGCAAAAATGTTTGTAGAGTATGCAAAAACCTTGTCATATGTAGAGTTTTTAGAAACTCCTATTCAACAAAACAAAAAAACTTTAAGTCTAAAAGAAAAAAAATTTTTGAATAAACTTAAAAAGACCGCCATAGAAATGAAACAATTATCATCAGGAAAAACACAAGGTCAAACACTACAATCCTTTTTAGATGAAATATAATGTGATTTTGCACGATAATTTTAAAAAAGAAGTGAAACCACTCTTAAAAAAATATCCTTCATTAAAAACAGATTTACAAAATTTACTTGATAATATTGACAAAGAATTAAAGCTAGCAACAGATTTAGGAGATGGTTTTAAAAAATAAAAATTGCCATAAAATCTAAAGGGAAAGGTTCTAGTGGTGGTGGTAGAATCATCACACACGAAACCATAATTTCAATAAATGATGCAAATTTAGTTTTTGGTTCAATTTATAATAAAGGGGAATACAACACAATTGATACTGCAATTTTAAGAAAAATTTTAGAACTTTAAATGTACAATAATCATAGTGATTGACGGTGGCGAATGGTTGAAAGGCGCTGGTGAATTCAATATTCTGGAAGCCATCCCAGAGGAATTATGGGGTCAACTAGAAATGATGACCAAGGCGAAGAAGAGGGGGTAGAGTTATCGGTTATCAGTTGTCCGTTATCTGTTATCTGTTCTGTGTACTTCCCTGATATAGGTTGACCACAAAAGTCAATTTATATGATTAGAGATAAAGCATTTTATAGGAAGGATTTTTCCTCAATTCATAGCCAATAAAAATTCGCTCCTTAGTGTCTTAATAAGCAATCGAACGCTTTAGTACTGTATTAATTAGTCTGCTTTTTTCAGGCTCTTTTTGGACAAAACTGACAGAACTTCATCAATATTAAAACCATAGTATTGGCAATATTCCTTTATGGTTACTTTTTGGTGTTTTTCCTTGTTAAGTACCTTTTTCAGGTTTTGGATTTCTTTACGAGCATAACTTTCACTCTTATCGGTAAGTACCATAATGTCGGCGGTGTAAATTACTATTCTGTTCATTCTCCTTGATTTGTAGGCTGATTGATTTGGTATTCAATATAAAATTAGCAATCTATTTCGTAACCGCATAGGAAAGTTTTTAACAGTGTTAAAAAGTAGGGATTCGAACCTAAACAACAAAATCGACTAAAATCAACCCTTTTTTATGTTTTTGATGAAGCAAAAAATAATTTGGATATCAAATCGAGGTAAAATGAAGTGTTACAAAGTGACCTATTTGTTAATAAGTTCTTTAGTGCAGGTTATTGGTTATGAGTTATGGAGTCTGTTTTGGAGTGAATAGCTATCCGAATTTTATTGCGGCTTGTTGCGGGAAGGTTGCGGGAAGGTAGGGGGAAGATTGCGGGAAGGTTGCGGGAAGGTAGGGAAGAGTTATTGGTTTGTCCCGTCCTGCTGTCCCGTTTTGAACGAGTTTTGCCACCCCGTCCTGCGGACACCCCTCCAAAGGAGGGGAATTTTCAATGATAGAAAGAAGATAAACGGTAAAAACAGTATTTCTTTTTGTTTTTAGTAATAAATAGTGAAATCTCATTTAATGGTAATTGGGTATATATTCCGTATTAAATGCAGGAATACACTAAATACTTCCGTTGGCTTTGGAACGGTACCTAGTTCTTGTGGCACTGAGAACCGATCTTTAGTTTTGGGGTATTATTCATTTAAAACCTCAAAATTATGGGAAAGTTAACAGGTATTATTAGGTTGAAAGGCACGTTTGATGGCCTTACGTTTTACAAAACAGCTGACGGCTATTTGGTGAAAACTAAAAGTGGGGTAAGCAAAAGCAGAATTATGAATGACCCTGCTTTTGTGCGCACGAGAGAAAATTTGAGTGAGTTTGGCTTGAATGCCAAATCAGGTAAACTGCTTCGGCAATTTATTAGTCCATTGCTGCATCGGGCTAAAGACTCTAAACTCTCCAGTCGTATGCTTAAAGTTATGAATCTTATTAAGAATTATGATGGCAGTTCGGCACGGGGGAAACGCATAGTTCGTTTGGGAATAGATAGCCTGGAGGGCAGATTGCTTTTGAAAGGGTTTGATTTTAATGTTCATGCTCCCTTGTCCTCTGTTTTGCATGCTCTTTATACGGTAGATTTGGCTACTGGAGTCATCACTATTGCGAATTTTTGTCCCTTAGATCAGTTAGGGATTCCAGAAGGGGCAACGCATGTTAGTTTTGGTTCTGCCTTTGTGAATCTTGATTTTGAAACGGGTATTTTTGAGAGTAGTTATAGTCCCACGACTATTTTGGAACTCGATGCTACAATATCCACCCTTATTTTAACACCTGAAGCTGTGCCCTCGGGGACTGGAACACTTTTGTACTTGCTGTTGATTGAATTTTTTCAGGAGGTTAATGGCGTACAGTATTCTTTGCGCAATGGCGCATTTAATGTTTTGAATGTGGTGGAAGTGGGGTGATTTAGCGGTTGTCAGTTATCGGTTGTCAGTTATCGGTTGTCAGTTATCAGTTATCGGTTTTCAGTTTTCAGTTTTCAGTTTTCAGTTATCGGTTGTCAGTTATCAGTTATCAGTTTTCAGTTATCGGTTATCGGTTATCGGTTAGTGGTTCAATAACTGAACAGAAGACAGGTGGCAGTCCCGATAGCACAATGTCATTAAGTTAAGACAATTTGGACGTCTCTTCAAGTGATTTTGAATAGTAATGCGATAGCTTTGCTATTCAATCCCGAAACTTCGGGAGTATCGAGAAGTCTTTTTGCTATGTAAGGTTCTCTATATAATTTTTAAAGCATTACCTTTTTGTATTCATTCCACATCTGTCTGGCTTTAAAAATCACTACCATTGACGTTATTTGTTAATTATATGATTATCAATTAAATAACAAAATGCAATTGTAAGAAAAAAAGCGGTTTTTTAATTAAAATTCTACTTATCGATAGAACAATGTGTTTTTAATTTTCTTTTCCCAAGCGCCGGCTGGCTCCTTCGCTAAAACAGTTCACTGTACTGTTCTAACGCTCGACCCTCACAGTCTATGGGCGGGCATTCTAAAAACATTTTCGTTTCATTACGTCATTTTATATTGCTTTTTTTAGAATAAAAATTATACCTCGAACAGACGAGGGGCGAATCCTTAACTTAATGACATTGCCCGATAGCTATCGGGAGCAGATTTATGAATGATCCGATTAACACAAAACCCTAACTGACAATCCCCAAAAGACAAATAACAAACATCAATTAACCGAATAACCAATTAAGCGATTAACCAGATAACCGCTTCCTATCCCTTCTTCTCAAAATAAACATTCAGCAACGACAACGAATACACAAAGGCTGGTGCAGCGGTGCGCATCGCGGCATGATTGATGGTCAAGAACCAGAACGCTAAAAAACACAGCAGGAACATATTGAATTTGTTCTCGACATATAAAACTAAAGGCGTAAAAAATAAGATTAGCAAACCCACAATCCCCAAGGAACCGTGCTCGGCAAGCATACGAGTGATTTCATCATGAGACAAAGTCCCATCTCCGGTTTCCGCTTTTCGTACCTCCACTCCTTTACCCACACCCACGCCAAAGATGGGGTTGTTCAGAAAAGCATTGATTTCCCCCAGGGCTACATCCTCTCTACCCGTAAAGTTAGATTCCTTTGCCCTTCCTCTGGCATCCTGGTTGGCATACCGCTTATCGATGAGTCCCCCGGTTTGAAAAGAAGTATAAGTCCAGGTCACGACCATTGCCACCCCAATAAACACTAAAATATAATTGAGCTTGACCCTTCCGGTATAGTTGGATTTGTAGTAAAGGAACAGCAACAACAAAATAATCATCAGCAGACCCGTAATCATTCCGCCCCTAGAAAAAGTCACCATCCCCCGATAACTCATATTGACAGCTATTAAAAGGTTGAGCGCCAACATAAATTTCGTCCGGGACTCCAGAATGGTTCTGGAGAAAAAGATAAACATGCCCAGCCCTAAAACAGTGGCCACCTGATTCGGGCCAAAACCCCCTGAAGCTTGTGCATTAGATTGCGTACTAGTAATAATGTCTTGTAAACGTGGGGTATAAAAAGTCAGATACACCATACAAGCTACAATAGGCAGTCCCATACTGAGTAAAATGGCATTCATCTGTTCTAAGGGAATCTTTCTTCTGTAGGTATAAATAGAGGCTACCGCCAAACAAACAGGACCAGAGATATTAAAGGCGATGGCATTCTTCATATTGGTATCAAAATTGAGCACAAAAGTAGTCAAAACCACACCTGGCACTAACAGTAATAAAAAAATCCAATAGGGGGTAGCGCTTTTGGAGAACCCACTATAATACATTCCCATAAAAATAAAAACCATCACCCCGTATTTGGAAATTTCATAAGTAGGGTTACCTCCCGTCATTCTCAAAAAAACTTCACTACCTACCACATAAGCGGCAACAATCAAGGCTTCGTTCCCCTTGTTTTGTTTTTTCAAGACGTAAAAAAATCCCACAATAAAAATAGCATAGCCATATATTTTGGAGACAAAAGGAAATAAATACACCAAAAATCCTAAGACCGCGTGGAAAAGGATTAAATTGAAATAGACTTGCTCTTCTTTTTTCATTTATAACTGTTTTAACGCTAATTATTTTGTTGATTCCATATTGATCCTTCCAAAGGTATCCTTATTTACTTTGCAAAATAGAGGCTAACTGCTAATGACTGCACTATTTTATCAAAAACCAACTTTTTAAATCCAAATAATTCCATTTCAAAGGACCCCAAATGTTAATACTTTTTGAATTACTATTCAACCGATTACCATCATACACATAATAATAGTGATTGGTATCTAACTTCTGTATGTCCAATTGATGCATGCCTGCATTAAATTCTTTTAGGTTGACTTGAGCCGTTAAATAATTCTTCTTTTCTCGTTTCACTGTATATTTGCCGTTCTTAAATGAAAAACGATAAAGCGAGAGGCCACAGCCATAGCCGTTTGAAAAATCTTGAACCGGTAAAATCAATCCTTTTGCATCTGCAAAAAACCGTCCTCCTGCCCTGGATTCTGTACCGATTAAAGCAATGGGTTCTCGGTGCAACTTCCATTTTCCAAACAAAGAGTCCGCTTCATAGACATACATATTTTTGGCATAATCAGTGGCCACCATAATATTGAGTGTGTCCGACAAATAGAGCGAAGGATCTACGAGTTGCACATTAGCAATCAAGGTGTCGCAAACCTTCCAATCAAAAGGGAAACGGTGGGCTTTGTACAATAAAACCGCATTGGCCTGTTTGGTCTCCGGAACCATATAAAAATCATTCTTGTACTTGAAAACTTGTGGGTAGGACAAATGAAATTTTTGGGTCAAAACTGTTCCTCGATATTGGTAACTCTTACCATCAACGGAAGTTAGCAAACTAATATCGGCTTCGGTTTTGGTTTTTTTATGTTCAAAAAACAGGTAAAACGTATCTTTCTCTTTCACAAAAAATGGGTCAGCAAGAAAAACCGTACTGTCGTTTTGCGCTTTCAGATTTGCGATGGAATAAATAGCCTTGGCATCAATAACCATTTTCTCTGGAAAACGAGTCGATGAGCCATAACCCACAGACCAACCTCCACCATCTTGACGCAAAAAGGGGGTTCTATAATTGATCATGGTAAGTAATACAATGACAAAAAATAGAAGCGATAATAGAACCTTTTTTAAATTTAATTTCATAAAATATCTCTGTTCATAAAAACTAAGTTTTCTCCTCTGTTGTGATATGAAAAATTAAATCTGCTTATTGCTTTAAAAAAACTATTTGAACTTCCCATTTTAATTCCATCATGAAGTTCAATTACGATACATTTAGTTTTGGGAATCCAATTTTCATAATTGCTTTCAAAAAGGAGTTTTTCTCCTCCTTCAATATCAATTTTTAATAAATCAATATACTCCAAACTATTTTCATTTAGTATTTCATCTATTGTTATAGTTATAACAGTATCTACAATATTTTCAAAACTCTCATCACTATCGATTTCAGTAACAAATCCCCAATTCCCGTATCCTTTATCTATTACATTTAAAGTAAGATTGGACTGACTAGACAATGCCCTTTTATGCAGATATATGTTTTTATAATGTTTGCAATTCATTTTGAGAATTTCAAAATTAGATTTTTCAGGCTCAATTGCTATTATTTTTGCATTTGGATATTTTCTATTAAAATAAACAGCGGCTAAACCAATATTTGCACCAGCGTCAATGATGATTTTCGGAATAAATCCAAAATTAATATCATATTCTTTGAATGTAAATACCTGATGAAATGTTAATAAATCACTTGACTTAGGCCTAACATTTATTGGAATTGAATACCCTGGCAAATAAATTTTATTTGAAATCCTGAGAAATAGAATTAAATTTATAAACCCATACATAATGGCTTGTTCAAAACGAACTACTATTCTTTTTATCATTTTTAATTCACCCTATTAATTCAATGCCAGTTCCCTTTTTAAACTGATCTACTTCTTGGTTACAGCCAAAATCCGTTTTATATAATTCTTTGGATGTAAATATTCGGCACTCCATTGCAAATTATTATGACCTACTTCAAGGTATTTTTTATCATTCAGCAAATATTCTATTTTGTCAGGCAGCTCTATATAAGAGGAACGGCTGGATAAATATTCATAATTGGTATGCTCTTGAAAATTTTCAACTACAATATTTAAGGGCGTTGTTACCACAGCTTTACCTCGTAGTAAATATTCTCCTATTTTCCATCCAGGAGTATCTTTTAAACCATCGTCAGCAATCCCTATGTCTGATTGTCTTAAGATTTCAAAATATCTTTTTAAGGAAGTTTTTTTTACGTCCAATAATATGTCTGGTGCTAATTTAGTCGACAAACCATCAGGAAACAAACCAACAGTAGCATTTTTGAAATTCTTTTTTAGGTATAGGCGTTTAGGCCGCCCAAAAACGAAAATAGTATTACCTTTGTCAAATGAGTACAAGGGAGAAATTTATAGGTGTGAATTCAATAACATTTAACAAGCGATTTAAGGAAGATGCAG
>NZ_JBIKRX010000084.1:0-11752 GCF_044348915.1 Flavobacterium sp. | reverse complement strand
AACCTGGAATCACGCCCAGCGAAGTTTCAGGCAAACCCATTTTGGCATTATCCGAAGCAATTCTAAAATGACAAGCCATCGCGAGTTCCAATCCGCCACCAAGCGCGAAACCATTAATAGCAGCGATCACCGGTGTTTTCATATTTTCGATAAAGTCGAACAAAAGCTCCTGCCCTTTTGAAGCTAATAATGCTCCTTCGGCAACCGAAAAATGAGCAAATTCTGCAATATCGGCGCCAGCCACAAAAGCTTTTTCTCCGCTTCCAGTAATGATAACAACGCGAACATCGGGATTGTTATCTACTAATTCTAGGGTGTCGTGCAGTTCTTGAATAGTAGCTTTATTCAAGGCATTTAATTTTGTAGGTCGATTGATAAAAATAGTAGCAATACCATTTTCTTGTTCTAAGAGGATGTTTTCTAATGCCATAATTTAATTGTTTTGTATAGGAAGCGAAACCGTAAATGTGGTTCCTTTTCCTTTTTGTGATTCGAGTGTAATTGTTCCTTTATAGTTTTCGATAATATTCTTGATAATGCCTAGACCTAATCCCATTCCGCTAGATTTTGTGGTGAACTTTGGCTCGAATATTCGGTTGAAATCTTCTTTCGCAATACCTATTCCATTGTCGGAAACCGTAATCAATACAGTATTGCTTTGTTTCTTTATGCTTACAGCAATGGCTTTATTTTCTTGACTTTCAGGGACGGCTTGAATGGCATTTTTGACTAAATTCGTGATAATTCTTATCAATTGCGTTCGGTCTATTTTCGAAATAATTGCTGCTCCTTCCGCTTCAAAATGGATGTATTCTTCATTAAAAATATCCATAGTCAATTCGACCACTTCTACCACATTCAAAGTTTCGTTTTGTTGCGCCGGCATCGAAGCAAAATTCGAAAATGCCGAAGCTACCGAACTCATCGTGTCTATTTGCTGAATCAATGTTTCGGAATAATCGTTGATTTTTTGTTTGAGATTGGGGTCATTGGCATCAAATTTTCGCTGGAAACTTTGCACTGTCAATCGCATTGGCGTCAGCGGATTTTTGATTTCGTGAGCCACTTGTTTTGCCATTTCTTGCCAAGCTTCTTCACGTTCGCTTTGAGCTAATTTCAAGGCGCTTGCTTCGAGTTCATCCACCATTGCGTTATATGCTCTAATCAAAAGGTTAATCTCCTTACTGCTCGCTTCAAGGACAATTTTTTCGTTTTTCTGGTTCAAACTCGTTTCGCCCAATTTATCAGAGATAGTTTTCAACGATTTAGTAATGTACGAAGACAGAAAATAAGCTACCGCAAAGGAAACCAAAAGCATAAAACTATAGACTTGAGCCAGTCCAATTAAGAAATTTTGCAACTCGGTTTGATAATAACTATTATCTTCTACATAGGGTAAATTCAGGATTCCCACGGGTTTGAATTTATCGTCTTTTATTAAACTATACAAAGAACGGTTCTTTTTTCCGTCGATGTTTTTAATGTCGACATAGCGTTTTTCGATAGAAGATTGAACTAGTTTTATAATGTATTGTGGAATGGGCGGTGCCGCGGCATCAATTGAAAATCTTGATTTTGAAGATTTTAACAAATAACCATCAAGGCTATAAATGTTGATTTCAAGATTGTGTATATCTGATAATTCGTGAATTTTATCTTTGAATATCAGTGCTAAATTATTTGAAGTAAGCGGATAAGTAGTGTTGCTAAGCACATAATTGATGTTCTCTTTTATAGCTCCTTCTTTGTATTCTAATCGTTCTTGATGGTATTGTATTGCTTTGTTTTTGAATTGAAAAATCGAAATGGATGCCAATAATGCTGAAGCTACAATAATCATTACAATCATCGAAAGGAAAATCCTGATTCGCAACGAAAGCATTGATATCTTGAAGTTTTTAAACATAGTGTTCAGTGTTCAGTGTTCAGTATTCGGTAATAAGTGTTCAGCCCTACAGCTGAATACTGACCAATGATTACTGACCACTATTTCTTTCTCGTATTCGTTTGTAAAATTTAAAGCCTAACATAATCAAAATCGAAAACAACATAATTCCGACCACGCCATAAATCCAGTTGACGGCATTTTTTAGAATGACCAAAAACACTACGGCAAACAAGATAATGGTAGCACCTTCGTTCCACAAACGCATATAATTTGTTGAATATTTTACTTCGTCATGTTGCAATTCTTTGAATATTTTGTGACATTTATAATGGTATAAATACAGCACAAAAACGAAGCCAAGTTTCACTTGCATCCAAGGCATTTCCAACCAAGCTTTGCCTAAATCAGTAAAAAACAGCATCCAAAAAGCAAAAATACTGGCCAAAACCGCTGATGGCCAAGTGATAATGTACCACAAACGATAGGTCATTATTTTGTATTGTTTTTGCAAGATTTCTTTTTCTGGCGAAGGTTTGTCGTTGGCTTCAATTTGATACACGAACAAGCGAACAATATAAAAAAGTCCAGCAAACCAAGTGATAACAAAGATCAGATGAAGGGATTTTAGGTAGTTGTAGTAGTCCATATTTCAATTTGAAATTAAGAGTTTAAAGTTTAAGTCCGTTAAACAACTTTAAACCTTAAACTTTTAAACATTTTTATTTAGCCCAATCATTCAGCCATCTAGCCACTGTTTTACACCATTCTTCATCGTCATTCAAACAAGGAATTGCGAAGAAATTTTCACCACCATTTTCTTTGAATTGATGATTGGCTTCCATTGCAATCTCTTCCAGAGTTTCTAGACAATCTGCTACGAAAGCGGGTGTTACAACGGCCAAATTCTTGATGCCTTTTTCGGGCATTTTATTCACTTCGACATCGGTGTAAGGCGTAAGCCATTTGTCTCCCGCCAACCGAGATTGAAAAGTCTGGCTGTATTTTTCTTTTGGAATTCCTAAAGCTTCTGTTACCAATTTTGTGGTTTCATAACATTGGTGACGGTAGCAAAATTCGTGTGCTGGCGATGGCGTGTTACAACAAGAGCCGTCTATTTTGCAGTGGGATTTGGTTATATCAGTTTTGCGAATATGACGCTCCGGAAGTCCGTGATAGGAAAATAAAAGATGGTCATAATCATATCCTTCTAAATGTTTTTTGATAGAATCCGACAAGTTTTTGATGTAATCGGGTTTGTTGTAAAAAGCAGGAATCGAAGAGAATTTCATATTCGGAAAATGCTTTTTTCGAACTTCTTCTGCTTTTTCGAGAACTGTTACTGTCGATGACATTGCGTGATGCGGATACAAAGGAAAAAGCAACACTTCGGTAACGCCTTTATCGGCTAATTCTTTTAATCCTGAATAAATGTTTGGGTTGCCATATCGCATGGACAACGCCATTGGAACGCTGACTTGAGGTTTTACTTTTTCGAACATTCTTTTGGAAAGAACCACAAGCGGCGAACCTTCTTCCCACCAAACTTTGGCGTAAGCTGCAGCTGATTTTTTAGGTCTAGTTTGAAGAATAATGCCACGTACTAGCAATGCCCGCAACAAAAACGGAACGTCGATTACGTATTTGTCCATCAAAAATTCGTCTAAATACGGTTTTACATCTTTTGCAGTTGGACTTTCTGGCGAACCTAAATTTACTAATAATACACCTTTCATATGTTTGCTTGTTTTTTCATTCCGAAGAATATGGAATTTCTAAATTAATTTGGGGTTAAATGTAGCTAAACTTTTGTTTTTTTACATATTCGGATTGATGGCCATCAAATATTTCTTTGGTGTAGTGCCAAATTTCTTTTTGAAAGCGGCAATAAAATGACTTCCGGTGCTGTAACCAATTTTCAAACCTACTTCATTCACATTATAGGAACCGCTGTCCAATAATTTTCGGGCTGAATCCATTTTGTAGTCGAAAAGAAAACCATAAACGGTGTCGCCATAAATTTGTTTGAAACCCATTTTTAGCTTTTTCAAGGTCAGCCCTACTTCGTCCGCTAATTCCTGTAAACTTGGCGGTTCTGCGATATTAGCAAGAACGAGTTCTTTGGCTTTTTTTATTTTCAAAACGTTTTCTTCATCAATCAAAAACGGACATTGTTCGGCGTTTGGATCTTCTGTTCTATTGAAATACAAACTCAATAATTCGTATCCTTTTCCTTTGTAATACAAGTTTTTTATCGATGGATGCAAGTTATAATGAAACAATTGGGTCAAAACAATGGCCATCGACGGACTGATATCTCCTTCTTTATAATATTTTTTGTCTTTATTATCATCGCTCAAAAAAGTAATGTAATTGGCTTCGGAAGAAAACAAATTATGGAATTTTTGAATGGAAATAATAACCGAAATCACCCAAGAATTTGGGGCGATTTCTAAGTTCAAAGGCAATTCTTTTTGCGGGTTGTAGAGCAATAAGGATTTTTCTTCTTTTAGATCTAAACCATAGCTTCCTTGGTTGAAAAGAAATTTGGCTTTTCCTTTTAGACCAAAGTGAAATTGAATCAATCCGCTTTTCACTTCGCGTTGTGTACAATACACTTCATCACTGTCGTTTTGGAAACGAAGTAGGGTAAAATCATCTTCAATTGTTATACTATCCTGTGAACTCATTGCGACATTTTTTTTAAATAATATGATAATTATCAGGTAATTGTTAATAAATAAAATATACTTTTGTTTTATAAATGCCTGATTTCATTACAAAAATAGTGTTTTTATAATTAAAAATTAGATTTATAAACAAAATCATTTGGCGATACAAATAGTACTTTAAGCGTTGTTTTAATAAATACCTTAGCTATAACTTTGCCAATCCGATTAAGAAAAGATCATATATGGAAAACCTAAACATACCAAAACATAAAACCTTCTACTCCATAGGATTGAGTTACAAGAAGGCAGATGCCGAAGTGAGAGGTAAGTTTAGTCTTGATGCCAAAGCAAAAACTAAAGTATTGCTGCAAGCCAAAGAAGAAGGTATCGAGAGTTTAATCGTGACATCTACCTGCAATCGCACCGAAATTTATGGCTATGCCGATCACCCTTTCCAATTAATAAAATTGGTTTGTGAAAACAGTAATGGTTCGGTAGAAGAATTTCAAAAAGTGGGTTTTGTATATAAAAGTCAGGAAGCAATCGACCATATGTTTCGCGTTGGAACAGGTTTAGACAGTCAAATTCTTGGCGATTTCGAAATTATTGGCCAAATAAAAAACAGTTTTGAAGAAGCTCGCTCTTTGGGTTTAATCAATGCTTTTTTAGACCGATTAATCAATACCGTTATCCAAACTAGCAAAAGAATTAAAAACGAAACCGAAATTAGTTCAGGAGCCACTTCTGTTTCTTTTGCCGCCGTTCAATACATTATTAGAAATATTGAGAACATTGGAAATAAAAATATTCTACTTTTTGGAACAGGAGAAATAGGAAGAAATACTTGCGAAAATTTAGTAAAACACACCAAAAACGAGCAAATTACCTTAATCAACAGAACCAAAAGCACAGCCGAAGTTCTAGCAGGAAAATTGAATTTAATTGTAAAAGATTATTCCGATTTACATCTCGAACTACAAAAAGCCGATGTTTTAGTTGTGGCAACTGGTGCTCAGAATCCAACTATCGACAAAACTTTGTTGAACCTAAAAAAGGACCTTTTGGTCTTGGATTTATCCATTCCTAAAAATGTGAATGCCGATGTGCAACAAATTCCAGGTGTAACTTTAATTCATATGGATTATTTGTCGCAAATGACCGATGATACACTCGAAAGAAGAAAACAACACATTCCTGCTGCCGAAGCCATAATCGAGGATATGAAATTGGAATTGAATACTTGGATGAACGGCCGAAAATATGCGCCAACCATTCACGCATTGAAAGCAAAATTGAATGACATTGTTGCCGGAGAATTGACTTTTCAACGTAAAAAATTATCTAATTTCGACGAGGAACAAGCCGAATTGATTGCGTCTAGAATTATACAAAAAATCACCAACCAATTCGCCAGTCACCTGAAAGACGAAAACACTTCGGTTGATGACAGCATAGAGTTTATCGAAAAAGTATTCCAAATAGGACTACAAACTCCTCAGAAATCAACTTCGCCAATCGAAGAAAAATACAAAATCAACCTATCATAGTAAAAATCTAAACGAACCTTATCCCGAAAACTACAGGGACTTTACGGTTTATAAAAAAGAATAAGGTTTAATGGATTCAAAAAAAACAATTCGAATAGGGACTCGGGATAGTGAACTTGCGCTATGGCAAGCCCACACTGTTCAAAAAAAATTAAACGATTTAGGCTATAAAACCGAAATAATTGCCGTAAAATCGCAAGGCGATATCATTTTAGACAAGCCACTTTACGAACTCGGAATTACAGGAATTTTTACGAAAACACTTGATATTGCTATGATAAATGGCCAAGTCGATATTGCTGTGCATTCGATGAAAGACGTGCCAACGGCTTTGCCTATAGGGATTGTTCAAGCTGCGGTTCTCGAAAGAGCCAATACTTTGGATATATTGGTTCACAAAGGAAACCTCGAATTTCTTGAAGGAAACGCAACCATCGCGACCGGAAGTTTGCGTCGTCAAGCCCAATGGTTGAATAAATATCCCAATCATACTGTAGTAGATTTGCGTGGAAACGTGAATACTCGAATGCAAAAACTAAACGAAAGCGATTGGAGTGGAGCCGTTTTTGCCGCTGCAGGTTTAGAAAGAATCAACTTAAAACCAACCGATTTTATCAATCTAGATTGGATGATTCCAGCTCCAGCTCAAGGAGCAATGGTAGTTGTTGCGATGGGAAATGATGATTTCACCCTCGATGCCGTTTCTCAACTCAATGATATCGAAACCGAAATTTGCACCTATGTCGAAAGACAATTCCTTAAAACACTCGAAGGCGGTTGCACAGCACCAATTGGAGCATTGGCAAGGTATTGCGAGTTGGAAGACAGCTTCACATTCAAAGGTTCTTTGTTGTCTATTGATGGAAAACAGAAATTGGAAATTGAAAAAATTGTTCCTGTTGGAGAATGGAAAAAATTAGGCTTCAATTGTGCCAATGAAATTTTAGAAAAAGGTGGAGCAGAATTGTTGAAAACAATTAAGGAAAGTTTGAAGAAGTAATTGATTATAAAAAAATGGTTTACTTTAAATAAACATACGATTTCAGAACAATGAATTCAAATATAATAACCTTTGTAATCGTAGTTCCATTATTAATAAACTTTCTATTATTATATAACAGGAAGAAAAAATGGGTTAAAAATAAATATAAATGGTTTGCTGTAATGACATTATCTATTGTTGGGATTAGTTTTTATATTAATAACAATGAAGTTAAAGTAACTGAGAAACTTTTTCAATGGGCATTTATTACACCTTTAATATTTTCTATTTTTGATTTTATTATTATGAAATTAAGTTATGCGATTCATAATAGAGATTTATATTTATGGTTAAGACATTCAGGAGATATCGATGATAAAAAATTAAGTGGAGGCAAAAAGGTAAAATCATCAGATAGAATATTTTCTATGTTTTTACTGATTTTAATTATTGTATTGCCTTTTGCCATTTTGTTTTTTATTAAATCAAATTAAAAAAGATTAATTTAGAATTTGTAAAAAAAAAACGAATAAACAAATCACCATTCTATCCACAAAAATACTTTTGAGCTATTAAATTATTATGACCCAGTTGATCAAAGACATTTCGCCAGTTGCTTACAACGAATTTCTTTCGGATGTGGCTACTGCTGTTCAGCAACATCGGGTGCAGGCGATTCAGTCGGTGCAAACAATCTCGAATCAACTGTATTGGAATATCGGCGAATTGATTATCAAGAAGCAATTGGAATTTGGTTGGGGAAAATCGGTTATTTTAATGTTAAGTCGAGATTTACCTCAGTTAATTGGAGAAGGAGTGAGTTGGTCGCCCCGAAATCTTCAATTTATGAAGCAATTAGTTGCAGAGTATTCAAATGTGAAACCGCCTGTTTCACATTTAGAAAGTTCAAATTCAGCAAACTCAAATGTGAACCAAGCTGGTTCACAATTAGAAATTCCAAATGTGAACCAGCTTGGTTCACATTTGGAATATGTAAAAATACTTGTTTTTTCAGTGCCTTGGAAACACAATATTTTAATTCTTCAAAAGGTAAAAGAGCCTAAAGCAAGGATTTTTTATTTAGAACAAACCATTAAAAATAGATACAGTCGAGCGGTTTTATTACATCAAATAAAAGCTAATGCCTACGAACATTACACAACAAAACCAGCGCAGCATAATTTTGCAAAAGCTTTGCCCGAACATTTTCAGGAACAAGCACGAGAAAGCATAAAAAGTGTTTATAGTCTTGATTTTCTAGACATCAATAAACCCGTTACCGAAAGAGAGTTAGAAAACACAATGGTCGAAAACGTGAAACGACTTATGCTGGAATTGGGTTATGGATTTTGTTTTATTGGGAACCAATACCGACTTTCGTTGGGCGAAAAAGATTATTATATCGATCTGCTTTTTTATCATAGAATACTCAAATGTTTGGTGGCTGTCGAATTGAAAGTTGTCGAATTTGAGCCAGAATTCGTAGGGAAACTTGATTTTTATTTGCAATTGATGGACGAACAATTGAAACAATTTGATGACCAACCGAGTATTGGAATTTTATTAGTTCCTGAGAAAAACCATTTGGAAGTAGAATACACTTTGAGAAATGCGAATAATCCAATAGGAGTTGCCGAATACATTTTGAGCAAAAAATTGCCAGAAGAACTAATCGGGAAATTACCAACAGCAGAAGAGTTTCAACGAGTTTTAATTTCTGAGATAAAACCAAAGAAAAAATAATGAGTGACCAAATCAGCATATTATCAACTAAAATACTGTCGAACGAACAACGACAAGCTTTTATTAATGCCAAAATTGATCTTTTGGAAGACAATTTTATAGCAATAACCAATACTGATTTTGAATTAAGCAATATCAATCAAAACCTTATTTTTAGCAGTCAAAATGCGATAGTAAGTTTGATGGAACAACCAGATTGGGAACAATTGCAATCTAAAACTGTTTTTTGTGTAGGTTTAAAATCCAAAGAATTATTAGAAAAAAATGGCTTTACGGTTGCCGTTTATATGGATTACGCCTCGGAATTGGCAGAAATTATCACATTGATTTACAACAAAGAAAGCTTTACGTTCTTTAGTGGTAACTTACGCAAGGAAACCTTGCCGAAAGCACTTAAAGCAGCCGCTGTAAAGTTCAACGAAATCGAAACCTATCAAACCAAGTTAACACCTTTTAAAATTGCTAAGGAAGAAAAATTTGATGGAATTCTGTTTTTCAGTCCATCTGCCGTCGAAAGTTATTTAAAGGATAACAAAATAAAAAATGAAATTTGCTTTTGTATTGGCGAAACCACCGCTGATGTATTAAAAGGGGTTACAAAAAACATTGTTTTACCAGAAATTCCTTCAACAGAACTTTTGATAGAAGAAGTAATCCAACAATTCAATCTTAATATTAATTAGACATTAAAAATGCTTTGCGCCTTAGCGTTTTAGCGGTAAAAAAACAAAAAATGATAAAGAACGATTTATTTTTAAAAGCATTAAGAGGAGAAACTGTAGAACGTCCACCTGTTTGGATGATGCGTCAAGCTGGAAGATATTTACCTGAATTCAGGGCATTGCGTGATAAATATGATTTTTTCACTCGTTGCGAAACGCCAGAATTGGCTGCTGAAATCACGGTGCAACCTATTCGAATAGTAGGTCCAGATGCTGCGATTTTATTTTCGGATATCTTGGTAGTGCCAAGAGCGATGGGAATTCACGTGGAATTGAAAGACAATTTGGGGCCAATAATCCCAAATCCAATTCGCACAATGGAACAAGTTAATCAGGTTTTTGTTCCTAATATTCAAGAAACTTTGGGTTATGTAATGGATGCCGTAAAATTGACCAAAGAAATGTTGAACGATGAGGTGCCATTAATTGGTTTCGCTGGTTCGCCTTGGACAATTTTCTGTTATGCTGTAGAAGGGAAAGGTTCAAAAAGTTTTGATACTGCCAAAGGATTTTGTTTTGCAAATCCAGTAGCGGCTCACACATTATTGCAAAAAATCACAGACACGACCATTTTATATTTAAAAGAAAAAGTAAAAGCGGGTTGTAATGCCATCCAGATTTTCGATTCTTGGGGCGGAATGCTTTCGCCAGTGGATTACCAAGAATTCTCTTGGAAGTATATTAATCAAATCGTGAATGCATTGGCAAACGAAACCCAAGTCATTGTTTTCGGAAAAGGATGTTGGTTTGCGCTTGGCGAAATGGGGAAAAGCAAAGCTTCGGCATTGGGAGTAGATTGGACTTGTACACCACGAAATGCCCGTTATTTGTCAGGTGGAAATGTAACTTTACAAGGAAATTTTGATCCATCAAGATTGCTTTCGCCAATTCCTGTTATCAAGAAAATGGTGCACGAAATGATTGACGAATTCGGCAAAGACAAATACATTGCCAACTTAGGTCACGGAATTTTACCCAATATCCCTGTTGATCACGCTAAAGCTTTTGTGGATGCGGTGAAGGAGTACAAGCAGAAATAAAGGTTTTATAAAATGCTAAACAAAGGCTTAAGAGACCAGGAAACGACCCGAATAGACAATATTCTAAAGGTATTGCATTCACTAACGTTTGTGCCTAAATTTTGGAATTTAGAAGATTTGCTGCTTCTCGAAAATGAGTTAAAAGGTTTAGGAATGAACATCGAAAGTCTAACTGATTTTAGTGACGATCAATTGATTACTCACCTGGAACGCCTTCATTTTGACTGGAATCATTTCGAGATTTTTGCGGATTTTTTGGTTAATATATCAAAAGAAAGTCAATTCGACTTTTCGGGAAAAGCAATTGCCATTTACGATTATGTACAAAAGGAAAGCAAGTCTTTTTCGTTCGGAATTTTTAATAAAATAGCCGCTGCAAAAGCAAATTTATAATGAACGTTAAGTTTTATCAATACATAAAAACGTAAAGTTATGACCAAAGAAACTGCCATTAAACTATTCGAACAAAAACAAATTCGTTCAGTTTGGAATGAAGATGAAGAGAAATGGTATTTTTCTATTGTTGACGTTGTACAAGTTCTTATTGATCAAGCTGAATACCAAATAGCTAGAAAATATTGGAATAAACTTAAAGAACGGTTACTAACCGAAGGAAATCAAACGGTGTCAAATTGTCACCAGTTGAAAATGGAAGCCGCTGATGGAAAAATGAGGCTAACAGACGTTGCCGATACCGAACAATTATTTCGATTAATTCAATCTGTCCCCTCCAAAAAAGCAGAGCCTTTCAAACTGTGGTTGGCTCAAGTGGGTCGAGAACGTATCGATGAAATTGAGGATCCTGAACTAGGTTTTGACAGACTTATGGAAACCTATCTCAAAAAAGGTTATTCTAAAGAATGGGTAAACCAACGTTTAAAAAGTATTGAAGTACGAAAAGATCTTACCGATGAATGGGACAAACGAGGAGTGAAAAAAGGGCAAGAATATGCCATTCTAACAGATGAAATTACCAAAGCTTGGAGCGGTTTGTCGGTCAAACAATACAAGAATCATAAAGGCTTAAAAAAAGAAATAGGTATAGGCGTTTAGGCCGCCCAAAAACGAAAATAGTATTACCTTTGTCAAATGAGTACAAGGGAGAAATTTATAGGTGTGAATTCAATAAAATTTAACAAGCGATTTAAGGAAGATGCAGAC
>NZ_JBIKRX010000023.1:0-36781 GCF_044348915.1 Flavobacterium sp. | reverse complement strand
GTCATTTTTCAAAATTTCAACCACACCTGACACTGGGAACGGCATTTTGCAACTCATTTTAACTACAAGTGGATTCGTTTTTTGTACCGTACGAGTATATTTAGAACCATTTGGGAATGTTGTTATATCGTAGCCCCATAGATTGAAAACATTGTCTTCCCAATCGGCAATAGTTGTAAATCCTTCCACCATTTCTCTAACTCGTGTTCCTTTTCTAGTGTATATTTTACCGTCAGCAGAAGTGATTTTGACTTCAATAGAATGTGTTGCTACCGGATGAACAATATTTAATATATCTGTGGTTTTCAGTTCGTGCGTTATCGTCGTACCTCCTTCAATTAATTTGCTGTTGTGATAAAACCCTTCTAATTTATAAGAAATTGTTTTTATAGGAGTCGTAAAATTTTTAGAAAAACTAACAATAATTTTACCTTTTACTATATTACCGTTTGGCAACGTGCAACCTTGAGTGCCAAAATCAATAGTACGAGTATAAGCGTCATTGGTCAAAACAGAGGTAATTGTGGCGCACGGAGGCAAAATACTTTTAAACGGCACACTTGTCTTGAAGCCTACACTTTTTTGAGAATCAAACTGATCCTCAGCAATAATTGCAACATCATCAACACTAGCGTCGAAATCAGCGTTTACAATAGCTTCATCGGCTGAAATTGTGTTCACAGGTGCAGCCTCGTTAACTGGCTCATTGTTGCATCCAATAAAAAATGTAATGGAAAGCAATGTAATAAATAATAAAATTTTTGTTTTCATAATAATAAAATTGTAAGGTTTAACTCTTTGATAGAGAAATTAATAAAAGGTTTAATTTGGGATAATAAATTTATGTAAATAAAATAAGCTTAAACAAAATATCCTGCTGAAATCGATGAACTACACATTTTTTGATACATTTTAATCTCTTAAGATAAGAATTATATTCTTAAAGACGTAAAAGTGTTGAAGATTAAAAAAAGATGCAAATTCAAAATCGATAGGCAGCAAACCAAAAATTTAAACAATCATTTTCATTTACACATAATACATAACGTTGTTTTAACCGAAAATAGTATATTTGAGACCTAAATGAACATCACTTCTCAAATAAAGCAGCCTATTATTAAAGAAATGGAACTTTTCGAAAAAAAGTTCCACGAATCGATGTCTTCAAACGTGGCTTTGCTCAACAGAATCACCTATTATATTGTCAATCGAAAAGGAAAACAAATGCGACCGATGTTTGTTTTTTTGACAGCCAAAATGGTTTCTGAGGGAATCGTAAACGAACGTACTTATCGTGGAGCATCTGTAATCGAATTGATTCACACCGCTACTTTAGTGCACGATGATGTCGTTGACGACAGCAATCGCCGACGAGGTTTTTTCTCGATTAATGCGCTTTGGAAAAATAAAATCGCCGTGCTTGTTGGAGATTACTTGCTTTCAAAAGGGTTGTTATTATCTATAGATTATGGTGATTTCGATTTATTGAGAATCATTTCTGTCGCCGTTAGAGAAATGAGTGAAGGCGAACTACTGCAGATCGAAAAAGCCCGACGACTTGACATAACCGAAGAGGTTTACTACGAAATCATTCGGAAAAAAACAGCTACGCTGATTGCCGCCTGTTGCGCTTTAGGTGCCAAATCGGTTATTGAAGATGAAGTTCAGGTAGAAAATATGCGGAATTTTGGCACACTCATCGGAATGGCATTTCAAATAAAAGACGACTTGTTCGATTACACGGATGACGCCATTGGTAAACCTACTGGAATTGACATCAAAGAGCAAAAAATGACTTTACCCCTTATTCACGTTCTAAACAATTGCACTTCCAAAGAAAAGACTTGGCTTATCAATTCCATCAAGAACCACAACAAGGACAAAAAAAGAGTGAAAGAGGTGATTGCTTTCGTAAAAAACAACAATGGACTACTGTATGCCGAACAAAAAATGGCACAATTCCAGCAAGAGGCACTACAACTTTTAGATAACTACCCACAATCAGAGTACAAAGACGCTTTAATATTGATGGTAAATTACGTTATTGAAAGAAAAAAATAATTTTTTTTAAAATTAATTTAAAACATTATCTACTTCATTTACTGCAACTTAAAGCTATTTTATTTTTTTTATTAAAAAAAACCAAAAGGGTGATGCAACCTTTTATACCTAATTGTCGTCTATTCAAATATAAGGCTGTTGTTAGAAAACCTAATAGGTCATTAAAATCAAAATTACACTAGGCGAAGTAAATTCTACAATTAAGAAATGACTGTAATTGCTTTACATCAAAAAGAAATTGAAATCATTCAATTGGCGGTCGACAACAATCGGCAAGCACAACGAAAGATTTATACGCAATTTTCTGCCAAAATGTTAGGGGTTTGCAGGCAGTACATCAAAGACATTCACCAGGCCGAAGATGTTATGATAACCGCTTTTATGAAAGTATTTACCAATATCAAAAACTTTGAAAACAAAGGCAGTTTCGAGGGTTGGATCAGACGTATAATGGTAAACGAATGCATCTCTTATATCCGAGTTCAGAAAAAAGTAAATTTTATTGAAGACGAAAGTTATTCAGAAGAAAGTTTCAACAACATAGAAAGTCAACTTTCACTAGAAGATATCCAATTTTTGATAGACAGTTTACCTGAGGGCTATAAAATGGTTTTTAACCTTTTTGCTATCGAAGGATACAAACATCACGAAATTGCAAGTATGTTGGGGATTAACGAAGGAACTTCAAAATCGCAATTATCGCAGGCGCGAAAAATGTTGCAAACCCAGATTAACAAGTTAAAAAATTACGAAAATGGAACTGAATAAACTTGAAAATCAATTCAAAGAAAAACTCGAGAATCGAGAAATAAACCCTTCGGAAGCCGCTTGGGATCGATTGGATGCGATGTTGTCTGTAGCTGAATCGAAACCCGATAGCTATTTAGACGAATCAACTCAACAAAACTCCAACCGTAAGTTTACTTGGCTATATGTTGCGGCAGGTATTTTGGGATTTTTATTTGTTGGAAATCTATTTTTTAGCCAGAAAGAAAGCTTGATTGAAAATCCAAAAAATAATATTGTAATTGATAACACTAGTCCAAAAGACACTTTGAAATCTGAAACAAAGCCACAAACAAAGGAATTGAGTTTTCCTAAAACCAGCATAAAAGCAGCTTCTAAACCTTTGGTCCAAACAACAAAAATTAAGAAAAATAGCATTGAGAATCAAGTTGTCAATACTCCAAAAGAAGTTGTTGTAGAATCAAAACCGAACTACCAAAATGAAGCAATTGTTATAAATAAAAGTGCTATTTCAACAAACATAGATTCATTATTGGCTTCAGTTGATAAGCCTAATACAGAAGCGAAAAAGGCTGCAATAAAAATAAATTCAACCGCTCTACTAAATCAAGTTGACGGAGAATTGCAAGTTTCTTTCAGAGAAAAAGCATTGAATACTATAACCAAAAAATACAAAGAAGCCAAAGAAGCTTTGGCCAACAGAAACAATCAATAATCATCAATCAAAAATCGAACAATTAAAATCTTAACATTATGACAAAAATTATCTTTTACCTAACCGCTTTTATTTTGCTTTTTGCTTGTAATACACAAGCCCAAGACACAAAACACAAAGGAGAACAGGGGCAAAAAACCTTTGAATCGCAAGTGAAATCAATCGCAACGAAAATTGAAAACATTACAAAAGAAGAAAAATCGGCCTTAAAACTTGAAGTAGAAGCGGTAGATGTAAAACTAGAAAAAGGTCAAATCACCAAGGACGAAGCAGACAAAGAAAAACAAAATCTAGCTGAAAAAAGAGCCAAAAACATTGAAGTTCGAGTTGCTGTAGAGCAGGAAAAACTGAACAATCTTGTGCAACAAAAAGTGGAAGGAAAAATAAAAGTAACCGATTCCACTCAAACTTACACCATAGTTATTCCAGCAAAATTATCAAAAGACAATTTTAAAAGACACGAAAAAAGAACCACTTCACAGTTCGTCTTGGCTTTTGGAGCGAATAATCTAGTAACCGATAAAGCAGTTGCAAACTCGGATTTCTATTACTGGCAATCTCATTTCTTCGAATGGGGCTTTACCAATAATACAAGAATATTCAAATATGATAACTTATTGCATTTGAAATATGGTTTTTCAGTAATGTACAATAACCTTTGCCCCACCGATAACAGGTATTTCGTTCCTGCTTCGAATAACCAAACCAATTTAGAAGTTTTCCCATATGAATTAGCAGATTCACGTTTCAAAAACGTGTATTTATTCGCTCCTCTGCATTTAGAATTTGATTTCTCCAAAAACAAATCAAACCAAGGTTCAAGCCATTTCAATACTCATAAAGGCGTGCGATTCGGAATTGGCGGCTATGGTGGTTTTCGTATAAAATCAAAGCAAAAATTATTCTATAGCGTCGACGACGATAAGGTAAGAATAAAAACAAAAGGGGACTTTAATGCCAATGATTTTATCTATGGCGTGAGTACGTACCTTGGTTACAAGGAAACAAGCTTGTATTTGAAATACGATTTAAACCCATTATTCGAAAATAATACAATAGACCAAAACAACATTTCGTTGGGCATTCGATTCGATTTCAATTAATAATTTTTTTAAGAATTACTATCAAAAATGAGACTATCATAAAAATATTTTTATGATAGTCTCATTTTTAATATTAGTTAGTTATCTATAGGTTTACAAATTTATTTAGGAGAACATATTGGTATATACATTGTGATGGTTGTACCTACATCTTTTTGCGAGACAATACTAAAAACGCCTTTAATCTTTTTTATAAAAGTTTTGCTGATAAAAAGCCCCAAGCCCAGCCCTTGCTGTTCTCTCTTATCTCGATTAAATTGTTTATTAACATTAATCTCTTTAATTTCTTTTTCAGTAAACCCTAGTCCCCAATCTTGTATTGTTACTATATAATATTCTGTGCTGTACTTTTTACCACAAACGATAACTTTTTTATTAATTGCCGAAAATTTCAATGCATTATCTATTAATTCAAATAGAATGAACTGTAAAAATTCTTCCCTGATTTTAAGATTTGATTTTTCCACATTAAAATCGATTCTTTTAGCTTCATCTAAATCTGAATTAGATATTTTATGATAGACCTGCGAAAACTCTTGTGAAATTTCAGAAGACGAATCGTCTAAGAAAATTAATTCATTATTTTTCAAATTGCTATAAAGGATGGAATTTTTCAATGTTCTATTTAATCGTTCGGCTGATGTTTTAATAGCATTGTAAAATAGTTCAATTTCATTATGTTTAAAACTATAAGTATGTTTAATTAAGAGATTAATAGCACCCAAAATTCCATGAAGCGGAGTATTTATTTCATGAAGAAAATAGCGATTATTACTTGAATTTACGGTATTGTACGCATTTTTCACCTTTTCAAATCTTTCAATTTTTGCCTCTATTATCTTAATTAAAGTGGCAGTTTTAAAAGGTTTGGATACAAAGTGATCGACCCCATCTAAGATACATTTTTCCCTTACCTCTTCATCATTTTTTGCCGTCAAGAAAACAAAGGGAATTTGGCTAAGCATATTGGAATCTTTGACAATTTCGTATAATGAATTGCCATCCATTATTGGCATCATTATGTCACTAATAATTAAGTCTGGGGTCCAATAGTCTAATACTTTTAAAGCTTCAAGCCCATTAGCAGCATTTTTTACTATATAACCATTTAAACTAAGAATTTCTGCCAATGTGTCAATCAAGCTCAATTCATCATCTACTAAAAGAATCTTTTTTTTGTTCATAAGGAAAATATAGTGTTAATGTTTCAAATAATATTTTATGCTTTTAATTGCTGATTTGAAAGTATGAAGGTCTTATCTTCGATAAAAAGTTAATCCCACAGTTGCGCCTTAAAAGTAGCTTTTACTAGTATTTGATTTCTTTTTTGTTAAATTTTATTGTTAATCAGTGAGGAAATATTTTTACTTTGCAAATCAATTAGTTCGTCGTTATTATACAAAAAGTTGATTAATAACATTATATATAGGCAGTAGAGTATACATGTTCAAATAAGTAACTTTTCCGCTACCGAATGCCCCAACGACTATTTTTTTATTTATTTTTATGCTTCCCATTAGAATTTCGTCAGACATATTTTTAATTTAAACACTGCACATCAATTACTTGACAACAAATCTAAATCAAGATGTATAGTGCCTTTGTTATAATTTACTAATAATGTAAAAAGTCCCTCTTTTGCAGTGGCTGTATGATCAGTTCAAGAACTGACAAATTATTGATACACATTATACACCTTCGGTGTTTACGGTGTTGGTCTTACTTTCAACTGTCTGTAAACTCCGTTCCACAATTCTATTCTTTGTTTTAGTGATTGTATAACAGCCTCCTCTGCTTCTTTCCAAAATTGCTCGTTATCACTACAGAGATTAGCTGTCATCTGTAGAGCGAGGTGGCTGTGGTGATCGCCATCCACTTCAATGTGTCTTTCGATATAATATTTAAAAATGGAAATATCTTCAGGAAAATTTTCTTGCATTTCATTTATTATTGAAATAAACATGCTAGGGATGAGATCTTCGCGTCCAAAAGTAAAAATAGCTGATTGCAAATAATCCTTACCCGTCTGAATTACTTTGAATGTAAAGTCAACAAAATCTCTCGCTTCTTTTGCAGTTTCTGAGGTAAAATGAGCAGATTTAAAGTCGCTCGTTTTTTTTAATACATCTGTAAACCTTTCAATTTTAGCGGTATCTGCTCCACATTGCTTCATCGCATCTAAATACATTTCAAAATGGCTTTTCCTGACACCATTTAAGTCTAGGTCCGATTCTTCACCGGCAACAATCTCGTTAATGAGAAATCTTGTATCTGCAGAGCCTTTCGGAAACCAAGGCACTGACGTGCAGGTTAAGTTGTTCTGCAGGGTTTTTAACAATGACATAAAATCCCATACAGCGTATACGTGGTATTGCATAAATACTTTCAAGTCGTTTATGTCTTTAATTGCGGAATATACTTTATGATTAATAATCTCTTGCCTCAAAGGTTCAATTGTCCTTTTTAATTTTTCAATTTGATCAGTCATCGGTCTTTTTATATTATTTACAAAATTTAATGTGAACTAAAATTTAAATCTTTTGAATACAGTTCTTTAACGTATATCTAATCTCGATAAACTTCTAGTATTAACGTACAGATTTACTACAAAGTTTACTAAAAACCTCAAAGTCATTACTCAAGCCATATCAAAAGCTAAGGCTCTGAACATAAAAAATTGTAAAAAAAACAAACGCAATCTAAAAACCAATCAATAATTATGATAAATTTACCTAAGTAGACTGCAAACCTAGAATATTAGAAATTAGATTTAAAAGTAGTTACCTATAATTTAAAAAATAAAACTCATACCTTAAAATATGAAAAACTAAATTCGCCGCATGAGATTTAAAAAAAGTGAAATACTATTAATTGAAGATGATTTAGCCTTGGGAAGTTCGATTTCTGAGATTTTACAATTGAGTGATTTTTATGTTCATTGGGCTATGAATGGCATAGAAGCACTTGATTATTTGCAAAATCATACACCCAGCATTGTAATTAGTGATATGATGATGCCGTTTATGAATGGCGAAGAGTTGTTTATAAACATTAGAAAAAAGAAAAAATTCAACGCTATTCCTTTTGTGATGATTACTGCAAATATCGATGAAGAGGTAAAGTATAGACAGCTGGAAAATGGTGTGACTGAGTATATAGTTAAGCCTTTCAAATCAATGGAACTGATTTTTAAAATAAAGAATTTATTAGCTTTAGCACAATACATTGAAAAAAAATTTAAACCGGATCCTTTTTCTAAAGTAACCATCAAATTATCTGACAAAGATTTTTTAGTTAGTGTTAATGAGTATATTTTAAATAATTTAAAATCAAAAATAAGCATTGAGGAGTTGTCAACCCATCTTTATATCAGTAAATCGACTTTGGATAAAAAAATTAGAAAATACGCAAAAAAAAGCATTACCCAATACATAAGAGAGTTCAAATTAGAATATGCGGTTAGACTTATTGATGCAGGAGAAAGGAATATTCAGTTTTTAGTAGATGAAACTGGGTTCAATTCATTTTCTTATTTTTCGTCAAGTTTTAAATCTTATATAGGTCTTACTACTCGCGATTATATAAAATCTTTGGAAAATTAATTTACACCAAAACTATGGATAGTCATAAGCACAAAAGAACATCGTTTTGAGCAAATAAATTAACTTATAAGTATTTTTTTTTAAGAGATTAATTGTTTTTTTCTTTTCTTCAACTTGACCCCATACTTTTGACTAAAGATGTTTATTTTATCTTGTCATATTGCAGCTTATTAAATGGTTGTTTCGGGGGAAATAGTATTTTGATAGATAATAGGCTGCTTTATGCAAGAGTGTGAATGTATTAATGTAGAATTTTATGAGTCTAATTTGTAAAAGTGAAGAAATCCTAGAAATAGCAGGGCAGGAAACAGCATTATATACGCTAGATAGTTCACAAATAATTTTTAAAATTGATCACGAAAAAATCGTGTTTGATGTGAACACCATTTCAAACTTAAGATGTTTAAAAAAGAGAGATTTTTCAGCAAACATCGCCTTACTATTTTGTATTATTGCTGCTTATTGTTTTGTTAAAGATTATTTTACAATAAGTGTTCCTAACAATCTTTTATTAGTTTTAACAACCATAGTCTCAGCTGTAGTTTTGATTTCAATTAAGCGTTATACATATGTTTTATATGTTAACACAAACGACCTACATTATAGAAAATTAAAAATACACAAAAAAGATATATACTATGCCCTTCATCTTGTCGGGCTTTTTAAAAGTGGTTATTTGCAAAAAATATAATTACTTTCTTGATTTAACTTTAATCGAATTAAGATTATAATTTAAAATAGGAAGAAACTACAAGTACACGGTTTGTTTCTTTTTAAGCTTTTACTTTTTGAATAAACATATTATATCTGTATTTTTCAATTCATCAAAAACAATGAGTTTTTTAATATAGACACCGCCAACTAAGACCACTGTTCTGTTTATCTGATAATGTAGGTTTTGTAGATAAAAATAACACCTGTATGGTGGCTAAATTAGTGTTCCTTAGTTGCTCTATAAAAGCAAATCCATCTAGTTTGGCATAATCACATATGGTAACATCTGATGGCTTATTTTTCTATGTCTTATAATCCATCTTGAGCTTCTATCTCTTCTAATTCAGAAAGTCCAAATAATTCAATAACTATTTGTTTTAATTTCAATTCGTCGTCAGTAATTAATAGCCTCATCAGTTACTGATGTTTTTTGTAAAGGAAATTCTAAGGTTACTTTTGTTCCTATTCCTAACTGGCTTTCTAAATGTATATTTCCTGAATTTTTTTCAGTAAAGGTTTTTACGATATAAAGACCTAAGCCAGTTCCCTGAATTCCATTGGTATTACTCGCTCTAAAAAATGTGTTGAATAATTTATGTTGATCGTCTGTAGGAATACCAATCCCTTGATCAATAATTTGTAATTTTACTTTTGACGGTGTAGCCGAAAGTTTTAACACAACATCCCCAGAACCTTTGGAATACTTGAAAGCGTTATTCAATACATTAAAAATCGAGTATTCCATTAAACTTTTATCTGCAAAAACAATGAAATTATCACCCTCAAAATAGGTTTGCACCGTCCTTCCATCAATTTGATTTTCAAAACTAGTTTCAAGCACATCAAGACTTAATAGTTTTAAATCGAAAGTAACCGGGTGAAAATTAGTTTTACCTGCATCGTTTTTTGAAATAGTTAACACAGAATTCATAAGCTCTATTATTCTATCAATTTCTCCTGTAATAGTATTCAATTGTTTGTCTAAACGAAGCACATTATCAAACGTTTGCCCCTCAATGTACATAGCTATTAACTCTGCGCTAGTTCGAATAGTAGTCATTGGGGTTCTAAATTCGTGAGAAATAGTAGATACTAAATTCGACCGTAATTCATTTAGCTCCCTTTCTTTCGCCAAGGTCTTCTCTATAATGTCTTCTTCTTCTTTTCTAGTTGTTATATCACGACTACTAGACTGAAAACCTGTCTTTAATTCTTTATCTCTTGTAATGTTTGCCTTTGTTTCGAGCCATACGTATTTTCCATTCTTATTCAAAAACCTCGCAATCGTGGCGTCGTTTACTTGTCCATCCATAAACCTTGTAAAACTTTCGTGGAGGTATTCTAAATCTTCAGGGTGTGCATAATCCATGGGAGATTTTCCAACCATTTCTTCTGGGGTATATCCCAAAATGTTTATTGCAGAAGGAGAAATATATTGAAAAGAAGCCTCTAAATCGTGTAAACATATCAAATCGACAGAGTTTTCAGCTAAAAAGCGGTACATATTTTTAGCCTCATTAAGTTGAAAAGTCCTATTTTTATTATTTTCTTCGATCAAAAATTTATTTTGATTTTCGATTTTTTTCCGTTCAGTGATGTCAATAATCTGAACAATATAATAGGTTTCATTTCTATTTTTTTTCACCAAGGAAACAGAAATATGTGTCCAGATAATAGAATTGTCTTTTTTTATAAATCTTTTTTCGGAACTGAAATTGGAAATTTTACCTGAATCTAAACTTTTTTTATATTCTAAGTCTAAGTCTAGGTCTTTAAAATAAGTGATTTCTTGAAATGTTAACGATTTCATTTCTTGATTCGAATAACCAAGTATTTCGCATAGCTTATCGTTGACCCCTAAATAAAACCCTTGTTCATCTACTAAGGCCATTCCCACCGGCGAATATTCAAAAGCTTCCTTGAACTTCTCTTCACTTTCCCTCAATTCTTCTTCTAATTTTTTCTTAATAGTAACATCTTGCATTGCTCCAATCATTCGAATTGGCTTACCAATGTCATTTCTGATTATAATTGCTTTATCATTCACATATGCATAACTACCATCCGCTTTTAAATACCTATACTCGTCCGACCACTTGTTATTGGTAGTATCCTCTAATGCAATATCCATTTTAATAAAATAGTCTTCCCTATCCTCTGGATGAACAAAAGCTTCACATGCTTGAGACTTCACTATACTGTCCTTAAATTGGTGCCCAAAAAGATTGGCATAACTTGCTCCCACAAAAATATCATCGTTCAAAATATTCCAATCCCAAATGGCATCAGATGTAGCTTCGCTTGAGTATGAAAAACGTTCATTACTTATTTTTAATTCGTCTTCAATATCTTTAAGTTCTGAAATATCATTAAATGAGCACACAACATGTAGCAATGTTCCTATCTCATCAAATACAGGAATGGCGTCGACTAAAAGCCAAACCATATCCATAGAAACTGGGCGATTTACACCCATGATAACATTTTTTACCGGTTTCAATAATTTAATAGCCTTAGGAACAGGATGGTCTTCAGGCTGAAAATCGGATCCATCTAAATGAATTACTTTCCATAGCTTGTCAAAAGACGTCTTGCCAATTAATTGATCTTCGGTAAGACCTAGCATTTCACAAGCGGCCTTGTTGTTCTCTAAAATTTCAGATTGAGGCCCTTGTATCAATATGCCTACTGCAATATTTTCCAGAATACTACTAAGCAATTGCTTGCTCTTAAGAATTTCTTCTTGTGTTTTTTTACTTTCGGTAATATCAACTCCAAATCCAATCATCATCTCAAAAGTGCCATTGCTATTGAAAACTGGATTCAATTTTCGGTTATAAAAAGAAGTCAAGCCTGTAAATGGACTGCTGATTTTGTCTTCCCATTGAGTTAAATTTTTCGACTCCATAGCCTGCAAGAATTTTTCACGCCTTTGTTTTGCTGCGGAATAATCTCTTCCCGTATACTCAGCATATTGAAAATCATCTTTACCTATGATGAATTTTCGGAGTTCATCATTTTTAATTGCGGCTTGATTTAAATAGAGATACCGGTGATCTTGATCAAATACGGCTACATCTGTCGGAATTTGATCAAGTATTTTTTCATAAAACTCTCTATTTTGCAAGTTTTTTTTATCCCTGACAATTTCATTTGTGATATCTCTACAATTCCCAACATAAATAAGTTTACCGTTTCTATCGATACTTTTTATACTTGTGGTATGCCAGTTAAAATGTCCCTCTTTATGTAAAATCCTATAAATTATAACCTCCTCCTTTTGCTCTCCGTTACTTATACTATTTAAAAAAGAAGTGAGGCTTTCTCTATCTTCCGGATGTAAAAAAAAACTAATACTTTTACCTATAACTTCATTAACTGCATATCCAAGATAATTAGTCCAATTATTTGACGCATAGGTTATTATCCCCGCACAATCAAGTTCAAAATACATTTCTTTTGAATTATCAATTAACAATTCAAAACGCTCCTCCTTCTCGATTACTTTATTTAGTAAAATAGTATTTTGTTGAAATGCTTCTAATTTGCAACTGATTTGTTTGGAAGCATATTCCAAAATTCTAGCATCTGCAACTGAAAGTTCTTTAGGATTCGAGTCTAAGATACAAATTGATCCAATGGCCTTCAGATTATTATTAATAATGGGGAATCCAGTAAAAAAAATGTATTCTACTTCGGAACTGCGCTCATTTTTCGTCTTATGCTCTGATTCACTCTTATTGTTAGAAATCTTAACAATTTCATTTCTTGAAATGATGTTTTGATTGTGAAGTAAAACATCTTCTGGTATAGTCAAAGAATCAAATCCCGTTTTTATTTGAATTATTTGATTATTAGAATCAAGATATGTGATAAATGCATAAGGCACTTCACATATTTCAGAAACGAACAATAAAGTATCTTTTAATTCATTCTCAAAATCTATTAAGTCACATGATTTACACATATATTGATTTATTTTTAAAGCATTACGAATCTACCGAAAAAAATGTTCTAATTACGGGAATTCAAGGCTGCAAAAATAATATTTAATTTATTATTGTAATGTTTAATTTCCCTTACTAAAAGCCTACAAGATCTCAAAAGAATAAAACTTTATATATTTATATGAACTATAAAAAAAATATTCTCATTTCGAAATCATTAATAGCGAAGATCAGCTATTAAATTTTATTTGTTTCAAAAAAATTATGTAGTGACGGTAAACTTCGTAAATTTGACTTTCAAAAAAAACAAATTGATTTCCAAAACCACCATAGATACTGTGTTCGAAACCGCCCGAGTTGAGGAGGTTATTGGCGATTTTGTACAATTGAAACGTGCCGGAAGTAACTTCAAGGGATTGAGTCCATTCTCGGACGAACGCTCTCCATCGTTTATGGTGTCGCCAGCCAAAGGGATTTGGAAAGATTTTAGCTCCGGAAAAGGTGGCAACTCAGTCGCTTTCTTGATGGAACATTCCCACTTTACGTATCCGGAAGCCATTCGGTATTTGGCAAAAAAATACAATATCGAAATCGAAGAAACCGAACAATCTGACGAAGAAAAAGCCAATACCGACGTTCGGGAAAGTATGTATTTGGTTTCTGAATTTGCCAAAGATTATTTTCACAACACCCTTTTACATTCTGAAGAAGGCAAAGCCATTGGTCTTTCCTACTTCAAAGAAAGAGGTTTTACAGGCGAAACCATCAAGAAATTTGTACTTGGATATTCGCCTGAAACTTGGGATGCATTAACCAAAGAAGCACTAGGAAAAGGGTACAAATTAGAATTTCTTGAAAGCACCGGATTGACGATCCCTCGAGAAGACAGACCATTCGACCGCTTCAAAGGCAGAGTAATGTTCCCTATTCAGAGTATGTCAGGCAGAATTTTAGGTTTTGGAGGACGCATTTTGGCAAATGATAAAAAAGCGGCAAAATACCTCAATTCGCCTGAAAGTGAAATTTATCACAAGAGCAAAGTTTTGTACGGAATTTATCAAGCCAAACAATCCATTGCCAAAGAAAATAATTGCTATTTGGTCGAAGGGTATACCGATGTAATTCAATTTCACCAAGCAGGAATCGAAAATGTAGTATCCTCATCTGGCACAGCTTTGACACCCGATCAGATTCGTTTGATTAATAGATTGACCAAAAATATTACTGTCCTTTTTGACGGTGATGCAGCCGGATTGCGCGCTTCTATTAGAGGAATCGACTTGATTCTCGAAGAAGGGATGAATGTAAAAGTCTGTGCTTTTCCCGACGGAGAGGATCCAGATAGTTTTGCAAAAAAAACACCTTACGAAGAATTGGTCAAATATTTGGATGAAAACTCCAAAGATTTTATCCAATTCAAAGCATCACTCCTTATGAATGATGCCAAAAACGACCCTATAAAAAAAGCAGATTTAATTCGGGATATGGTTGTTAGTATTTCGAAAATTCCAGACCGAATTCAAAGAGAAATTTACGTTCAGGAATGTGCTCGAATTATGGATATTTCGGAACAAGTTTTGGTAAGTACTTTGGCGCAGTTAGTTCAAAAAGACATCTCTGAACTTGGAAAAAAACAGAAGCAGGAGCAAAAAGCTTTTGAAGTTGTCAAAAACGAAACTCCTGTTCAGGTTCAAAAAATTGATATTCTTTATGGCTTGGAACGAAAAATCATTGAAATTCTCTTGCTATACGGTAATAGCGTCCAAGAATTTGAAGATGTGCTTTTGAAAACCAATGAAGAAGGTGACATAAAAGAATTCATAGAAAAAAAGGAATACAAAGTATACCAAAGAATATATTTGAGTTTACATGAAGACGAAACCGAACTCGCAAATCCTTTATTCAGAGATATTTACAACAACCTGATAGACTTCTTAAATCAAAATGAGACCTTCAGCGTAGAACAATACATAATGCACTTACATCCTGATTTAGCGCAGGAAGTAACAGATATTGTGATGGCAGACGAAAGGGTAACGCTACACAATTGGGAAGGGCAAAATATTTTTCCAAAAACAAAAGACCAAACTATTAGTCAATACGTCTCTGAAACTATTCTTACTTTAAGATGGTATTTGGTCGATAGAATTATCGAAGAAATAAAAAGCTCAATATTATCAGAACCAGGGTCTGATAACATTGAGCCTTTATCAATGGCGATGGATTATTCCAAATTAATCAATTCTTTTTCGAAAAAATTAGGTAGAGTAATGTCTCGCTATAACTAAACTATTTCAAGTGTTTTGGCTTTGTTTACCAAATCCACTAAGTTAGTAACATTCAATTTTTGCAACAATCTTAATTTATACGTACTAATCGTTTTTTCATTAAGACTAAGGATTTTAGAAATCTCATTGTTTTTCTTACCGTCACTCAAATAGCGCAGCACTTCGACTTCACGATTCGAAAGTTTGCGATACAAACGCTCACTTTTGTTTTGTTTCGCAATAAGCGCAAGGTTTTTCTTAACCGTTTCATCAATGATGATTTTACCTTGATTCACTTTGATAATTGCTTGACCCAAAGTTTCAAGTTTTTCTTTCTGTGAAACAAAACCTGCAACCCCAGCTTTTATAGCATTTGGAGCATATATTTGTTCAGAAAGGTCACTGAAAATGATGATTTTAGTTTTTGGAAAATTTTTCAAAATATTTTTTACTTCAAAAATACTAGAAAGACCTTCTAATTCAAGATCCAAGATCAATACATCAATCTCCTTCGTTAGGAGGATGTCTCTTACCATTAAAAAGTTTCCAACATTGGCTACTATCGAGATCGAATCGTGATCTTTGAAATACGATTTCACTCCGAAATGCACTACGGGATGGTTATTGGCTAAACAAACTTTTATCATAATTTAATTTTTTTTAGAAATGTTTGTACTTACGAATAAGTAAAGTTAATTAAAAAACTTTAAACTTCACAAAAAATATTAGAAAAATACTACTTAATATCGTTTTCTATGATGCAAACTGGAATTGCTATCATCTTATGCTGATTTATGGTATTCAATTTTTTAAAGATTTCGAACACTTTTTTCTCCCTTCCATCAAAATCCGAAGCAGTTTTCCCATTCTCGTCCTCTAGCATAGCCCATTCTAATTCATCATAACTAGCGCCCAACTGATCTTCATCTGTTCTATCATCCCCAAACAAACCATCGGTTGGCGAAGCCTCTAAAATGGAGTTTGGAATTTGCAAATATTTACCCAAGGCATACACATCCGACTTCATTAAATCAGCAATTGGACTCAAATCTACTCCTCCATCACCGTATTTAGTATAAAACCCAACACCAAAATCTTCAACTTTATTTCCTGTTCCAGCGACTAGCAAACCGTGAATCCCGGCAAAATAATACAAAGTCGTCATACGTAAGCGAGCTCGTGTGTTGGCCAAAGACAAACTTACCTTGTCTATATTATCCACAGCAGGAACAATAGATTTGAAATTATCAAAAACCGAAGTTAAATCGGCCTCAGTATTAGTAACATTCGAAAAACGATTTTTCAATTGATTAATATGTTCTCTACCCCGATTTACTTGGCTTGGAGCTTGATGAATAGGCATCTCCACACACAAAGTCGGCAAACCTGTTTGAGCACAAAGCGTCGAAGTTACTGCCGAATCTACTCCGCCAGAAATCCCCACAACAAAACCATTAACTTTTACGTTCTCAGCATAGGTTTTTAACCAGTTGACAATATGCGTATTTACTTTTTCGACATGAATAGTACTTTTTTTAGACATAATAGATAAGGTTTTTAAATGGTAGGTATTGTATATTTGCAAAAATAATAATTTTTAGGAGCTATTCCTGCTATCCGTTGCAATCTTGTTCAATAAATACTATTTTTCTATGCAAAAAAGCAGCTTCCGTTGGTCGCTCATTTTTTACAAGAAAAATTGGCATTTATTTTCGCAAGGATTTCCACTTTTATCAGGGCTAAAAAAAATAAAATGAGAAGAATACTTTTACTACTTACCATTGGGTCCATTTTTGTTTCTTGCGATAAGAAAACAAAAGTCGAAAAAGCAGTTCAAAACATTCCTGTAGAAATCAAAGTAGAGCGCTTTGACAAATATTTTTTTGAAACTTCCCCAAACGATTTAGGGCAACTAAAAAAAAAATATCCCTATTTCTTTCCGCAAGGAACGCCAGATAGCGTTTGGTTAGAAAAAATGCAAAATCCACTTTGGCGAGAACTATACGCCGAAGTTCAAAAAAAGTACTCCGATTTTGAACCCGTAAAAAAAGATCTCAACACGCTGTTTCAACACCTAAAATATTATTTCCCAGAAACAAAAAATCCAGAAGTGGTTACCGTTATTGCCGAAATGGATTACAATAACAAAATAATTTATACCGACAGTTTGGTGGTGATAGCTCTAGAAATGTACTTGGGAAAAGAACATAAGTTTTATCAGTTCCCTAAGTACTTGAAACAAAATTTCGAGCAAAAACAGATACTTCCCGATTTAGTTTCAAGTTTTTCTGCACAAAAGATTGCCCCTAACCGCGAACGGAATTTGCTAAGCCAAATGGTTTATTACGGAAAACAATTATACCTAAAAGACTTGGTTCTGCCGGATTACACTGACGCAGATAAAATAGGATACAGCTTAGAACAAAATAAATGGTGCGAGGACAACGAAGGGTATATGTGGCGTTACTTCCTAGAAAATGAATTGTTGTACAGCGACGATCCAAAATTAGACAACCGATTTATAAACCCTGCGCCTTTTTCGAAGTTTTATCTCGAAATCGACAACGAATCTCCAGGAAGAGTTGGTGCTTGGGTAGGTTGGCAAATGGTGCGATCATTTATGAATAATAATGATATTCCGCTTGAAAAAATGCTGCAAATGAATGCTAAAGAATTATTTGAAAAATCTAAATACAAACCTAAAAAAAATGGCGAATAACAATAAATCCGAAATTAAAATTCAAATTGAATTAGACGACAACCGCATTCCAGAAAAATTATCTTGGGCTGCCGTTGAAGGTGGAGTCGAATTAGAAGAAGCTAGAGCTTTTATGCTCTCGGTATGGAACAGCGACGAAAAAACTACAAAATGTATCGAATTGTGGACCAAAGATATGCCGGTAGACGAGATGAAAATCTTCTTTCATCAAACCTTACTCTCGATGACCGAAACTTTCCAGAAAGCTACAGGCGACGAAAAAATGTCCGCGACAATGCAGGATTTTTGCGATTATTTTGCAGAGAAGCTGGAATTGAGAAAATAAAAAAAAATAAAAAAATCCCAAATTTCAATTATTAAAATTAGAATTTGGGATTTTGATTTTAGTTTTAAAACTCACTATTGTTCTTGAAAACCTCCATATTTACCTCATCAATGTAGCTTAACAGTTCTTCTTTTCCGGTAGATTCAGTAGCTGAAGTAACAAAATATTGTGGCATTTCAGCCCAATTATTGGCAAACATTTTCTTTTTGTATGCAGCAATATGAGAATCAATTTTTGTTTTACTTATTTTGTCCGCTTTGGTAAAAATAATACAAAACGGAATTTCACTTTCGCCCATATACGCCATAAATTCAATGTCGATATTTTGCGCTTCGTGACGAATGTCAATCAGCACAAAAGCACAAACGAGTTGTTCTCTTGTTTCAAAATAATCGGTAATAAACTGCTGAAAAACGGACTTGGTTTTTTTAGAAACTTTAGCATAACCATAACCCGGTAAATCGACCAAGAACCAATTATTATTGATTTTGAAATGATTGATCAATTGGGTTTTTCCAGGCCTTCCCGAAGTTTTGGCCAAATTTTTATGATTGGTCAACATATTGATCAATGAAGATTTCCCTACATTGGATCGACCAATAAAAGCATACTCCGGCAAAAAGTCTTTTGGACATTTATCTACTTGAGAATTACTTACGATAAATTCGGCTGTGTTAATTTTCATAATTATTGGTATAAAGTCTTAGCCGCGGTTTAGTGTGCCTTCAAATGAGTGTGACTTAACCAATCATCAAGCAAGCGATTGAACTCGTCTGGATGCTCCATCATTGCTGCATGACCACATTTTTCTATCCAGTACAAAGTAGCATTTGGCATTAATTCGCTAAATTCTTCAGCAACCGAAGGAGGAGTAACTCTGTCGTTTCTTCCCCAAATCAAGCAAGTTTGAACATGCATTTTTGGCAAATCTTTAGCCATATTATGTCGGATGGCACTTTTAGCTATAGTCAAGGTTTTAATCAGTTTAATTCTGTCATTAACTGAGGCGTATACTTCATCAACAAGTTCTTTGGTAGCAATTTTTGGATCATAAAATACGTCCTCTGCTTTCTTTTTGATGTACTCATAATCCCCTCTTTTAGGATAACTATCTCCCATTGCGCTCTCGTATAGACCTGAGCTTCCGGTCAATATAAGTCCAGCAACTTTTTCTGGATACATTTTCGTATGATACAAAGCAATATGCCCTCCCAACGAATTTCCGAGCAAAATCACTCTATCGAAGCCTTTGAAAGTTATAAAATCTTTCACGTATTTTGCAAAAGCTTTTACGTTAGTTTTCAAAATGCTTTGAGTATAAATAGGTAAATTAGGTATAATAACTTTATACCCTTTTTCAGAAAAATAACTAGCAACTGCATCAAAATTGCTTAAACCTCCCATTAAACCGTGTAAAACAACAATAGGGGTTCCTTCACCAGCCTCATAAAAGCTGTATCTGCCTTCTTTCTTCAAGTATTTTTCCATACGTTTTGTCGCAAATTTTCTATGCCGACAAAGATAGGTTTTATAACTTAAAAATAATTCTTGGAGTGGAATTTTATAGTTTTAAATCTATTCTCTTTTAAAAACGAGTAAATCAATAAAAAAACAAAATCGTTTTTGAGCAAAATTTAAATGATCAAACCGCTCATTCAACTACGATTTTAGATGCATTAACCTTCTGAATTAATACTAAAATTATTACACCCTATTCCGAAGTCCAATTTTTATCTAACGCTCTGATTGACTATAAACTAAGCATTCTGCATCAAAAGTGGTAAAACTTATTAACAAAGTGGTATTTTGTGGTAAATTGTGGTAAATATTTTTCTATTTTTGCTCTACATCATTTAACTAATCTGAACTTGAATACAATTGTCGGTACATACGAATGTAAAGTCGATGCCAAAGGAAGGCTCCTTCTGCCTGCGCCTTTGAAAAAGCAATTGGCTTCATCACTTCAAAACGGCTTTGTTTTGAAACGTTCTGTATTCCAACCTTGCTTGGAATTATACCCTATGGAAGAATGGGATTTGATGATGCAAAAAATCAATAAACTCAACCGTTTCGTTAAGAAAAACAACGATTTCATAAGAAGATTTACTGCTGGAGTAAAAATTGTTGAAATTGATGCTTTAGGAAGATTATTAGTTCCGAAGGATTTGGTGGCTTTTGCTAGCATTTCAAAAGATGTTGTATTCTCGTCAGCAGTGAATATTGTGGAGATTTGGGATAAAGATTTATACGAAAAATCGATAAGCGGAGAAGATGTAGATTTTGCAGATTTGGCCGAAGAAGTAATGGGAAATACAAATGACGACAATGGAATATCATAATCCTGTTTTGCTTCACCCTACTGTAGATGGCTTGAATATCAAGCCGGACGGCATCTATGTTGACGTGACTTTTGGTGGCGGTGGTCACTCAAAAGAAATTTTAAGCAGATTGGGGCCAAACGGAAAATTGTTTGCTTTTGATCAAGATGAAGACGCTTTGGCGAATGCTTTGCCTGACGAACGATTTACCTTAATCAATGAAAATTTCAGGTTTATAAAACGGTTTTTACGGTTTTACGGTTTGAAAAGTGTAGACGGAATATTAGCTGATTTGGGTGTTTCCTCGCACCAATTTGATGTTGCTGAAAGAGGATTTTCAACTCGTTTTGATGCTGAGCTAGATATGCGAATGAGTCAAAAAAATGATTTGAATGCTTACAGAGTGGTCAATGAATATGACGATGCCAATTTGAGAAGAGTGTTTTGGGATTACGGAGAATTGAAAAATGCACCAGCTTTGGCCAGAACAATCATAGAAGCGAGAGAACACCAATCCATCAATACAACTGACCAACTGAAAGATGTTTTGGCAAAATATTTACCTGAAAAAATAAGAAATAAAGTTTTGGCACAAATCTATCAAGCCATTCGAATTGAAGTTAATCAAGAAATGGATGTTTTGAAAGAATTTTTAGAACAATCATTAGAAGTTTTAAGTCCCGGTGGAAGACTAAGCGTGATTTCCTACCATTCATTAGAAGACCGATTGGTAAAGCGATACATCAAAAACGGAATGTTCGAAGGGGAACCGGAACGTGATTTTTTTGGCAATTTTTCAGTTCCTTTTAAAACCATTGGAAAGCTAATTATTCCAGATAATGCTGAAATTAAATTAAATAATAGAGCACGAAGTGCCAAATTGAGAATAGCGGAAAAAAAATGAACAACGGGGTTTATGGCATACTAAAAGCAAGGTTTCTCATCGATGATGATGCTATAAAAAGTTGGCGATTCATCGTTTTTCTAATTGCGCTCGCCATCATAATGATTGCAAACACCCAACGTTTTGAACAAAAAATTTTCAAAATAGCGGAACTAACCAATCAAGTGAAAGAGCTTCGTTCGGAATTTGTAGATAGACGCTCTGAATTGATGAAACTGAAAATGGAATCGACTGTTTCGAACAAAATGCTGGAAAGACAAATTTTTCCATCAACCGTTCCTCCAACAAAAATAAAAGTCAAAAAAGCAGTAGAAAAGAAAAATTTCTTTCAAAAATTATGGCAGTAGAAGATAAAAATATTTCTTATAGAATTTATCTAGTGGCGTTTGTCATCTTTATGATGGCAATTGCTATTGCTATAAAGTTGACCAATATTCAGTGGGTCGAAGGCGATTATTATAGAAAATTAGCCAAAGATCGAACAGTTAAAAACTTCGTTATTCCGGCCAACAAAGGAAACATTTATTCTGCCGACGGAAGCCTTTTAGCTACCTCTATCCCAAATTACGAAATCAGATTTGACGCTGTTGCTCCAAAAGCAGAAGCGTTTGAAAAAAACATAAAACCACTAGCCGATTCTTTGTCGGTACTTTTGAAAAAACCAAGCAGTTTCTATTTAAATGAATTGCGAAAAGCTAGAGCAAATAAAAACAGGTACTTCCTAGTTGCTCGCGATTTGAGTTACACTGAATTTGTAAAAATCAAAGGATTTCCTCTATTTAAATTGGGACCTTATAAAGGCGGTATTATTGTAGAACAAGAAACAATTAGAGAACATCCTATTGGAGAAATAGCAGAGCGAACCATTGGCTACGCAAGAAAAAATCCAGATGGAACCCCCGATGGAAAAGGAATTGAATGGGCTTACAGAAAATACCTCGACGGTAAAGATGGTAAAGTCTTGAAACAAAAAATTGCTAAAGGACAATGGAAACCTATTAGCGACGTTAACGAAGTTGACCCAAAAGATGGTTATGATATTCTATCAACTATTGATGTGTACATTCAAGATATCGCACATCACGCTCTACTAAAACAACTAGAATTGTATCAGGCAGACCACGGATGTACAGTAGTAATGGAAACCAAAACGGGAAAAATAAAGGCAATTTCTAACTTGGGCAGAGCAGCTAATGGCACTTATTTCGAAACTACAAACTATGCTTATGCAGAGTCACACGAACCAGGATCCACCTTCAAATTAGTGGATCTAATGATTCTTTTGGAAGATAAAAAAATAGATACAAGTGCCGTATTCAATACTTACGGCGGTATTATTAAATATTCTGGAAAATCCGTAAGAGATTCTCACGAAGGCGGTTATGGAAAAATTTCGTTAGCTAGAGGTTTTGAGGTTTCTTCTAACACGGTAATGGTTCAGGCAGTTTACAACAATTACAAAAATAATCCAGAGCAATTTGTAAATCACATCAATGCGATAGGCTTAAATAAAAAACTAGGGTTAGAATTCAAAGGCGAAGGAACTCCATATATACCTCAACCTAGTGATAAAAACTGGTCTAATCTATCATTGCCTTGGATGGCCTTTGGTTATGGTGTTTCGGTTACCCCACTGCAGACTCTTACCTTATATAATGCCATAGCAAATAACGGCAAAATGGTCAAACCACAAATTGTTTCCGAGGTAAAGCAATGGGATAAAACCATCAAAAAATACAACACTGTTGTAATGAATCCAAAAATTTGCTCGAAAGAAACCATTAATAAAGTGCAAGCAGTTTTAGAGAATGTTGTAAAAAGAGGAACTGGAAAGGCGCTTTACTCAAAAGATTTTTCAATGGCAGGTAAAACAGGTACCGCTCAAGTAAATTATGCAAAAAATGGAGGTTCTGAGAAATATTACGCCTCATCCTTTGTAGGTTACTTTCCAGCGGATAATCCGAAATATTCTTGCATTGTCGTGGTCCACAAACCGAGCACAGTCAACAACAATTATTATGGTGCTGATGTCGCTGGGCCAGTATTTAAAAGAATTGCTCAAAAGATTTTCACCGATGCCCCTTCTACAAATGAGATCAATAACATCGACAGAAAAATTTTAAAACAAGAGAAAGACTACAACTCCTATTTCGCAAAAAATCAAAAAGAGCAAAAGTCAAAAATACCAAATGTAAAAGGAATGGCTGGAATGGATGCGGTTGCCTTATTTGGAAATCTTGGATTAAAAGTAAAAATAATTGGCATTGGTAAGGTGAAGAAACAATCCATCCAAGCAGGCGAACCATTAGATAAAAATTCAACTATAATATTAGAATTATCGTGATAGTGTTAAAAGACATAATATACAAAGTAGCTATCGAATCTGTGAAAGGTTCGACAGATATCGCTATTCATAAAATGGATTTCGACTCAAGAAAAATTTCAGAAAATGACGTTTTTGTCGCAATAAGAGGAACTATTTCAAACGGTCACGATTTTATTGAAACCGCTATTTCAAATGGTGCAATCGCAGTGGTTTGCGATACTTTGCCTGAAACTCTCCGAACTGGGATTACCTACATACAAGTTAAAGACACCAATAAAGCTTTGGCTTTTATGGCGGCTAATTTCTATGACAATCCATCCGAAAAATTAAAACTTGTTGGAATTACGGGAACAAATGGTAAGACTACCATAGCGTCCCTATTGTTTCAATTATTTCAAAAAGCAGGATTTAAAGTTGGATTGCTGTCCACAGTAAAAATAATTGTTGATAATATTGAATACAAAGCAACCCATACCACGCCAGATTCTTTAACGATAAATCATTACTTGAATGAAATGGTTGATGCAGGTATTGAATATTGCTTTATGGAAGTGAGCTCTCACGGAATTCATCAAAAAAGAACCGAGGCTTTGCATTTTGTGGGAGGAATTTTTACCAACTTATCGCACGATCATTTAGATTATCATCCAACATTCGCTGAATACCGAGATGTAAAAAAATCATTCTTTGATAATTTGCCAAAAACAGCCTTTGTTTTATCTAATATCGATGATAAAAACGGCCAAGTGATGCTGCAAAATACTGTAGCAAAAAAACTGACTTACGCGCTAAAATCATATGCTGACTATAAAGCGCAAATTCTCGAAAATCAATTGTCAGGATTATTGTTGAAAATAAATGGACAAGAAGTCTGGGTAAAACTAATCGGCACTTTCAATGCTTACAACCTTTTAGCCATTTACGGAACAGCTGTTCAATTAGGCATTGAAAATTTGGAAGTGCTTCGTTTGCTCTCTGATTTAGAAAGTGTGTCAGGCCGTTTTCAATTTATTGTTTCTAACGCCAATATAACAGCTATAGTAGATTACGCTCATACACCAGACGCTTTAGAAAATGTACTGAAAACAATCAATGACATTCGGACTAAAAATGAACAGTTGATTACAGTTGTAGGTTGTGGCGGAAATAGAGACAAAGCAAAACGTCCTATAATGGCAGGAATTGCCACAGAACTTAGTGATAAAGTTGTACTAACATCGGACAATCCTCGAAATGAAGATCCTGAAGTGATCATCAATGAAATGGAACAAGGTGTAGCACCACAAAACTTTAAAAAATCATTATCGATTACTGACAGAAAGCAAGCTATTAAAACCGCTTGTCAACTGGCGCAACCGAATGACATTATACTAATTGCAGGTAAAGGTCACGAAACCTACCAAGAAATACAAGGCATTCGTCACGATTTTGACGATATGAAAACTGTAACCGAATTACTAAACCAACTCAATAAATAGAAATATGCTATACTACTTATTTGAATATTTAGACAAAATAATGGATTTTCCCGGCGCAGGAGTTTTCCAATATATCACATTCAGATCGGCCTTAGCCTTTATGCTTTCATTGCTTCTATCCACTATTTATGGAAAAAGAGTTGTGACTTTTTTGAGAAATCAACAAATTGGTGAAACTGTAAGAGAACTTGGCCTAGAGGGACAAAATGAAAAAAAAGGAACACCAACGATGGGTGGGATAATTATCATTTTTGCTACATTAATTCCCGTTTTTCTATTCGCTAAACTTCAAAACATATACATAGTATTGTTAGTTGTGACCACTTTATGGATGGGAACCATTGGGTTTATTGATGATTATATCAAAGTATTCAAAAAAGACAAAGAAGGCCTAAAAGGAATCTTCAAAGTTTTCGGCCAAGTAGGTTTAGGACTAATCGTTGGCTCTGTTTTATATTTTAGTCCAATTGTAACCGTGCGTACTGATACAGCTAATAGTGACTTTTTCAAAGCAACTACCGAAAATGTTATCAAACAAGCACCCGTTTACGAAAAATCGACAGCGACAACAATTCCTTTTCTCAAAAACCACGAATTCGACTATGCTGAACTATTAGCTTGGACTGGTGAAGGATATAAAAACTGGGCCTGGTTAATATTTATTCCCATGGTAATTTTTATCATCACAGCGGTTTCTAATGGAGCCAACCTTACGGATGGGATTGATGGCTTGGCGGCGGGAACCTCAGCAGTCTCGGTACTTGCTTTAGGAATATTCACTTTTGTATCTGGAAACATCATTTTCTCCAACTACCTCAACATAATGTACATTCCTTATTCAGGTGAAATGACAGTGTTTATTTCTGCATTTGTTGGTGCTTTAATTGGATTTTTATGGTACAACTCCTACCCAGCTACAGTGTTTATGGGAGATACCGGAAGTTTGACAATTGGAGGGGTAATTGCTGTTTTGGCAATTGCTGTACGTAAAGAGTTGCTGATTCCATTTTTCTGCGGAATATTCTTAGCCGAAAATTTTTCAGTGGTTTTGCAGGTAGCTTATTTCAAATACACCAAAAAACGCTTTGGCGAAGGCCGACGAATATTTCTAATGTCGCCTTTGCACCATCACTACCAGAAAAAAGGATATCACGAAAGTAAAATTGTAACTCGTTTTTGGATTGTAGCTATAATGTTAGCCATTTTATCAATCGTGACATTAAAATTAAGATAATGAGACTAGTAGTTTTAGGAGGTGGCGAAAGCGGAGTTGGCACAGCAATTCTAGGCAAGTCAAAAGGCTATGATGTTTTTGTGTCTGACTTTGGAAAAATAAAAGAAAGCTACAAACAGGTTCTAATACAAAATGAGATTGCTTGGGAAGAGGAAAAACACACAGAAGAATTGATTTTGAATGCTGATGTGGTCATGAAAAGTCCTGGAATTCCAGAAAAAAAATCAGCAATTGTAATAAAACTGGTCGAAAAAGGGGTTCCCGTTATATCAGAAATAGAGTTCGCAGCGCCTTTTACAAAAGCACTAACGATAGGAATAACAGGCAGCAACGGTAAGACAACCACAACAATGTTGACCTACCATTTGCTAAAATCCGCTGGATTAAATGTAGGATTAGGAGGGAATATTGGAAAGAGTTTTGCTTGGCAAGTAGCTGATGATTTATACGATAGTTATGTTCTGGAATTAAGCAGCTTTCAGTTGGATGGAATCGCAGATTATAAGCCGCATATTGCCATAATTACAAACATAAGTCCAGACCATTTAGACAGATATGATTACAAATATGAAAATTATATAGCATCAAAATTTAGAATAACAATGAACCAAACTGAGGACGATTACCTCATCTATGATGCAGATGATGAAGCAATCTCAGAATGGCTAAAAACCAATAAAACAAAAGCGCAACTAATTCCCTTTTCGTTGACACAAACTATCGAAATGGGAGCATTTATAAAAGAAAAAACAATGGAAGTAAACATCATCAACGAAGAAGAATTCACAATGGAAACTGAAACTATGGCACTTGAAGGAAAGCATAATATGAAAAATGCAATGGCAGCAACTTCTGTAGCAAAATTGATGAAAATTAGAAATGCAACAATTAGAGAAAGCTTGTCCAATTTTCAAGGCGTAGAACATCGTCTAGAAAAAGTGCTGAAAATTCAAAATGTGAAATACATCAACGATTCAAAAGCGACAAATGTAAATGCAACATTCTTTGCATTGGATAGTATGAACACCCCAACCGTATGGATTGTCGGTGGTGTGGACAAAGGAAATGATTACAACGAATTGATGTCGATGGTTCGCGAAAAAGTAAAAGCCATCATTTGCTTAGGTGTTGACAACAAAAAAATCATTGATATGTTCGGCAATGTTGTAGACATTATGATTGAAGTAAACAATATGCAAGATGCAGTAAATATGGCTCAAAGATTATCTGAAAAAGGAGATACAGTATTATTATCTCCAGCTTGTGCGAGTTTCGATTTATTCGAAAACTATGAAGATAGAGGAAATCAATTCAAAAATGCTGTTAGAAATCTATAAAAAAGGTCTTTGGTTTTAGCGCTTTGTCTTTACACAAAACCCGAAAAAAGAAGAATGAAAGAACTAGTAAACAACTTAAAAGGCGACAGAGTAATATGGTCATTCGTGGCCCTATTAGCCTTGTTTTCGTTTATGCCTGTTTTCAGCGCGAGCAGTAACTTGGCCTATATAGGTCAAGGTACAGGAAATACTATTAGCTATTTACTAAAACATTTAGCGCATATTTTTATTGGTCTTATCATAATATACTGGGTTCATAAAGTGCCATTCCACTATTATAGAGGAATTTCATTAATTGCCCTACCAATCGTTTGGATATTACTTGGCTACACACTAATAAAAGGAACTGTTATTGCAGGAGCCAATGCAAGTCGATGGATTCAAGTGCCATTTATTAAGATATCATTTCAAACTTCGACATTGGCAACTATAGTTCTGCTAATATTTGTTGCAAGGTATTTATCAAAAAAACGGGAGGAAGAAGACACGTTCAAGGAATCATTAATTCAACTTTGGCTGCCTGTTTTCATAACATTAGGAATGATTTTACCAGCCAATTTCTCGACTACTGCCTTGATATTTTCGATGATATTGATGCTAACATTTGTGGGTAAGTACCCTATAAAATATTTATCATTCATTATTGGTGCCGGAATAGCAGCACTACTGCTATTCGTATTGCTATCCAAAGCATTCCCTGATTCGCACTTATTTAGTAGAGTAAGCACTTGGCAAAGCAGAATTGAAAATTTTACTTCAAACAAACCTGGCGAAGACGATTACCAGATTGAAAAAGCGAAAATTGCCATTGCTTCGGGCGGAGTTTATGGAGTGGGACCTGGAAAAAGTGTGCAAAAACATTTCTTACCGCAATCCTCATCGGACTTTATTTATGCTATCATCGTCGAGGAATGGGGACTTATCGGTGGTTTTGGAATTTTAACTTTATATCTTTTGTTATTTATTAGATTCGTCATTGCAGCACACAAGGCAAACTCCTTATTTGGCAAACTGCTAGTCGTCGGACTTGGATTTCCCATGATTTTTCAGGCAATGATCAATATGGCCGTTGCGGTAGAATTATTACCAGTCACTGGGCAGACCTTACCACTGATCAGTAGCGGAGGAAGTTCGATCTGGATGTCTTGCATTGCTTTAGGAATTATAATCAACGTCACTAAAAAAGAAGAGGAGATTGCCGAAGAAAACAAAGAAAAAGCAAAAAGAGAGGCCGCTCTAAAAAAACTAATTGATAAGCAATTAGAAGAAGACGAGGATGAGGAGGAAGAAGCAATAGAAGAAAATTACTCGATTCAAGATAATGCCAATAATCCGATGAAAGCGGTTATGAACAAATAGCAAATCTTTAAGCAAAAAATAATTTTTAGGACTAATGGAAAAATTAAAATTCATATTAAGTGGTGGCGGTACAGGAGGACACATCTATCCTGCCGTTGCGATTGCAAATGAACTAAAATCTCGTTTCCCTAACGCCGAATTTCTTTTTGTGGGAGCCAAAGATAAAATGGAAATGCAAAAAGTCCCCCAATCCGGGTACAAAATAGAAGGTCTTTGGATAGCAGGTTTACAGCGAAAACTAACCTTGCAAAACGTTATGTTTCCTTTCAAATTGATCGACAGCTTATGGAAATCCAGAAAGATTCTTAAAAAATTTAAGCCAGACGTTGTAATTGGCACTGGAGGTTTTGCCTCAGGTCCTTTATTGCAAATGGCAAATACCTTGAACATTCCAACGGTTATTCAAGAACAAAATTCTTTTCCGGGGATCACCAACAAATTATTGAGCAAAAAAGCAAACAAAATTTGTGTGGCTTACGAAAATCTAGAACAATTTTTTCCAAAAGAAAAAATGATTCTGACTGGAAATCCAGTTCGTCAAGATTTAATCGACATTGAAAGTAAAAAAGCTGAGGCAATACATTATTTTAATTTAGATGTTACAAAAAAAACACTTTTAGTCCTTGGCGGAAGTCTTGGTGCAAGAAGAGTCAACCAATTAATTGAAAAAGAACTAGAAACTTTCGAATCGCTAGATGTTCAAGTAATATGGCAATGTGGCAAATTATATTTTGAAGATTACAAGAAATACAATTCTGACAATGTGCAAGTTTTGGCATTTATAGATCGAATGGACTTGGTTTATGCCGCAGCAGATATAGTGATTTCGCGTGCTGGAGCATCATCAGTTTCCGAGCTATGTATTGTGGGGAAACCAGTAATATTCATTCCGTCACCAAATGTTGCCGAAGACCATCAGACCAAAAATGCCAAGTCTATCGTTGATAAAAAAGGGGCATTAATGATTAAGGAAACTGAACTCGATTCAGAATTTAGCCTCGTTTTCGAAGCCTTATTGAAAGATCAGGGTAAACAAGAACAATTAAGTAAAAACATCAAGCTATTGGCTTTGCCATACGCTACCAAACAAATCGTAGACGAAATCGTGAAATTAATACAATGAATCTAAACCAAATACATAACGTCTATTTCATAGGAATCGGAGGTATTGGAATGAGTGCTTTAGCACGCTATTTCAAAGCTATTGGAAAAAATGTGTGCGGTTATGATAAAACTGAAACCGAGCTAACAAAAGAGCTAAATGAATCAGGGATAGCCATCCATTTTGAAGATAATCTCGATTTAATTCCAAAGGACTATTTAGTAGAAAACACACTTGTAATCATTACTCCGGCAGTTCCAAAAACACATTTGCAATGGAACTACTTCTTGAAAAACAACTATGAAGTTAAAAAACGAGCTGAAGTTTTAGGAATAATTACCAAAGACACTTTTTGTTTTGCAGTAGCAGGAACACACGGAAAAACAACAACATCAAGCATACTCGGTCATATTCTATTTGAAAGTGGTGTGGATGTAACAGCGTTTGTTGGCGGAATTGTAGAAAATTATAATTCAAATTTAATAGGAAACGGTAAAACGGTAACAGTCGTAGAGGCCGATGAATTTGACCGTTCCTTTTTGCACTTACATCCAGATATCGCTTGCGTAACTTCAATGGATGCCGATCATTTAGACATTTATGGAGATAAATCTTCAATTGAAGCTTCTTTCAAAGAATTTGCTAATAAAGTAGAAGATAAAACCAAACTATTCATTACTGATGAACTTCCTTTAAAAGGAGTTACTTGTACAATAAATGCGGAGGCTGATTATTCTGCCTTCAACATTAGAATTGTAAAGAGTCAATATGTTTTTGATGTAAAAACACCAACAGAAACATTACAAAATATTGAATTCGGCTTACCCGGAAAACACAATTTAATGAATGCACTGATGGCATTGGCAATGGCAAAAACTTTTGGCCTCCCAACCGAAGACATTGCTAGTGCCCTGCGTTCATTTAAAGGAATCAAAAGAAGATTTTCATATCAAATAAAGACCGACAAATTAGTTTATATAGATGACTATGCGCATCATCCAACCGAAATTAATGCAGTTCATCAAGCAGTGCGAGAATTATATCCAAATCAAAAAGTATTGGTTATTTTTCAACCACATTTGTTTAGTAGAACTAAAGATTTTGCCGATGATTTCGCCAAAAGTTTGTCAGCATTCGACGAAATTTTGCTATTAGATATTTATCCCGCCAGAGAATTACCAATGGAAGGAATTACATCAAATTGGTTACTGGGAAAAATTGAAAATAACAGTAAAAAATTAATTACAAAACAGCTATTAATTCCTATAATAATTGACAGTGACGCAACCGTCATCGTAACTATTGGTGCAGGAGATATTGGAGAAATGGTAACAACAATTAAAAATGCCCTGAATGAAACTATTTAATTGGACAAATATTCGATTAATACTGATGTTTTCATTGGTTCTATTTCTGTATTCGTTTACTTCAAATCGAAATAATCACAGAAAATTGACCAAATCAGTGGTCGTTTTTGTAGGAGACAACGCACCATTTATTACCCAAGAAACGGTTAATAAATTGTTAATAGAAAATAATTTAGATGTTAAAAGTATAGGTAAAGATAAATTAGATTTGAATAGATTGGAAAAAAGGCTGAACAAGCACGAAATGATTGAAAAATCTGATGTGTTTGTTAGTGCCGACGGGGTATTAAAAGCAGTGGTGAAACAAAAAACTCCCATAGCAAGAGTTTATGACGGGGACACTTCCTTTTATATTGATTATAAAGGAGATCAGATGCCTTTGTCGCAAAATTATACGGCTAGAGTTCCACTTGTTTCAGGGGAAATAAATAAAAAAAATAGCGAAAAATTAGCCGAGTTATTACGGATAATCTACGACGATGAATTTTTGAAAAAAAATATCATTGGTGTACAGATTATGCCAAACGGAAGCTTAAAAATGTTGAATAGGAATTATAATTATCAAATTGATTTTGGTGGAATTGTAAGAATGCAAGCCAAATTCAATAATTACAAAGCTTTTTTTCAAAAAGCAGTTTTAGATAGTTCTTTATACAAATATAAAACAATCGACCTGAGATTTGCGCAGCAAGTGGTTTGTACTAAAAAATAGAAAATGGAAAAAGAAAATATTGCAGTAGGTCTAGATATTGGCACCACAAAAATCGTTGCCATGATCGGCAAGAGAAATGAGTACGGAAAATTAGAGATTTTGGGTGTTGGAAAATCCAAAAGCCTAGGTGTGGCCAGAGGTGTTGTAAACAATATCACTCAAACCATACAATCTATTCAGCAAGCTATAGCTGAGGCCCAAAATAAATCAGGATACAAAATCAACAATGTGGTTGTAGGAATTGCCGGTCAGCACATTCGCAGCATTCAACATAGTGATTATATCATCAGAACAAATGCTGAAGAAGTAATTAGTAATAGCGACATCGATCTTTTGATAGGTCAAGTAAACAAATTGGCTATGCTTCCTGGAGAAGAAATAATACATGTTTTACCACAAGAATATAAAATCGACGGTCAATCAGATATCAAAGAGCCTATTGGTATGTATGGTGGCCGCTTAGAATCAAGTTTTCACGTTGTTGTAGGGCAAGCCTCTTCGATAAGAAATGTAGCTCGATGTATTCAGAGTTCGGACATTGAATTGTCAGGATTAACCCTAGAACCTTTGGCATCGGCAAATGCAGTTTTGAGCCAAGAAGAAAAAGAAGCTGGAGTCGCATTGATTGATATTGGCGGCGGGACTACGGACTTAGCTATTTTCAAAGACGGAATTATACGCCACACTGCTGTTATTCCTTTTGGAGGAAACGTAATTACAGACGACATCAAAGAAGGATGCTCGATCATCGAAAAACAAGCTGAACTGTTAAAAGTTAAATTTGGTTCCGCTTGGCCTGGTGAAAATAAAGACAATGAAATCGTTTCCATTCCAGGTTTAAGAGGAAGAGAGCCTAAAGAAATTTCGCTGAAAAATTTGTCTAAAATCATTCACGCACGTGTTGTGGAAATTATCGAACAAGTTTTCACAGAAATCAAGGATTATGGACACGATGATCCTCGAAAAAAACTGATAGCTGGGATAGTGTTGACAGGTGGTGGAGCTCAACTAAAACACATCAAACAATTAGTAGAATACATCACAGGGATGGATACAAGAATTGGCTATCCAAACGAACATTTGGCTGGGAATTCAGATGAAGAAATATCCTGTCCTCTCTATGCAACAGTTGTCGGCTTGGTTATGAATAGCATAGAAAACAAAACACAAAGTGCTGTTAAAATTGAAAAACATACAGAACACACAGTCGCAAGACCACCAAAAATAGAAATAATTGAGGAGGAAATAGAAGAAGTAATTCAGGATGTAAAATCACAGAAAGCAGACAAAAAACAAACTGACACGCATTCAAACAAAAAGAACTTTTTTGACTTAAGTGGCTACTTAGGAAAAATAAAAGAATTCTTAGACAACGCAGAATAAAAAACTAATTATATAAATAAAATAATAAAAACCATAAGATGATGAGCAACTCAGAATTTGGCAGTATTTCGTTTGATTTACCAAAAAACCAATCAAATGTGATCAAAGTTATAGGTGTAGGTGGAGGCGGAAGCAACGCCATAAACCACATGTTTAAACAAGGAATTAGAGGCGTAGATTTTATCGTTTGTAATACCGACTCTCAAGCGTTAGACAATAGTTCGGTGCCAAACAAAATTCAATTAGGCGTACACCTAACAGAAGGACTAGGAGCTGGAGCAAATCCAGATGTTGGACACCAATCTGCAATTGAAAGTATCGAAGAGATTGAAAAAATGCTTGATAGCAACACCAAGATGGTTTTTATCACTGCCGGAATGGGTGGAGGTACCGGAACAGGTGCAGCGCCAGTAATTGCTCAATTGGCCAAAGAAAGAGATATCTTAACCGTTGGAATCGTAACATTACCATTTCAATTTGAAGGAAAAGTTCGTTTAGAACAAGCACAAATTGGAATTAATAAATTGCGAAAACAAGTAGATTCTCTTATCGTCATCAACAACAATAAATTAAGAGAAGTCTATGGAAACCTTGGTTTTAAAGCTGGATTTTCAAAAGCTGATGAAGTTTTAGCTACAGCCTCCAGAGGTATTGCTGAGGTAATCACGCACCATTATACTCAAAATATCGATTTAAAAGATGCTAAAACTGTTTTAGCCAATAGCGGAACTGCCATAATGGGATCTGCCGTTGCAACAGGGGCAAATAGAGCCAAAGAAGGAATTATTTCTGCTTTAGATTCTCCTCTTTTAAATGACAATAAAATTACCGGAGCCAAAAACGTATTGTTGCTCATCGTTTCTGGTTCTGATGAAATCACTATTGACGAGATTGGGGAAATCAATGACTATATCCAAAACGAAGCGGGACACAACGCCAATATCATTATGGGTGTTGGTGAAGACGAATCACTTGGAGACTCTATTTCTGTAACAATTATTGCTACTGGATTCGATATTGAACAACAACGTGAAATCGTAAACGTAGAACCGCCAAGAATAATACACACTCTTGGAGACGAACAAAAAAACGTTTATGATTTAACCAATAAAGCTGTAGCTACTTACACTAACACCATTGAAACTCCTATAGCAAAAACAGAGGATAGAATTGTTTTTGAATTATTAGAAGAAGATCTAGCGGAAATCATAGAAGAAGTTAAAGTAGAAACCGTTGCAGAAGTACAAGCAGAAATAATTGAGGAGGTACAATCAGAAATCTTTGCAGTAGAACCCGTAAAAGTTGTCCTTCAAAGCGAAGAAGTGATGGGTATGAACGAATTCATTAGAAACTTAGATGTGACTTTCGAAATTGTCTCCCCTATCAAAGACTTAGATTTTGTAATTTCATCCAATGAAGTTAAACAAATCGAAGTAGTTGAACCAAAAATTTTCCATAAAGAAGAACAAGCGACTTTATCATTTGACCTGCCTCTTTTTAAGTCTGAACCTATCAAAAGAGAAGAGCCTAAAGCAATCTTTGAACTCAGTAACGAAACAAAAGATATAAAAGTAAACGAACCTGTTCAATTTGTTCCTGTAACAGAATTGACCGACAATGGAATCATTCGCTACAGTCTAGAAGAATATACCGATGTTGAAAATGCATTATTAGATTCTAAACCAGCAGCTACAGCAGTTGTTGAGGAAGTAATTCCTGAAGAATTGAATATCACGATGAAAAAAATTGAGGAAGTGGACAACTCAGTTTCTGCTTTCGAAAATATTTCGCCGATGGATATGACCATTCAAGAGTCAATGAAATTGAGAACAGACGAAAGAAGAAAAAAATTGAAAGAGTTCAATTATAAATTTCACAATAACATTTCAAAAATAGACGAACTTGAAAGAGTACCAGCCTATAAAAGACAAAATGTAGACCTTACAAAATTACAAATTCCAGGTTCAAATTCCAGAATTTCAGTTGGCACAGACAGCAATGATGACTTACAATTGAGATCAAACAATTCGTTTTTACATGACAATGTAGACTAACCAATTCAAACCGAAGTTACCTAACCCGAAAATTAAATTAATTTTCGGGTTATTTTTTTATAAACGATGCCACAAGCAAGGAATGAGTTGCTATTTCGATTAAAATACTTTAAATTTGTGCTCCTGATTGCAACCGTAAAAAAAAGATATTTAATTAATTTATCAGTTTGCAATCTAAAATCTAAAAATCATAATAAATATGAGCTTATCAACACAAATTATGGAGGAAATTAAAACCGCCATGAGAGCTAAAGATACTGTAGCTTTAGAAGCTTTAAGAGCCATCAAATCTGAACTCCTTCTTGCGCAAACTGCAACAGGATCAAAAGAAGAAATCTCAGAAGCTGATGAAATAAAATTACTTCAAAAATTGGTTAAAACACGTAAGGACAGCGCCAAAATTTTTACAGAGCAAAACCGTATGGATCTAGCCGAACCAGAGTTAGCTCAAATTGCTGTCATTGAAAAATTCTTGCCTGCTCAGTTAAGTGAAGCCGAGGTCGAGGTTATCATCGCAAAAATCATTGCAGATACTGGTGCATCAGGAATTGCTTCTATGGGAAAAGTTATGGGAATAGCTTCAGCTCAGTTAGGCGGCACTGCCGAAGGCAAAACCATTTCAATGATTGTCAAAAAACTTTTAGTATAAATATATTTGAATTACGTTTTATAATTCATTAATTAAATATTGGCTGCGTAGTTCAACTGGATAGAATATCAGATTTCGGCTCTGAGGGTTGGGGGTTCGAACCCCTCCGCGGTCACTTATTAGAGTGTTATTTAGAAATAAATAACACTCTTTTTTTTGTTCGTAAAGCAAAAAAGTTAATCACAAAAATCATTTTACTCTATTAATAAATTCACTAACTTTAAGGTGTATTTATATAAAGTCTAATATGTAATTACAAATAATATATGTATCTTTACTCAAAAAAACCATGAGTAGAGCAGCATTAAGAGTAACAAATTATAGTTCCGAAGAACTGAAAGCATTATTGAGAAAAGAC
>NZ_JBIKRX010000083.1:0-11976 GCF_044348915.1 Flavobacterium sp. | reverse complement strand
AAGCCTCTTAAATATTCTGTAGCGCAATTGGATACTTTTTCTTTGTTTTGACCAAAGGAACGATAGCCAATTACAGGATTATTTGGGTTGTTATTTACATCTGCCAAAGGGGCTAAATTGTAATGAATTCCAGCAGCTTTCAAATCTAATCCCGTGCGCTTTCCGACTTCATAAGCGAGATACTCATATCGTTCTGGCAAAGCACCGAGAGAAATGGCGTAAGGATATTGAGGCGTGTTTTCGATTCGCATCGCTAAACCCCATTCGGCATCAATACTCATCAAAAGTGGAGTCGTAGCGCATTTTTGGAAACGAACAACAAGTGCTTTTAGTTTTTCGAAACTATCTTCGTTGAATTCAACTTTCTTCTTGCCTTCGTAATTAGTAGCCGCACTGGCTCTACTATGGAAAAAAGTAAGCCCACCAATATTATGTTCTTTTACTAAACCCTCTATTTCAAGGAAGTTTTCTTCGGTGTCGTTGATGAAAACGGCTGGAAAGAAGAATTGGCCAATTTTTTGTTCTAATGTCATTGTTTATGAAATTTATGCTAATATTATGCACATAGAAAAAAAACTTTTTATTCCATGTTTTACTGGGGTTTTTCCAAGAATAAAAACGCTATTTGCGTACTATTTTTGTAAGTTTAAAATTAGTGCATTATTTTTAATTGTCAATTTTAAAATTGGTTTAAAATTGTTATTTTCTATATCGAATTCTAATTATTTTGTGCTATTTTTTCTCTTCTTCTTTCTTTCCAAACTCTTTAGGGTATATTAGTAACTGAGACAAAATCACCCCAGGAATTGTGGCTAAGAACACCCAAATAAAGAAATTTCCATAACCCAAATATTGTTGAATGTAACCACTCAACATTCCTGGCAGCATCATTCCTAAAGCCATAAAGCCCGTGGCTATAGAATAATGAGACGTTTTTGACTCCCCATCGGCAACATAAATTAAATACATCATAAAGGCGGCAAAACCAAATCCGTATCCGAATTGTTCTAAAATAACGACTGCGTAAACATAATATATCGAAGCAGGATGGAAATAAGCTAACAATATAAAGCCAAGAATAGGCAAATGCATTGTCAAGATCATTGGTAACATCCATTTTCCTAACCCGTGCTTAGAAATAGCAATTCCTCCTAGGATTCCACCAATAGTAAGCGCAATCAAACCAAAGGTTCCATAAATAATCCCTACATCCTCAGTGGCTAATCCTAAGCCACCAACTTCGGTTTTGTCTACCAAAAAAGGAGTTAGCATTTTAAGTAATTGCGATTCTCCAAGTCTGAATAAAAGGATGAAAGTTAGCACTAAACCAATTTGTTTCTTTTTAAAGAAACTAGCAAAAACAGTAGCGAAATTTTTCTCTTCCGTTTGTCCATTTACGATCGGTAATTCTGTTTTAGGAGTAGTAAAATAATTGTAAATGGTCAAAACAGTCATTATCAATCCAACTAAAATCATCGTATAAGACCACGCTTTTTGATTGTCGCTATATTGATGCTCTAAATAGCCAGCTAACAAAATAATCAATCCGTTTCCGGTAAGCATTGAAGCTCTGTAAAAAGTGCTTCGAATACCTAAAAAGAAGGATTGTTGTTCTTTTCGTAAAGCCAACATATAAAAACCGTCGCTAGCCACATCATTGGATGCTGAAGCAAAAGCAGCAACCCAAAAAATAGCCAAGCTCAGCATAAAGAAATGACTAGTAGGAATAATAAAACCGACAATCAAGAAGGCAACTGATATAAACAATTGCATGCTCAAAAACCAGTTTCGTTTGGTGCCATGCAAATCTATAAATGGGCTCCATAGTGGTTTTACAACCCAAGGCAAATACAATAAGCTCGTATATAATCCGATATCTTCGTTGTTGATTCCTAGGTTTTTATACATCAGTACTGAAACTGAAATGATAATTACATAAGGAAATCCTGATGCAAAATTCAAGGTTGGTATCCAATACCAAGGATTTTTGTTTTGGGGCTCGTTCATTTTAGTTGGCTTTTATTTCGGTCTGTAAATTGATAATCTCTGAGACACTTTCGTTTCCGTAAAAATCGATAAATGTGAAGGCTATTTTTTTAGAATTATGAAGCTTTTCTTTTAGGATGCTCCATTTTAAACCATCAGATTTAGCATCGATAGCTATTTTTTCCACAATTTGACTGGGGTCATTGATGTCTATTATGTTGTGCTCTGCACTATAGACAATCATGTATCTGATTTGGTCTGACTGGGTTTTTTTGAATGTAAATTCATATGAACCTCCATCTTTAGTAAATGTATGTACCAAAGGTCGCTCTGTTCCTGTTTTTTTTGCGCTAGGAACTGGAAGGGGAATTGCAGGATATTTATATTGATTTTCTACCAGTAAATCGACAACTGCTTTATTGGTGTTTACAAAAGACTTGGCGCTAAAAAAAGCGTTTCCTTGAATATTAGGATAAGTTCTTGTCAAGTCAATCTGATTTGGAATTTCTGATGGATTGTTCCATTTTTTATCGGAATCGTTATTGATTTTATAACTACCGTTACCAATATACACATTGGTGTTAGTGCAATTTTCTGACCACCATTTCAATAATTTCGAATAAGAAGCGGTATTGTGCTCGATACTCCAATACAATTGAGGCAGCATATAATCGATGTATTTGCCATCCATCCAGGCAATTGGGTCGGCAAATAAGTCGTCATAATTTGTTTGACCTGCTTGTGTATCGGAGCCCTTTGGGTCAACTGATTTATTTCTCCAAACTCCAAAAGGACTAATACCAAATTGAACCCAAGGTTTGATACTTTTTATAGAAAAATAAACACTTTTAACGAACGAGTTTACATTATCCCGTCTCCAATCATCGAGGGTTTGTTTGTAGCCATATTTTTTAAACGAGGCAGAATCATTAAATTGCTTTCCGCTTACTCTATAGGGATAAAAGTAATCGTCAAAGTGGATGGCGTCGATGTCATAATTTTTCACGACTTCTTCGACAACAGTGATCAAATGGCTTTTTACTTCAGGCAAACCTGGATTGTAATAATATTTTTCTTTACCAGTTTCACCATATTTAATCATCCAATCTCGGTGTTTGAAAAAATCGTGGTCTGGGCTTAAAATATCTGTTTTTGTATCGAAAGTTGCTCTGTATGGGTTGAGCCAAGCGTGAAATTCAAAACCTCTAAGATGAGCTTGCTCAATCATCCAAGTAAGCGGGTCATAATACGGCTGTGGAGCTTGTCCTTCTTTACCTGTAATGTAACGAGACCAAGGCGCTAGTTTTGAAGGATAAAAAGCATCGCCTACGCTTCTTATTTGAACAATTACTGCGTTATAATTCAGTTTTTTATAGGTTTCTAAAATTTCTATATAATCTTCTTTTTGCTTTTCTACAGAGTCACTACCTTTTTTGGGCCAATCGATATTGACGACTGTGGCGATCCAAACGGCTCTAAATTCATTTTTTGGGTGTAGTAGTTTAGTTTGTGAATTTGTAGTAAAAGAAGAGAATAAAAAGGCTAATACTAGTGCAGAAATATACTTTTTTGTATTCATAAAATATTTTTGTTTTAATAAGATTCAAAAATAGATTATTTAGTTTAATTTCGAATTATAAAAAGAATTTAATTTTGGTAATTTGTTACAAAAACACGTTTTTCAACTCTGTTTTGTTAATTATTTTCGAAATCTATATGGTTTACACTTTTACCATTTATTGCTGAAAAGCAATTAAATATTATTTTTTTTATCAAAAAGCAAAAAATTAAAATAGTTTTATATATTTGATTTTTTAAATGAATTTATTTTTATTTCGTTTAAAAAAGAAAATTATCTCTATAAATTACGAATTGACAATTAAAATTAAAATATGGCTCTCTCTAAATTATTCAGGAAAAAAACGGTTCAAGATATTTTAAAACAAGTAGAAAAAAATGAGTTTGATGGGCACAATGCACTTGGTAAGCATCTTACAGCTCGTGATTTGACAGCGTTTGGAATTGCCGCTATTGTTGGAGCTGGGATTTTTAGTACCATCGGAAAAGCAAGTGCTGATGGTGGTCCCGCAGTAATTTTTTTATTCCTATTTACAGCGATTGCCTGCAGTTTTGCCGCTTTTGCATACGCTGAATTTGCTTCAATGGTTCCCGTTTCAGGTAGTGCTTATACGTATTCGTATGTAGCTTTTGGTGAAATTGTGGCTTGGATAATAGGTTGGGCATTAATTATGGAGTATGCCATCGGTAATATTACAGTGGCGATTTCTTGGAGTGATTATTTTACAGGCTTGCTCGAAAGTGGAGGGATTCATTTGCCCCAGTGGGTCCAAATGGATTATTTGACAGCTTCAAATGGATTTAAAGATGCCACAGCCTTGATGCAAGGAGGGAAGTCATTCGAAAATTTAAGCTCAGGTTTACAGGATGCTTACACTGCTTATTTGACTTCGCCTGTAATAGGTTCTTTTCACTTTGTTGCCGATTTACCTGCATTATTGATTATTGTATTGATTACAGCTTTGGTATATCGTGGAATGAAAGAATCTCGAAATGCCAGCAATTTGATGGTAATTATTAAATTATGTATTGTCTTATTGGTAATTGCTGTGGGTGTTTTTTATGTGGATACTGCCAATTGGCATCCGTTTGCGCCCAATGGAGTTTCAGGCGTTTTGAAAGGAGTTTCAGCAGTTTTCTTTGCCTATATTGGTTTTGATGCTATTTCTACTACCGCTGAAGAATGCAAAGATCCACAACGCGATTTGCCTAAAGGAATGATGTGGGCGATTATAATTTGTACTCTTTTGTATATTGCAATTGCGTTGGTATTGACCGGAATGGTGAGTTATAATGAGTTGAATGTAGGCGATCCTCTTGCTTTTGTTTTCGATAAATTAGATTTGAAATGGATGTCGGGCATTATTGCTGTAAGTGCTGTTGTGGCAATGGCAAGTGTTTTATTGGTGTTTCAAATGGGACAACCTAGAATTTGGATGAGTATGAGTCGCGATGGATTATTGCCTAAAAAGTTTTCTACAGTACATCCTAAATTTAAAACACCTTCTTTTGCAACAATTGTAACTGGTTTTGTTGTGGCGGTTCCAGCTTTGTTTTTGAATTTGACAATGGTTACCGATTTGTGTAGTATTGGAACTCTATTTGCTTTTGTTTTGGTTTGTGCTGGAGTTTTGGTTTTGCAAAATAAACCCGATATTCCTCGGGGAAAATTTAAAACCCCTTATGTGAATTCAAAATTTATTATGCCTGTTTTGATTCTTATAGGGCTTATTTATTCTTTTGGATACAACAAAAAAGCCACGATGGAATTCTTGACCAATGAAACCCAAATTAGAAGTTCTGCTGATATTATTACTTCTTTAGATAAAGATCATTTTGCAAAAGTGTATGAATATTTAGTTCGTTTGGATGCTGAAAACAGTACTACGGACACACCAGATTTAGAGCTTATTTTGAGTAAGTATGAACAAGATGATCTACAATATGCAGCTGTAATCAAAGGTTTGCCGGTACACGATTCTGACAAATATGAAAGTGGTTTTGACTTATTTAAACACAAAATCCCTATGTGGATTTTCTTTATAGCTTTGATCGGATTAACAGTTTGGTCCTATAAAGAGAATTTGTCTCTAATTCCTTTATTGGGATTGATTTGCTGTTTGTATATGATGGCAGAGTTAAGTGTATGGAATTGGATTTATTTTACGATTTGGTTGCTTGTTGGGCTGCTGATTTACTTTAGTTTTAGTCGTAAAAACAGTAAATTAAATATTCAATAAACAGTATTTATTAATAGTTTGCACTTTAAAAAAACGCCAAGAATTTTGCATTAAATTCTTGGCTTTTTTTTTAAACCACAATTCATTACGCTATTTTGGCAAAAGTATTTGATTATATTTGACACAATAAAATTTAAAAAAAATGAAAGAATTAGAAAAAGGAAGTAAGAAATTATTGAATGCGTGGGCATTTTATGATTGGGCAAATTCAGTATATCCGTTAGTGATTTCTTCGGCAGTATTTCCTATATTTTTTGAATCATTGTTTGTTGGCAGAAGTCATTACATCGAAGTTTTTGGACTGAATTTGAAAAATTCGGCTTTAATTAGTTTTGTAGCAGCAGCCGCCTTTTTGTTGGTAGCCTTTATTTCGCCCTTACTGTCAGGTATTGCAGATTATGTTGGGAATAAAAAATCCTTTATGAAATTCTTCTGCTATATGGGAGCGTTGTCTTGTATGGGTTTGCATTGGTTTAGTCTTGAAAATATATACTTAGGATTGTTTTTTTACTTTTTCGGATTAATTGGTTTTTGGGGAAGTTTAGTATTTTATAACTCCTATTTACCCGATATTGCTTATCCCGAGCAACAGGATAAAATTAGTGCAAAGGGGTATTCTTTAGGCTATATCGGAAGTGTATTTTTATTGATTGTTAACTTGGCAATGATAATGAAGCCAGATCTTTTTGGAATTTTAGGTTCTAGTGAAGAAGCGGCAATGACAGCCATGCGATTTTCTTTTATCATGGTGGGAGTTTGGTGGATCCTTTTTAGCCAATATACCTATCATTATTTGCCAAAAGGGAATAATAGTGAAAAACAAAAAGTAACCAAAGACACTATTTTTAATGGGTTCAAAGAATTGAAGAAAGTATGGGCCTTGTTGGGAGAAAATATTTCCTTAAAAAGGTATTTAGGTAGTTTCTTTGTGTATAGTATGGCGGTTCAAACTGTTATGATTGTTGCTACTTATTTCGGTGCGCAAGAAATTCGCTGGTCCTCTGAAGAAGAAAGCACTACCGGCTTGATTATTTGTATTCTTTTGATACAATTGGTGGCGGTTTTAGGGGCTTTTTTAACCTCGAGAGCATCAGCCAAATTTGGAAATATTGGTACGCTAATTTTTATTAATATTTTTTGGGTTTTGCTATGTATTGCAGCTTATTTTGTTGTTCTACCTTTGCATTTTTATACTATGGCTGCTTTGGTCGGATTAGTTATGGGTGGTATTCAGTCTTTGTCCCGTTCTACTTATTCTAAATTGTTACCTGAAACCAAGGACACGGCCTCTTTCTTTAGTTTTTACGATGTTTCCGAAAAAATTGGAATTGTAATCGGAATGTGTATTTATGGAATTATTGATCAAGTTACAGGCAGTCCAAGATTAGCAATTGTATTTTTAGCATTGTTTTTTAGTACAGGTGTGCTGCTACTAACTAGAGTTCCAAGAAAAGAGAATGTAAATTAATTTGCACCATTTTCAAATAAAAGAGCGAGTTCCTTAAAATTCAAAGCTTCTTGTTTTTATTTAATGGCATAAAGATTGTCTTGTAATAGTCATAAAACAACGATTATTTTTGTTATTGATTCATTTTCAGTAAAATATAATCATTTAATACTAACTTTGTTTTTAAATAGAATTTTTATTTAATGACAAAAAGACTTAAATTTTATTATGTCAAATCACAAAATACGTACTCTTGACAATCTGTCACTTCAGGAATTTGATGCAGAAACCGAATTAATACCCTTATTGACTCCCGAAGATGAAGAGGAAATGAACAATGAGGAATTACCGAGTACATTAGCTATTTTGCCTCTTAGAAATATGGTTTTGTTTCCTGGTGTTGTAATTCCAATCACGGCAGGTAGAGACAAATCGATAAAATTGATTAATGATGCTTATGCAGGCGGCAAAATTATTGGTGTTGTAGCGCAAAAGAATGAAGAAGTTGAAGATCCAACAAAAAATGATATTCACGAAATAGGAACAGTAGCACGTATTTTGCGTGTTCTAAAAATGCCAGATGGTAACGTTACTGTTATTCTTCAAGGGAAAAAACGTTTTCAAATTAAATCTGTTGTTGAAGAAACTCCTTATTTTAATGCAAAAATTAAAGAAGTTCCTGAGAAAAGACCAACGAAAAAAGATAGTGAATTTTTGGCGATTTTGGATTCGGTTCGGGAATTAGCGATTCAAATTATCAAAGAAAATCCAAACATTCCTAGTGAAGCAACCTTTGCCATCAAGAACATTGAGAGTCAATCGTTCTTAATCAATTTTGTGACTTCGAATATGAGTTTGTCTGTCGAGGAAAAACAAAACCTATTGGCGATAAATTCGTTGAAAGACCGGGCTCTTGAAACGCTGCGTTATATGAATACCGAGTTGCAGAAACTCGAATTGAAAAATGATATTCAATCTAAAGTTCGATTCGATTTAGACCAGCAACAACGTGAGTATTTCCTTCATCAGCAAATGAAAACCATTCAGGAAGAATTAGGGGGCGTTTCGCAAGAAGAGGAAATGGACGAAATGAGTTCCAAGGCCAAAACCAAAAAATGGGACGAAAAAACGCAAAAGCATTTCGAAAAAGAATTGTCCAAAATGCGTCGAATGAATCCACAGGCGCCTGATTTTGGTATTCAAAGAAATTATTTAGAATTGTTTTTAGACTTACCTTGGAGCGAATATTCTAAAGACAATTTCGATTTGAAACGGGCTCAAAAAATCCTGGACCGAGATCATTTTGGATTAGAAGATGTGAAGAAAAGAATGATCGAACATTTGGCAGTTTTGAAATTGCGAAATGATATGAAGTCACCAATAATCTGTTTGACAGGACCTCCGGGAGTTGGTAAAACGTCTATTGGAAAATCTGTTGCAGAAGCTTTAGGTAGAGAGTACGTGAGAATATCGTTAGGTGGATTGCGTGATGAAGCTGAGATTCGTGGACACAGAAAAACCTATATTGGTGCAATGCCTGGACGCATTATTCAAAGTTTGAAAAAGGCAGGAACATCCAATCCAGTTTTTGTTTTAGATGAAATAGATAAATTGTCGAATAGCCATCAAGGTGATCCGTCTTCGGCTTTGTTAGAGGTTTTGGACCCTGAGCAAAACAATTCTTTCTATGATAATTTCCTCGAAATGGGTTACGATTTATCCAAAGTTATGTTCATTGCTACCTCTAATAATATGTCAGCTATTCAGCCTGCATTGAAAGATAGAATGGAAATTATCAAGATGTCGGGCTATACCATCGAAGAAAAGGTAGAAATTGCTCGTCAGCATTTGTTCCCTCGACAATTGAAAGAGCACGGTTTGACTACCAAAGATTTATCTATAGGAGCTAAACAATTAGAAAAAATTGTAGAGGGATATACTAGGGAATCAGGTGTTCGTAATTTGGAAGCAAAAATTGCGCAAGTGATTCGAAATGCGGCCAAATCTATTGCAATGGAGGAGGAGTACAACAAGAAAGTGACTAATGAAGATGTAGTTGAAGTGCTTGGTATTCCTAGATTGGAAAGAGATAAGTACGAAAGTAACGATGTGGCAGGAGTAGTAACTGGACTAGCTTGGACTAGTGTGGGTGGTGATATCTTATTCATAGAATCCTTGATTTCTCCTGGTAAAGGAGCGATGACCATTACTGGAAATTTAGGAAATGTGATGAAAGAATCGGCAACCATAGCATTGGAGTATATCAAGGCCAATACCGAGTTATTGGGGCTAAGTCAAGAGACATTATCCAAATACAATATTCATCTCCACGTTCCAGAAGGAGCAACCCCAAAAGATGGACCAAGTGCAGGAATTGCGATGCTAACTTCTCTAGTTTCGGTATTGACACAAAAGAAAGTGAAGAAAGGTTTGGCGATGACTGGTGAAATAACTTTACGAGGAAAAGTATTGCCTGTAGGCGGAATTAAAGAAAAGATTTTGGCTGCCAAAAGAGCTAATATCAAAGAAATTATCTTATGTCACGAAAACAAAAGTGATATTGATGAAATCAAACCAAAATATGTTGAAGGATTGACTTTTCATTATGTAAAGGAAATGAGTGAGGTTTTGGCCATTGCCATTACGGATCAGAAGGTTAAGAACGCAAAAAAGATATAAACTTTTTGAACTACTATAGTCTAATTCCATCCCGATACTTCGGGATGGAATTTTTAATTTGAAGAGAAATACTTCCAAACTTCGAATGAAAAAAGGGAATTTATTCTTTTATAATTTTATCTTCGCATTTGCGTTTACATTACAGAATAGCTATTTCGAAATATGCAAAAAAAACTTTTAATTTTCTTTTTATTTTTTGTTTGTACTGTGTCAAGCGGTCAAATAGGAGGGAAGTACACTTATCAGTTTTTGAACTTGGTAACTTCTCCAAGACAAGCCGCATTAGGAGGAAAAACAGTTACCATTTATGACGAAGATGTCAATCAAGTTCATTTTAATCCTGCGACTATAAACGCTGATATGGACAATCATTTGGCGTTGAATTACGGCAGCTATTTTGGTGAAGTGAGCTACGGAACCGCTTCTTATGCCTATACTTATGATCGGCATTTGCAAACTTTTCAGGTGGGTGTCAACTATGTCAATTATGGTAAATTTGATGGATATGATGAGAATGGTCAGGTCACATCTGAATTTACAGGCAGCGAAGTGGCACTTTCATTTGGGTATGCCTACAATGTGCCAAATACCAATCTTTATCTAGGAGCCAATGCGAAATTGATTTCTTCTTCCTTAGAAAGTTATAGTTCTTTGGGAGGAGCTTTGGATTTAGGCGCTATCTACATCGATGAAGCGAACGATGTCAATTGGGCTTTGGTTATCCGAAATATTGGAACTCAGTTTACCACCTATAATGGTATTAATGAAAAATTACCGCTGGAAATCATCGCGGGAGTTTCCCAAGAATTAGAAAATGTACCTATTCGTTGGCACTTGACTTTCGAAAATTTGCAGCAATGGAATGTTTCTTTTAGCAATACAAATCAAGCTCAAACATCACTCGATGGCACGACAACTGAAAATGAAACCTCTTTTCTTGGAAATGTATTGAGACATACTATTTTTGGAGTAGAGTTATTTCCAAAAAAAGCCGTAAATTTGAGATTGGGTTATAATTTTAGAAGAGCTGAAGAATTGCAAGTAGAAAATATTCGAAATTTCTCTGGGATTTCTGTTGGTTTTGGATTGAAATTTAATAGATTAAAATTGAATTATTCCTATTCTAGATATACCTTAGCTGCAAACACAAGTTTGTTCGGTTTGACTATTAATTTTCAATAATATTATTTTGAACAAGAAAATCACCATTGCTATTGATGGATATTCATCAACGGGAAAAAGTACTTTAGCTAAAGAATTGGCCAATCACTTAGGATATGTTTATGTTGATACTGGGGCAATGTACCGTGCTGTGGCTTTTTTTGCAATGCAGAAAGGGTATATTGGTCAAGATTTTTTTGATACAGCATCACTGATCAAGAGTTTGCCTTCTGTAAAATTGTCTTTCAAATTCAATCCGGATTTAGGTTTTGCAGAAATGTATTTGAATGATCTTAATATTGAGAAAGAGATTCGAACTATCGAGGTTTCCAATTTTGTTAGTAAGGTAGCTGAAATTTCGGAAGTGCGTTCAAAGTTAGTAGAAATGCAGCAAGAGATGGGCAAAAATAAAGGAATTGTTATGGATGGCAGGGATATTGGCACGGTCGTTTTTCCAGATGCCGACTTGAAAATATTTATGACTGCTAGTCCTACCACTCGCGCTGAAAGACGATTCAAAGAATTGCAGAAAAAGGGTGATAAGGTAACATTCGATGAAGTATTGAAAAACGTTCAGGAAAGAGACTATATTGATACACATCGCGAGGATTCACCATTGGTAATGGCAAAGGATGCCATCGAGTTTGATAATTCAAATATATCGAAACAGGAACAATTTGAAAAAGTTCTTAAACTAGTTGATATTTAAGAAATACGCTAATTTTTTTTTGAGCCTCGCTATTTGCGAGGCTTTTTTATTGTGCGCTACGCATACCATATATCTATAGGGTGTAAATCCCGAACGAGCCTGCCAATGGGAATCGTTAGCCAAGAGCAAGGGTGTCTACCGTGAGGTAGAATCTGAAGGAAGCTGGAGGCAAAACT
>NZ_JBIKRX010000082.1:0-12186 GCF_044348915.1 Flavobacterium sp. | reverse complement strand
CTGCATCTTCCTTAAATCGCTTGTTAAATGTTATTGAATTCACACCTATAAATTTCTCCCTTGTACTCATTTGACAAAGGTAATACTATTTTCGTTTTTGGGCGGCCTAAACGCCTATACCTATATTATTTAATCTAATGTCAAATTTGATATTGAATTGACATCTTTTTCAATTTACTTATCAGTTACGCAACCTGTTGAGGCGCTCGAAACCGATCTTGCATATTTAAGTAATACTCCTTTTGTAGCTTTCAAATCAGGTTGAACCCAATTGGCTAATCTTTCGGCATATTCTGCGTCAGGAATTTTTAAATTGATAGTGTTTTTTACGGCATCTATTGTAATAATATCTCCGTTTTCAACTAAGGCTAATCCGCCACCATCATAAGCTTCTGGAGTAATATGACCTACAACAAAACCGTGTGAACCACCCGAGAATCTACCATCGGTAATCAAGGCCACTTTATCACCTAAACCAGCACCCATAATAGCTGAAGTTGGTTTTAGCATTTCAGGCATTCCTGGACCGCCTTTGGGACCAACATACCGAATAACGACCACACTTCCGGGTTTGATTAATCCTTTTTCGAGTCCGGGAATTACTTCAAACTCACTTTCAAAAACTACCGCAGTACCTTCGAAATACTCTCCTTCTTTACCACTAATTTTTGCAACACAACCTTCTGATGCAAGGTTTCCGTACAATATTTGGATGTTTCCAGTTGATTTTAAAGAGTTATGTATTTGGTGAATTACTTCTTGACCATCGGTTAAAAAAGGAATATTGGATAAATTTTCGGCCAATGTTTTCCCTGTTACGGTCATACAATCGCCGTGGAGGTAGCCATGTTTTAATAAATACTTCATCACTCCAGGAACGCCACCTACTTGGTGTAAGTTCTCCATGAGATACTTTCCGCTTGGTTTCAAATCGGCAAGCATCGGTGTTCTATCACTAATAGCTTGAAAATCGTTTAATGTTATTTCGATGTCTACTGCGTGTGCCATAGCAATTAAGTGCATTACCGCATTGGTCGAACCTCCAAGTACAGCAACAATCGTAATTGCATTTTCAAAAGCCTTACGCGTCATAATATCTCTTGGTTTTATGTCCTTTTCCAACAGATATCGAATCGCTTTTCCTGCGTCTAAGCATTCTTGTTTTTTATTTTCACTCAAAGCGGGGTTTGATGAACTATAAGGCAAACTCATTCCCAAAGCTTCAATGGCAGATGCCATCGTATTTGCAGTGTACATGCCGCCACAAGCACCTGCTCCTGGACAAGCATTTTTGATCACTCCTTTGAAATCTTCGTCTGAAATATCGTTTTTTAATTTTTTTCCTAAAGCTTCAAAGGCTGATACGATATTAAGGTCTTCGCCTTTCCAATGTCCAGAATGAATTGAGCCGCCGTACACCATTATCGCAGGACGATTGACTCTTCCCATAGCGATTAAGGCTCCTGGCATATTTTTGTCGCAACCCGGAATGGCAATCATTGCATCATACCATTGTGCTCCCATAACCGTTTCGATTGAATCGGCGATGACATCACGAGAAACCAAAGAAAAACGCATTCCTTCTGTTCCGTTTGAAATACCATCGCTTACTCCAATAGTATTAAATATCAAACCAACTAAATCCGCATCCCACACTCCTTTTTTGACATCTTTAGCCAAATCATTCAAGTGCATATTACAAGTATTGCCTTCATAACCCATACTTACAATACCTACTTGTGCTTTTTTCAAATCTTCTTCAGTCAATCCTATTCCATAAAGCATAGCCTGAGCAGCAGGTTGTGTAATGTCTTGGGTAATCGTCTTACTGTATTTATTTAACTCCATTATTTAATTTATTTTTTAAATTTTGTATTAATTTCTTAACAACTCACTTTCGATTTTACTTGCTTCGATAATTTGGTGAATATCTGAATCTAAAACTTCTTTTTTGATATCAGCAAATTTCAAGAATTCAGCATAGACAAGATCCAATTGTACTTTTGTCAATTCATAACCCACTTTCTTTGCTCTGTAAGCCAATGCTGCTCTACCACTTCTAGCGGTAAGAATAATGGAAGATTCATTGACGCCCACTTCAAGCGGGTCCATAATTTCGTAGGTTTCTCTATTTTTGATAACACCATCTTGATGAATTCCTGAACTGTGTGAGAAAGCGTTTGCTCCTACTATAGCTTTATTAGGTTGCACAATCATTCCCATACTTTCAGAAACCAATCGGCTCATTTCATTTAATTGACGCGTATTGATGTTCGTATCTAAATTCAAATAAGGATGTTGCTTTAAAATCATTACTACTTCTTCCAAAGCAGTATTTCCGGCTCTTTCCCCTATTCCATTAATAGTACATTCGATTTGTCTTGCTCCATTGATAACACCCGAAATAGAATTGGCAGTTGCCATTCCCAAATCGTTATGACAGTGACAAGAAAGGATCACGTTTTCGATTCCTTTTACATTTTCTTTTAGGTATTTTATTTTCGCACCATATTCTTCAGGTAAACAATATCCTGTGGTGTCTGGAATATTCAATACTGTTGCTCCAGATTTTATTACTTCTTCGCAAACCAATGCTAAGAAATCATTATCGGTTCTACCAGCATCTTCTGCGTAAAATTCTACGTCTTCAACATAGGACTTCGCATAAGAAACAGCATACTTCGCACGAGCAATAATATCTTCTCTTGTTGTATTTAGTTTGTGTACTATATGTGAATTTGACGTTCCAATTCCGGTATGAATACGAGGTCTTTTTGCGTGCTTTAATGCGGCTGCAGCAACATCAATATCATTTTTAACAGCTCTTGTGAGTCCGCAAACTGTTGCGTTTTTTACAATTTTACTTATTTCAGAAACGGATAAAAAATCTCCGGGACTCGAAACAGGAAAACCAGCTTCAATAATATCTACTCCCATTTCGTCAAGGCGATTCGCTATCACTAGTTTTTGGTTCGTATCTAATTTACATCCTGGGACCTGCTCACCATCTCTTAAAGTGGTATCAAAAATTTGGACTTTGTCTCTATTCATTTTAAAATATTTAATGTAATTTCACATCTTCGAACAAAAATAGATTTCATTATCGTATAATAAAATTCATTTTTGTGAATTATACTGTTTATAAGACCAGTAAATACTTTGCAATATACTTATAAACAACACATTACAACACTATATTTTACAATGGCTAACCATCAAAAAGATTCTTTATTTGTATTAATTAAATCCCTTTCGAAGTCTGAAAAAAGACAGTTTAAGATTTTTGCCAGTCGTTTGGAAACCAGTTCGAATACAAAATTCATCGAATTGTTCAATATTTTAGACAAATCAGAGGCTTATGACGAGAAGAGCATTCTAAAAAGTGGGATTATAAAAAAAATACAATTATCCAACCTTAAATCCTATTTGTACAAACAGATTTTGGTCAGTATTCGTTTGAATATTCCTAGCCAAAACATTCGCTACCAATTGCGAGAGCAAATCGATTTTGCTACCATTCTTTACAATAAAGGTTTGTACAAGCAAAGCTTGAAAATTTTGGATAAAACCAAACAAATTGCTTTAGAAAACGACGAAAAATATATGGCGTATGAAATTGTCGAGTTCGAAAAACTTATCGAATCGCAGTACATCACCCGCAGTATTCAAGGTCGCGCCGATGAATTGGTCATTCAAGCCAAAGAGTTGAATTATAAAAACACCATTTCGAGCAAATTATCGAACTTGTCACTACAATTGTATGGCATTATGCTGAAAATGGGTTACGTGCGCAGCGATGAAGAATACAAATATATCGATGATTATTTCAAGAAACACATTTCAAAATTCGACGAGAAAAAGTTTGGTTTTCGCGAGCGATATTGGTATTTCAATGCCAATCTTTGGCGCAGCTTTTTGGTTCAAGATTTCTTGTCTTGCTATAAATTTTCGCATAAATGGGTAACGCTTTTTTATGATAATAGGAATATGATTTTCCTCAATCCAGTATTTTTCTTGAAAGGAAATCATTATTTATTGGAGTCACTATTTATGTTGAAATACAAAAGCAATTTCAAAAAATACCTCGAAATGCTTGAAGAAACTATCGCTGATCCACAATTTCCGGTGAATGATAATATTACTTCTTTGTCGTTTTTGTACGTGTACAATAACAAACTAAATTACCATATTATGGAAGGAACTTTTGCTGAAGCAGAATACCTGATTCCGGAAGTTTTAGATAAAATTAATTTGCACAGCGAGCATTTAGATGAGCATCACGAAATGTTGTTTTACTACAAAATTGCCTGTATTTATTTTGGTAACGAAAAATACAATGACTGTGTGTTTTATCTTGAAAAAATCATCAACAACAAAAACTTGTATGTTCGAGAAGATTTGGCTTGTTTCGCTCGATTATTGTGCTTGATTGCGCATTACGAATCTGGCAAAGATTTCAACTTGGAAAATCAGTTGGTTAGTACTTATAAATTTTTAATAAAAATGAACGATTTACACGAAGTACAAAAGGAAATCATTCGCTTTTTGAAAAAACTGAGTACCATCTACCCTAGCGATATCAAAAAAGAGTTCATCAAAGTGAAAGAGCGTTTTGTCGAACTGGAAAAAAACACCTACGAGAAAAGAGCCTTCCTCTATCTAGACATCATTTCTTGGCTGGAAAGCAAAATCGAGAACCGAAAGATCAGCGATATTATCAAGGAAAAAGCGAAGTTGAATAATAGATAGATTTTTCGTTTCAAACAGTAAAAAACCGCAAATTCTCAAATTATACAATCTTATACAATTTGCGAATTTGCGGTTTTTTTTATTCTTGTTTTTTATTACTTGGCCAACATCAATTCCTTGATATATTTAACTGGCGCACTTCCATAACTCAGGAACTTTTCGTGAAAGGCTTTTAAGTTAAATTTGTCTCCCTCTTTTTTCTTCAACATTTCTCTTAATTCATAAATTTCATTGAAACCAGTATAATACGAGCACAATTGTACTTGACTTAATGTGGCGCGTTTCCATTTGCCATCAGCTTCGGCTTGTTGCTGAAATCCTTCAGTAATCATCATTTTGATAGCGTCTTCTTTCGACATATTTTTAGTATGAACACTGATATCTAAAATGGTGTTACAGGTTGCTCTTAAATGAAATTTATTGTACATCAACCACATCTCATCCGAATTTTTGTATCCGCTTTCCAACATCATTTTTTCGGTATAAACTGCCCAACCTTCGATCATCGCTCCATTTCCAAAAACAGATTTAATGATGCTTGGCGATTGATTGCTGTAAACCAATTGCGTATAATGTCCTGGTACAGCTTCGTGAATGTTCAAAATTTGCAAGATATAATCGTTGTATTCCCTTAAATAACTTTCCGCTTTTTCAGCTGACCAGCCGTTCATACTTCCTACATTATAATAGGTGTTGGCATTCTTGTCATAAGGCCCAGGAGCCGATATAGATGCACCTGCGACACCCGCCATATAGTCGGGTTCTTTGCGGACAACAAGAGGTTTTGATGGGTCAATGTACAGCAAGTCTTTGGCTTTTACAAAAGCAGTCAATTCAGGAATTTGTTTTTCTATTTCCGATTGAAATTTTTCTGGTGTGGTATGTTGCAACGAAACTTTGTCAATCACTTGTTTGATTAGTTCTAATTTGTCGGCTGGTTTTACAGCTGAGCCCATATACTTAGACCATAATCTGTTCGCAAGAGTAAACATTTCAGCGTGTAATTCCTTTTTATGTGCTACTGCTTTTTCAAACATTTCCTCCGAGGTGTATGCAGATTGAATGTCAAAATTGAATTTCTTGGCGTACAAATCTTCTCCTAACCTGAAAGATCTAGGAGTTTTGTTATCTAGTTTTGTCAACCAATCCGCATAATTTTTAATAGAAGCAACAGCCAATTTTGATTTGTCCAAGATTGATTTTTTCTCTGTTTCTGATAATTTGCTTTTTGCCAAAGCATTAACCAAGTCGGTTTCAAAAACAGAAAGTCCGCCTAAATTTTGGTCAATCGCAAGTTGTGTATGTTCTATCGTTGGGTTTTTGATGTTCTTCTTAGCCGCTTCGTAAACTGCTGGAACATTTTTCATTTTCAAGTTGAAATTTCTCAATCGGTTGTCTAATGAGTCATATTTGCCATTCAAGATTTCGGCAAAAGGGCCGCAAACATTATATTCTGATGGATTCCATTCGAATGATTTCAATTCATTGATACTGTAAATTGTGCTTTCTAATTGATTTTTAATCATATAGAAATCGGTTTTATTATTGTCTGAAAGATTATCCAAACTATAATTTTTTAACGAATCTAGATTTGCATTGGTAAAGTCAAGTTGCTTGGTGCGAAAAGCTGAATCTGGAACAATGAGAACACTGTCCAGTTTGTGATATCCTTGACTAGCCGCATAATCTGGATTCAATTCCCAAAAAGAAACCAAAAATTGGTCTTTATACTGTTCAAATTTTTTGTTCATGTCTGCACTATCTGCAGATTTGCCGTTTTTATTGCAGGAAATGAGCAAAAGAACAGACAAGATGGGCAAAATTAAATTTTTCATAAGGGTTTCTATTTTAATTGAAGTATAAAATTAGCCGCGACCTGCATTAAATAACGTATCGTTGATTAATATTTTAATAATTCGAACAAATCTTTTTCAAACCTTCCTTTCGATAAATACTGATCTTCCAAAGCTTTGGTAAACGGAATGGGACTGTCTAAACTCGCCACACGTTTCACTGGTGCGTCCAGATATTCAAAACAATTTTCCATAATCAAAGCTGAAATATCGCTTGCAATGCCTCCAAACATAGAGTCTTCCTGTAAAATAATTGCTTTTCCTGTCTTCTTCACCGAAGTGTAAATAGCTGCTGTGTCCAAAGGCTGTAAGGTTCTTAGATCCAATACATCTGCTGAGATTTCAGTATGATCCGCCAAAGTCCCCAATGCCCAATGCACCGCTGCGCCGTATGCAATAATCGTTATTTGATTGCCCTCTTTGACTAATGCGGCTTTTCCAAGTGGAATTGTATAATAATCCGTTGGTACCTCCTGGTGAATGCTGCGATACAATTGTTTGTGTTCGAAAAACAAAACCGGATTCGGCTCGTTGATGGATTCGTTCAATAATCCTTTGGCATCGTACGGAAACGCTGGATATACTACTTTTAAACCGGGTGTTTTGGTAAACCAAGCTTCGTTGGTCTGCGAATGAAAAGGGCCTGCTTGGGTTCCCGCACCGCAAGGCATTCGGACAACAACATCGGCTTTTTCTTGCCAACGGTAATGTGATTTGGCTAATAAATTGACAATCGGATTGAATCCTGTCGAAACAAAGTCGGCAAACTGCATCTCAACAATCGCTTTACATCCGTTGATGGACAAACCCATTCCTGCTGAAACCACAGCGCTTTCACAAATGGGTGTATTGCGAACTCTTTCTTTTCCAAAAAGAGCCACAAAGCCATCGGTAATTTTGAAGGCACCGCCATATTCAGCGATATCCTGCCCCATAATAACCAAGTTCTCATAGCGCTCCATCGACTGTTTTAAACTACTCGAAATGGCATCTATAAAACGGATATTCTCTGTTTTATCTTTAGGTTCAATGTATTGGTAATCAAATGGTTTGTACACATCATTTAATTCGTCTTCATAAGTTGCTTCAATCTCAGGTTCTGCATTGGCAAATGTCCAATTTTCGTCAATTTCATTCTTGAGTTCGGTTCGCAACTGAGCATCAAATTCATCTGAAAGAATCTGCTTCTCTTTCAAATAATTCCTATAATTCTCGACAGGATCTTTGACAGCCCATTCGTTCATCAACTCCTGAGGAACATATTTGGTACCACTCGCCTCTTCGTGACCACGCATTCTAAAGGTTTTGAATTCTAATAAAACGGGACGCGGATTGGCTTTGATTGATTCTTTCAATTCGGATAATGTATTGAAGACTTCAAGAATGTTATTTCCGTCGATAATGTGGCTTTCCATGCCATAACCGATGCCTTTGTCAGCAAGATTTTCGCAACGAAACTGCTCATCGGTAGGTGTCGAAAGCCCATAACCATTGTTTTCAATGATGAACATTACTGGCAATTCCCAAACCGCTGCAATATTCAAAGCTTCGTGAAAATCACCTTCGCTTGTGGCTCCTTCCCCTGTAAATACAGCAGTAATTTTACCGTTTTGTTTTAGTTTATTCGCCAAAGCAATTCCATCGGCAATACCCAATTGAGGACCCAAATGCGATATCATTCCGATGATATGAAATTCCTGTGTGCCAAAGTGAAAACTACGGTCACGCCCTTTTGTAAACCCATTGGCCTTGCCTTGCCATTGCGAAAAAAGACGGTTTAAGGGGATATTTCGTCCTGTAAAAACCCCTAAGTTTCGGTGCATCGGTAGAATGTATTCATCAGCATCCAAAACAGCTGTAACTCCAACTGAAATCGCTTCCTGACCAATTCCTGAAAACCATTTGGAAACCTTTCCTTGACGGATCAGAATCAACATTTTTTCCTCGATGAGTCTTGGTTTCAGTATTCTTTTGTATAAATCTAATAATTGGTCGTTGCTATTATTTTTGCTGTTGAAAGTCATGTAATTTGCATTTTATAGAGCTTCAAAAGTATAAAAAAATAACAGATTTACCTTGTTTTGTTATATTTTTTATTAATGTGAATTATTTATTTAACCCATTTGAAATCATATTGTAAATTTAAATATATTTATAAAAAATTATAATTTAAAACTCATGAAAAAGAAACTTCTTATTTTATCAATGCTTTTAGGCGTATTTACATTTTCAAACGCTCAAAGTATGGGCGACCTTACTAAAGCTGCAAGTTCTGCAACTAGTCAAGCTGCAACAGCTGCTACAAAATCATTTGATGTTGCTGGGATATCTAATCAAGTAATGGGATATTTATCTCCTACTCTAAAAATTTCTGATGCCCAGAAGCCAGCTGTAAACTCTTTAGTCAACGAATTATTAAACAAAAAGAAAAACATTTTACCAACTGCACTTACGGATAAAGCCGGATATGCATCAAAAATGACTGGAATTAGAAATTTATTTCCAACTAAAATGAAAGGAATTTTGAATGCAGGTCAGTATACTCAGCTGCTTGGTTTGTTACCAAAGTCAGCAACTTCAAAATCTCCTTTAACTCAAATGTTGTTTTAGTATTTGTTTTAAATGACTTCATTATATAAAAAAAACCGAGACTCCGTTTCGGTTTTTTTATATCTAGTTATTCGATTTGTATAATATATTCAGATTAAATTTGCAATAAACCGCTTGTTATGGAAATTCAAATCGAAGCCTTACAGATTGCCGAATTTTTTAATATCAAGAAATTTCGTGCTGAGTTTCGTGCCGAAGCTTTTTCTGGTTCCACTTCCGAAGTTTTTTATGCCCTGACGGAAACCAATCGTTATTTGTATGTTTTTGATTATGGCGTGGTGGTTTTTGCTAATTACGATCCTGTGTCCAAAAGTGAATTCATACAATTCATAAAAAATTACGCCACAAAAAATGTTGATTTAGATTTATCTGAAGAATACAAAATCAAAACAGAAGAAAATCTGAACAAGGTTGTGGTTAAAAACGATTATGTTACGGTTTCGCAAATAGACTCATCCCTATTGCGAATCGTGATGCTGAATATTGGTCAATCGGTAGCTTTAGAATATTACGAAGTCTTGACAGACGAACTCATTACTTCCTCAAAGCACTATATTTTAGAATTAGAACATCACGGAAAATTGAGTATTTCTAAAACTAACTTGTTGAAATACATTGGCAAAGTTTTGAATGTCAAAAATAGTATTGTAGATAATTTGTATATTTTGGATGACCCTAATTTAGTTTGGGACAATGAAGAATTGAATCTGCTGAACCGCAATCTCAAGACTAATTTTGACATTAATCCCAGATTTAAGGATTTAGATTATCGTTTGCAAATTGTAGAAAACAACCTAACCCTTTTTACCGATGTTTTGAATGTTCGTGAGAGTTCAAGGCTAGAATGGATTGTGATAATTTTGATTGCGATAGAAATTATTATAGCTCTTTTCTTCCATTAAACATTTCGAAAATTTGTTACTAAATACAAAAAGAGAATGTCGTTTAAAACATTCTCTTTAAAAATTTCTAGAAATAAGATTTAATCCTTCACTCCTAGTTTGTTCAAAATATCCTCCATCAAACACCATTTGGTGATAGAAGATTGCAACAAATTGGCGCCCACAAATGCAGTAAACCACAACCAATTTTGGTTTACATAAATGGCTAAAAGTAAGCTAATCAGTATAAACGTTCCTGCTACTGCTCTTACGATTCTGTTTTTCATATATTTTTATTTTAGATTAATAAATTTAGTTACTACATCTTTCGATGTTCAGCACGGCAACGTGAATATTTGATTTTGAAACTTGCTCTGTATTAAATTCTTTCACCATATCGAAAAGCCCATCTACTTTTTCTTCTTTTACAAAAGCATAGAACAAAATCGATTCCGTTTCCTGCATATTGGTGGCAAACCAATTGGCTTCCAAAGCATCTTCTGAATTGTCTTTAAATCCTTTTACATCTTTGTATGAAAAGGATTTAACTTGTACTTTTTTAAGGATTTGCTTGATGTCTTTTTCAAATTCTCGGACTGCGGTTATTAGTAATAGTTTCATATTTTTTTGTTTAAAGGTTTAAGATTGTTTAAAGTCTAAAGTTGTTTGCACTGTTACTGAACACTGAAAAACTGATCACTGAATACTAATTTTTCTCCCATTTTTTTCTTTCCGTGATATAATAAATAATTGGCACAACCAACAAGGTCAAAACAGTCGAAACTACTGCTCCAAACACCAATGAAATAGCCAATCCTTGAAAAATTGGATCGAATAAGATAATCGATGCTCCAATAACTACCGCTCCTGTTGTCAATAAAATCGGTGTGGTTCTAACTGCTCCTGCTTCGATAATCGCTTGTTTTAATGCCACGCCTTCATTGAGTCGGATTTCGATAAAGTCAATTAGCAAAACCGAATTTCGAACCATAACTCCTGCCAAAGCAATCATTCCAATGAAAGAAGTCGCCGTAAAATAAGCGCTCAATAACCAGTGTCCAAACACAATTCCAATCAACGAAAGTGGAATCGCCAACATCATCACCATCGGTGTTTTGAAGTTTTGGAACCAACCCACAATCAACATATAAATAATCACGATTACTACTAGGAATGCGACACCCAAATCACGGAAAACTTCCAATGTGATTTGCCATTCGCCATCCCATTTTACAGTAAAATCACTTTCATCCGTAGGTTGCTCCATATACAATTCATTGACTTTATAGCCTTTAGGCACATTCATTTTGGTCAATTTCTCATTCATTCCCAAAATAGCATACACAGGACTTTCTAAAGCTCCAGCCATGTCGGCGGTTACATAAACCACTCGTTTTTGGTCTTTTCTGTATATGGTTTTCTGCAAGGTGTCTTGAACCACTTTTACCAAATCACTCACCGGAATCATATTCCCTTGAATGCCTTTGATTTTCAGGTTTTGAATGTCTTGCAAACTCGTTTTATCTTTGTCGTCAAGCGAAAGCACAATGCCCACATTGTCATTCGAATTCTCGTCGTATAAATTCGAAACGGGATATTCTTTCAACAAATACGTCAGATTCCCGACTACTTGTTGTGGCGCAATTCCGTTTAGCATTGCTTTTTCTTTATCGACTTCCAGTTTGTATTCGGTTTGGTTGTCTTCAACCATCCAATCAATATCCACAATATCCGAAGTATTTTCCAAAATCGTTTTTACCTGATTCGCCACTTTGATTTGTTCCTTGTAATCTGGTCCATAAATCTCGGCAACCAAAGTCGATAAAACTGGCGGTCCAGGCGGAACTTCAATAATTTTTACATTCGCACCATATTTCTTGGCAATTTTTTGAATATCGGGACGCATCAATTTGGCGATGTCGTGACTTTGTAAATCACGGTCTTCTTTGTGCAACAAATTCACCTGAATATCCGCCATATTGCTACCACCACGCATATCGTAATGACGCACCAAACCGTTGAAAGTAATTGGAGCTGAAGTGCCAATATAATTCTGATAATTCACCACTTCGGGTTTGGTCGAAAGATATTGC
>NZ_JBIKRX010000022.1:0-37935 GCF_044348915.1 Flavobacterium sp. | reverse complement strand
CATCGTCGAAAGATTGGATTACGAGCATGAGTTCCCAATTTACCATGCAAAAAACCATTGTTTTGGGTTATGGAGCCTACGAAAAAGTTGCCAATTCTTTCCTAAATAAAATCATCCGCTTCGAAACTATGCTTACCGCAATTCAGTATTTTTCTTGGGCGAAAATCGGCCAGCCTTATATGGGAATCGGTCGCAATTTGGCGTATAAAAAAGAGGAATTTTTCAATGTAAATGGCTTTATCAGTCACATTCAAATTCGATCAGGCGACGATGATTTATTCATCAATCAGGTGGCGACCAAAAAAAATACGACCATTTGTTTTTCGTCGGAAAGCTTCACTTATTCGGAGCCAAAAACCACTTTCAAAGCTTGGTTTACGCAAAAACGCCGACACGTATCAACAGCGCAACATTATAAAACTTTCGACAAAGTTCAATTGGCCCTGTTTTATATAACTCAATTGCTATTTATCACTTTAGCAACCGTTTTACTTGCTTTTCAGTTTCAATGGATTATCGTTTTGAGTTTAATAGGCTTTCGTTATTTATGCACTTGGATTGTTCTTGGCTTCGCAGCCGGAAAATTAAAAGAAAAAGATGTGATGTATTGGTTTCCCATTATCGAAATAGTTCTTATCTTCACACAATTAAATATATTCATCAGCAATATTTTTTCAAAACCAGTCCATTGGAAATAAATAAACAGATAGAAAAAGCAAAAAAAGGAGACCAAGTAGCCTTTACTTTTCTATTGGATTTTTATTGGAATGAAGTATACGGTTTCATGCTCAAACGCACCGAAAACGAAACCAATGCCGAGGATATTACTATAGAAACCTTTTCGAAAGCTTTCGATAAAATATCGAGTTACAATCCTGAATTTCAGTTTAATACTTGGCTAATTGCTATTGCCAAAAACGTTCATATCGACTTATTACGCAAAAAAAAATCGGGTCTTTTCATTGAAATTACAGACGATGAAAACCAGCAAGCGTACAATATTGCCGACACTACTCCGTCGGCTGAGGATGAACTGATTACCGAACAAAATCTGTCGCAATTATTGCAGTTTATCAAAGAGCTCAAACCCCATTATCAGGAAGTCATACAACTGCGCTATTTTCAGGAAATGAGCTATCAGGAAATTGCCAGCAAAATTGACGAACCCCTAAGCAATGTGAAAATAAAACTGCTTCGCGCTAAGAAATTATTGGCCGAAATTATTCAGGATAAGAGGTAGTTTGAGAGATTAAAATGACCTCAACTAGGCTCTTACTTTTCGCCTACATCAGTACCAAAAGTATTCGATAAATAATAAGTCTTTTTGATGATTTGTAATACAATTATTATTTTTATATTTGTGTAACAATGTGTTGTTTAATAGCGACAATCTGCCTGTTTTGGGTGCAAATTTGCTGCTTGGGTTATTATTAACAAGTTGCACAATATGAAAACAAAAATCCATAAAATTGTAATTGCAATCCTTTTTGTTACCTCTAGCTTTAGCTTCGGACAAAAAATAAGTACCGAAATTTGGACAGAAAACGAAAAAAATCAATATTCAAAACTTATTGAATTGGCAAATTACGTTTACAAAAAAGAAAAAATAGAAATTTCAAAAGATAGTCTATTTAAAAAATATATCTATTTCGACTATGTCCTCAGTGACACAGTTTCTGCAAGGAAAGAAAAAAGACTGGTCACATTCGATACTATCTTCTATCCTTTTAGAAAAAATTTGGATAGCTTAGGAATAAAAAGTTTAGACGCTAAACCAGTTCGATTTTATAAAAACCATAAAATTTATGAACCGTTTAAGGAAGAAATAGCTAAAGAAACAATTTCTGGCGAAAAAATGTTTACAAAAGATTCTAATGTTTTCGCATACTATAAGAAAGAGGATCCGGAGAACCCATTAGGAACACTATTATTTGAATCTAAAACTAATAAATTAGTATCTTGGATAATGATAAATCAAGGCGGATACAAATATTTCTTAACATTTAATTTATTTGGTAATGAGTCCGATAGCCGAAAGACTTCCATAAAATAAAACTTTCTATAAATCTTGGGATGTTGTGATAGCAAGACTCTCTGAATAAATAATAAATTCAGTTCTATTTTCACTGTAAACTGCAGGTAATCCCCGAAAACAGTGAGTAGATATATTATAAAAGTTTACGGAACAAAAGAAGAAGAAACACACCATATAATTGTTGAATCAAAACTTAAAATCATGAAAAATATATTTTTATTTCTAATACTAGCTTTTATAAGCTGTAATGAGGATGACAGAAAGTATCAAGAGACAAATATTTTAGGCACTTGGAAACTTATATCTTTTGTCAATGAGTCTAATGGCAGCATTTTAGTTGCTAATGATTTTTCAAATTCTAATGAAATAACAATAAGTTTTAATCAAAAATTGGACTTTACTGGAAATACGGTTAGAAATAACTTTTTCGGAAAATATTCTATCTCTGAAAGAGAAAAATTGCTAACATTTATAGATTTTTCAACAAGTGAAGTTAATGAAACAGAATGGGGTAATTTGTTTTATGAAAGTTTAAACTTAAATTATAATCAACAAACTAAAAATTGGAAAAACACATACGAAATAAAGCAAGAGAATATTTTAAAAGTCTTTTATTCAGAGCGAGAATATATGACTTTCGAAAAACAGTAACTGCCCGTAATCGAGAAGACGGCTCCGCTTGGAACTAACACAGTGCGCCTCTCAATTTAGCGAAGCCATATCTTAAAATTCTAATAAAAAAAAACACCACTTTCAAACACCACCGAATCCTTGGGCTATCACTCATGACTGGTCAAGCACGTCATCCATTATCTCGAAGTTTCGGAACGGACAGGCATAATTCTGCTGTTCATCTAGAGGCTTTTTGGCTGATGTGTTGAATTCTACATGCCTTTCGTACTCTCCTCAACCCAACAAACATAGGACTTCAATACATTTGTGAAAATATTTTGAAAATAATCACTATTTTATATATTATTTCGAATATCTTTTACGTTATATGTTAAAAGATAGCTTATGATGCGATAAATACTTAACCTTTAAAACCATAAATTATGTCTAGATTAAGTATTTACGAAACCGGCTGGATTGATCTTGTTTTCGAAGACCGAAACAAAGAGTATGGTGCTTACCAATTGCGTCGCGACAGTTCCAAAACTTTGGCAATGGCTTTTGTGTCTGGAATGGCATTGATTGCCGCTCTAGGAGTTATTTTCACCATTTCGAATCTGATGAACAAACCTATTATTGTTGCCACGCCAACAATTTTTGATGAACCCATCACAGTAACCCCGTATACTGTGCTGCCCGAAAAACCCAAAACAGCAGCTAGCAGCCCGCAAACAAAGGCTCCTGATGAAACGAAAGCCAATTTGCCCTTGGTGGTTTCGGCTACTCCTGACCCAACGGTTGAAGTGCCCACCACTAAAGAACTTTTAAACAGCCATTCAGGCAGCGAAGGCGGGACAGAAACAGGGACAGCAACAAGCAGTTTGCCTTCTGGAACTGTAGAAACTCCATCAATTCCTGTCGATGAAAAAGCAATCGTCAATACTACTGCCTTAGACAAACTGCCTGAATTTCCGGGCGGAATCAATGAATTCTACAGTTATGTTGGTAATAATTTCGAAAAACCAGATATCGACGGTGGCAATACATATCGTGTTTATGTTTCTTTTGTAATCGAAAGGGACGGCAGTATGACCGATATCAAAGTCATCCGAGATCCAGGCTTTGGCCTTGGCAAAGAAGCGATTCGAGTTTTGAAATCTTTGAAAACCAAATGGTCTCCGGGAATGATGGGTTCAAAACCGGTACGCACTTCGTATAATTTACCTATTACGGTTGAAATGAATTGAAAACAACAGGCTAGATGTAATTATTAAAAACGTCTATTAGAGTGTTTTTTGTGAGATCCCGATAGCTGTCGGGAGGAACAAAAAATGACCCGAGGCATTAGCCGAAATGAGCGAAGCTAATCGAGAATCGTTTTTACTGAGATTTGTCTAGTTCTCGATACAATTTTCTGACGAAAATCACTCGAACTGACGAAAAATTATCATTAAAAACTAATTACACCCAACGAGTTAAAAATACAAAAAAAGCATCCCAGTTTTCGGGATGCTTTTCAATTATTGAAGACTAAAATCTATTTTACTTTTTTGTAGTAGTCCTTGTAGTCGTTGTTTTTGTTGCTGTTTTAGTAGTTGGTTTCGCAGCAGTTGCCACTGGCAATTGACGAACATAGGGTTTATACAAACCTTCGCTTTGCGCTTTCTTCTTAGCGTTTTCTGACCTTTCTTTGGGTTCTGGATGTGAACTCATCATTCGAGTAAAAAAATCAGCTTGTTTTCCTTCTCCCATTTTTGCCAAAATAGCAAATGCTGATTCAACGGCATTGACATCGTATCCGTTTTTTTTCATAAAATCGTAGGCAAATAAATCGGCTTCCGACTCTTGTTTTCTGCTGTGTTTACTATCAATCATTGCGCTCCCTAATTTTCCCAACTGACTATCGGTAACCGAAGCAATAGTTCTTGATTGTGAAGCAGCACCTTGAATCAACGCCTCTTTTTGGTAGGCAGCCTTAATAGCATCTCGGGTATCTTTGTTGACTACATGCCCTATTTCATGACCAATTACCACGAGCAATTCATTGTCATCCATAACATCCATTAAACCGGAATACACTCGGACGCTGCCGTCGGCAGTAGCAAAAGCATTCACTTCTTTCAGAATGTAGACCTTGTAATTCAAAGTCATCCCGTAACCATTGGTGTATTTACCGAAAATTCTATTCAAACGGATGGTATACGGATCCGTTGGTCCAGCGATCGTATGCTCTGAATCTAATTTATCAACTGTGGTTTTTGACAACTTTTGAGCATCAGCATCGCTAAAAGTCAATCCTGCAAGCCCTTTTTGAGCCGCACCAAGCAAATTTTCGTCCAATTTTATTTGAGCATTCAATCTTGAAAAACCCAAAAACGCAAGAAATGCGTAGACCACTATAAAACTTCTTTTCATATTAATCGCTTTTAAATTGTTTTATACAAATGTACCATAAGTTTATACTCAAAAATAGGCTATCTTGTGAAAACCAACTGATTTCCTTTTGACAAATTGGCATCAAAAAAATAACCATCATAATTAAATTCTTTCAAATCATCGACGGTTTCCGCATTGGTATCAATGATATAACGCACCATCAACCCTCTGGCTTTCTTGGCAAAAAAGCTGATGATTTTTAGTTTACCGTCTTTGTAATCCTTGAATTCAGGAGTGATTACAGGAACTTTCAAAGCTTTGACATCCACAGCGGAGAAATACTCCTGGCTCGCTAAATTAACGAACAACTCCCCTTTTTTCAGTTCTTTATTCAATGCTTTGGTGATAATAGGCTTCCAGAATTCGTATAAGTTTTTGCTTTCGCCAATGGGCAATTGGGTTCCCATTTCCAGCCGATAAGCTTGCATCAAATCTAATGGTTTAAGCAACCCATACAAACCGGACAAAATACGCAAACGGTCTTGCAAAACATCCAATTTTTCTATCGGAATGGAATAGGCATCCAAGCCCGAATACACATCCCCATCAAAAGCAAATACGGCCTGCCTCGAATTTTGTCGTGTGAAAGGCGTTTTCCAATCCTGATTGCGCTGCCAGTTTAATTCGGCTAATTTATCTGAAATATCCATCAAATCGGAAAGTGCGGCCGGAGATTTTGGTTTCAACACTTTATGTACTTGGCGCGCTTCTTTCAGAAAAAGAGAGTCCGAAAAAGTGGCGCTTGGTACTGTTTTTTCGAAATTTAAGGATTTAGCTGGCGATAGGACAATTTTCATTTATGTAAATTTTGATTTATTAGCGGTCATAAATGGTATCGCCTTTTAAGTTATTATAGTTTGTTTGCAACAAACGCCTTGTTAGTAGCGATTTCATTTTCTATATTTGTTTAATGCGTTTTCAAAAGTACAAATTGAAAATCTTAAAATGAAAACTGAATACCATTTATTTGTAGTATATTTGGATACGATGAAATTCTATTAAAGTTAAATTACATGAATACCATTAGAATCAGAAAAGCAAGCATTGCCGACCTTGAAATCATACAAGAAATAAGCACAAAAACTTTTGTCGAAACTTTTGCTGCAGCCAACACTCCTGAAAATTTAGAAAATTATATTCAAGAAAATTTCAATGCAGCACAAGTAGCATCCGAAATAAACAATCCGGAATCAATATTTTATTTGGCCACCTTAGAAACAAATACTCTTGGTTACCTCAAACTGAATTTTGGAAAGGCACAAACTGAAATCCACAGTCTTGAAGCGATGGAAATTCAACGAATCTATGTTTTGAAAGAATTTCACGGAAAAAAGATAGGGCAATTATTCCTGAATCACGCAGTGAAAATTGGACAACAATCGGGAGTCGATTCCATTTGGCTTGGCGTTTGGGAAGAAAATCATAAAGCAATAGAATTTTACAACAAAAATGATTTTATCGAATTTGACAAACATACCTTCACATTAGGTGGCGATGTTCAAACCGATTTATTGATGGAACTCCGAATAATCAACCAAGCCAACTTATTATAATACTACTGATTTCGTAATTTTGCCCCTATGAGCAAACTACCGACTACTGAAATAAAAAGATATAACAATTACGGCGCACACTTGCGCGAAAAATACAACAACCAACGGGTTTATAAAGTAATCGTTGACGGCGGTTTTTCCTGTCCCAATCGTGACGGAAACAAAGGATACGGTGGTTGCACCTATTGTAATGTCGATTCGTTTACACCCGAAATTTCTAGAACGGCTTTAACTATTAAAAAGCAGTTAATCGAGGGAATGGAACGTGCCAAAAACCACTACAAAGCCGATAAGTTTATAGTTTATTTTCAGCCGAATTCCAATACTTATGCGCCTGTTTCGATTTTAAAACCAATGTATGATGAGGCATTATCGGTCAACACCGAGGAAGTTGTGGGATTTTCAGTAGGCACACGTCCCGATTGTATCGATGCCAAAAAAATAGCGCTTTTAGAAAGTTATTGCGACCGCTTCGATGTGGATTTAGAAATGGGAATGGAATCGATTTATGATGAGACTTTGGAGCAAATCAACCGAGGTTGCAGCCACTCCGAATTTATACAAGCGGTAGAATTATTGAAAGATAGCCCCATCGATTTGTGTGTCCACACTGTTTTTGGCTTTCCGTGGGAAACTCGAGAAATGATGTTGAATTACATTCACGAAATCAACCGATTTCCGCAAATAAAGTTCGTGAAATTTCACCATTTGCATATTGTCGAAGGCTCGGTTATGGGCGTCAAATACAAAAGAGAACCTTTTAAACTCTTTACTTTGGAAGAATACACCGATTTACTTTGCGAATTGATTCCGCTCTTGCGACCCGATATCGTCATCCAACGTTTGTTCGGAATTTCTGACTGGGATTTGCTTATTGCACCCAATTGGGGCTTGAAAAAAACTCAAATTCAAACCTTATGGAGAAAGAAATTGAACGCAGAGGAATTACTCAGGGTACGCTTTATGTAGAAAATTAATCCACGTTCTCAAATTATACAAAAAAAAGAGACCGCAAATTCGCAAATTAAGGCTAGACTTACTCTAAGAATAATTTGTGAATTTGCGGTCTAATGTATCGAACTAATTAGTCCTTATATCTACCACTTAATCTCCAAAACCGATTCCAACTCCTTTAGCTGTTTTAACTAAATCACACAATGGATCTACTAATTTTGGATTATCGATAGCGTCTTTGAACGGAACCGAGATAATATCCGGATGGCGGTAAGCAGCCATTTGTCCAAACTTACCCTCTAATACCATTTCAAAGGCTTTAACTCCGAATTGGGTCGCTAAGATTCTATCATAAGCGATCGGGCTACCTCCTCTTTGTAAATGGCCTAAAACAGTTTCACGCATATCCGCCTCGAAACCAATTGATTTTAAATCATTCACCAATTTATGAGCTACTCCACCCAAACGTAGGTTTTCATAGCCAATTTCATCACTTTTCTCAGACAACAAAGTACCACCTTTAGGCATTGCACCTTCGGCTATAACAACTATAGCGTTTCCTTTTCCGCGACTATTGTAGCGACTTTGTAATTTTTTGGCAACAGCATCTAAATCATATGGGATTTCAGGAATCAAACACACTTCAGCTCCACCAGCAATCGCAGCATTTAAAGCAATCCAACCGGCATTTCTACCCATAACCTCAAGAACCAAAACTCGATTGTGACTGGCAGCGGTTGTTACTAATTTATCGACAGCTTCTGTAGCAGTGTGAACTGCAGTTTGAAAACCGAAAGTAAAATCAGTGGCTGATAAATCATTATCGATTGTTTTCGGCACTCCAACAACATTTAATCCTTTTTCATAAAGTGCTTGAGAAATACGCTGAGAACCATCTCCTCCAATGCTTATTACCGCGTCAACTCCCATAAACTGCAATTTACGAATCATCTCGTCTGAGCGATCCACATAATCCCATGAACCATCCTGATTTTTTACTGGCCATGCAAATGGTCCTCCTTTATTGGTTGTTCCAATAATTGTACCTCCATCGACATGAATTCCTGCTACTGCTTTATCATCCAAAACCAATATTTCGGTTGGTTCGCGAAGAATACCATCAAATGATTGAACACTTCCTATTACTTCCCAATCCTTTTCTTGTGCGGCTCTTTTTACGATTGCTCTAATCACGGCATTCAATCCCGGGCAATCACCACCTCCAGTGGCTACTAATACTCTTTTCATTCTGTATTTCTATTCTAATTATTTATATTATTATCATTTTTTAAAACGACAATAAATATAGTAAAATTAAATGTCCTATCACTCTATTTGGAATCAAAAAAGTAAGTGAAACAGGTAAAAAATAACAATAATTTTACGAAAACGATTGCGATTTTAAACACTCAATTTTGACTTTTCTAGTAATTTACCTTCTTGTACAAAGCAAAAAGTAGACACTTTCAAGCACAAAAAAAAGCCCCGTGCGAGACTTTATTTTAACGCAGTATATTTTAAACAATGATAACCTATTTAATATAAAGCTTTTTAATTTTAGGAATTGGACCACCACATTTCTGTTGATGACATTGAATACAAGCATCAACTCCTTTATTGAAATGGGCTTTAGCGTTTTTAGGGTCTTTGTAAATTTGCTCTTGTGCGATGATAAATTTTTGAGCTTGGTCTTCAAAAAAGGCATCTCTATCTTTGCCGTCAGTCATTATCGCTTGGTGAATTCTTTCAAAATGTTGCGGAAATTTTCCAATGGTATCCCCTTTTATAATTCGGTCTTTCAAACGCTGATTATCCACATACATTTGCTCCATCAATACTGCCATTTCAGACATTTGATACATTTTGAAACCGTCATCATTGGTCTTTGAATCCGCTGGGCAAGCTTCTTTATCGGCAGCTTTATTCTCTTTGGATTGGCAAGAAACAAATAAAAGAATTACAAAAAGAAATAGTATTCTATGCATAACTTATTTTTTTATCAAAACTCCATCCGCCATAAAGCCATAGGTGCTTTCTGGCTTTGTAATACTATCAATTGCAGCTTGAGACTTTCCAGCATCTTTTGCATAATGCTTCAATTCATCAACCGATTCAATACTGACGAAAGCTTTCCCTTTAACAACCACTTCTTTCTCAGCTGCATTCAAAGGAACAAAAAACGCATAATCCTTAAATTTTACAAACGAAGATTCTTTTTCATTCAAGGCTAAATTCATCCAACATCCTTTTTTCTGACAGACATCGACAATTTTTGATTTAAAGACTACTTCAACGGTATCACCTTCTTTCAAAGATTGATACTTTTCTAGCATTCTGGCTTCTGAAATAGCTCCGTCGACCGAAATAGAATCACCAAAAACAGCATAGTTTATTTTTTCTTGTTTTGGTGCAGTTAGATTTTCTTTACAACTAAATAGTGTTGCTAATAGGATAAGAGATGCAGCTATTTTTTTCATTATAATAAGAGTTTATTTTCTTTACAAAAATAGGTAGTTTTATAAAAAATGAACGTTTTTAGCAGCTGATAATATTGAATTAATCTTCAAAAATTACTATTTAAATTCATTCTAATTTATGCATCTGCAAAAAAGGAAATTGAGAAATACCCTTATAAAACACGTTCCGTTTTTATCCGACAAAATCCGCGTCATTTGTGTGCCATTTCTAACAAAATCAAAAACTACTCGTCCTCGCTCGCGTGAGTTTTCGAATAGCCTCTCCATTTCTCCAAACAGTCTTGAAAATCCTGCGGTAATTCAGTATCAAAACGCATATAATCTCCAGTATTAGGATGCATAAAACCAAGTGTCTTCGCGTGCAAAGCCTGACGTGGTAGCGCTTTGAAACAGTTTTCTATAAATTGTTTGTATTTGGTAAATGTGGTTCCCTTCAGAATCAAATCACCACCGTATCTCGCATCGTTAAAAAGCGGATGTCCAATGTGTTTCATATGTACACGGATTTGGTGCGTTCTTCCTGTTTCTAACTTGCAAGAAACCATAGTCACATAGCCAAAACGTTCCAACACTTTATAATGAGTCACAGCAGGTTTTCCTATTTCTGGATCAGCAAAAACCGCCATTTGCATACGGTCTTTTACGTGACGGGCAATGTTACCTTCGATTGTTCCTTCATCGGCAAGGACATTTCCCCAAACTAAGGCAATGTATTCTCTTTCGGTAGTTTTGGCTTCGAACTGTTTCGCAAGATGCGTCATCGCCGCTTCGGTTTTGGCAATCACCAAAAGCCCGGAAGTATCTTTGTCTATTCGATGCACCAAACCTGGACGCTCGCTGCTGTTCATTGGCAAATTATCAAAATGAAAGGCCAAAGCATTGACCAAAGTTCCCGTATAATTTCCGTGACCAGGATGAACTACGAAGTCTGGCGGCTTGTTTATAAGCAAAAGCGCATCATCTTCATACACGATATCAAGCGGAATATCCTCAGGATCAACTCTGTTTTCGAAAGGTGGATGCGACAACATTATCCGAATCACATCGAAAGGTTTTACCTTATAATTCGATTTTACAGGAATATCATTTACATAAATATCACCTCCGGTAGCGGCATTTTGGATTTTATTTCGAGTCGCATTCGGAATCATATTCATCAAATACTTGTCTATTCTCAGGAGCAATTGCCCTTTGGGAACATCAAATCGATAATGTTCGAATAATTCGTCCTCTAAATCTTCGGTAGTGTCATTATTATTATTCATTTACTGGTATGGCTTCGGTTGGTATGGCAGTACTATCCACTTCTTCTACATAACTCTCCTTGCCATCTCCTAGCACCAAATCGATCTTCGAGGCTTTCAAAACGCGGTCACCTACTTTCAGATTTCGCCCTTTGAAACGGATTTCGAGCACCATATCTTTTCCAAGATTCGGAATATAAGTAATCGTTCCTTCTTCAAGACCTAAAGCTTTCAAAGTCGGAACGGCTTCACGATAGGTTTTATCAATCAAATCAGGAATTTTAACTGATGAAAATCCCGAAGCATTGATCTTAATATATACTTTTCTGCCTTCTTTTACTTTGGCTCCAGGTAAAGGATCTTGCTCTACAACACTAAACTTTGGATAATCACTATTGTAATCCACGCTATCCAAAAGCACATAATCCAAATCCAATTCGTCGAGTTTATCTTCTACTTGCTCCTCTGTCAATTTGGCTAAGTTTGGCACCGTGATTTCGTGACCGTGATCGGTCGTAAAAGTCAACCAATGCATAAACAAATAGGTTAAAACAGCAAGAATCAAAAGAGCAGCCAAAAGCTGTGCAAAAAACACCCGACTAGAAAGATATTTACGTAAGCTCATACATTTATTTTTATAAGTCACAAAGATAAAGCTATTTCGTTTGAAAAAAAATTCTAATTTTGTTTAATGATTTTTTATCGTCATCCTGAGCACAGTCGAAGGAAGGAGCTATTTAGCTTCGCTGAATCTGCGATGTCCCGCTATTCGTTGCAATCTTTTTTTTTGGCAGCAAAAAAAGGAAAGGATTTCCACTGCTATCGGGGCTAGGGCATTCGATTTCAAAAGAAAACTCAAGCATTAAAACACATAAAAAACACCCCGCCCGTTGGGTACCCCTCCAAAGGAGGGGAATATGTATAACTTCCCCTCCTTTGGAGGGGTGCCTGGAAGGCGGGGTGGATTATCTTTTATATAATAAAATAATACAATAAACAAATAAAAATGAAAAACATTGCCATCATAATGGGCGGATATTCAAGTGAATACAAAATATCCTTGATCAGCGGAAACGTTGTGTATCAATTTCTTGACAAAACCAAATACAACGGATTTCGAATCCATATTTTCAAAGAAAAATGGGTTTATGTCGACGACAATGAAGCGGAATATCCAATAGACAAAAACGATTTTTCAACCACAGTCAATGGAACTAAAATTACTTTCGACTGCGTTTTCAATGCCATTCACGGAACTCCTGGCGAAGATGGATTGATGCAAGCTTACTTCGAATTGATTGGAATGCCACAATCTTCCTGCGATTATTACCAAGCCGCTTTAACGTTCAACAAACGCGATATGCTTTCTGTATTGAAACCCTACGGAATCAAAACTGCAACCTCCTATTACATCAACAAAGGCGACCATATCGACACTGCCGAAATTGTAAAAAAAGTAGGTTTGCCTTGTTTCGTAAAACCCAACAAATCGGGGTCTAGCTTTGGAATTTCAAAAGTAAAAACCGAAGCAGAATTGCCAATTGCTATTCAGGTAGCGTATCAAGAAGATAATGAAATCATCATCGAAAGTTTCCTTGACGGAACTGAAGTTTCGGTTGGAGTAATCAATTATCAAGGAAAAGTAACCGTTTTGCCCATCACCGAAATAGTTTCGGAGAATGATTTCTTCGATTACGAAGCCAAATACCAAGGGAAATCTCAGGAAATCACTCCGGCTAGAATCTCCGAAGAAATGACTCAAAAAGTAAGCGAAGCTGCCAAACGAGCCTACGAAGTTTTGAAAATGAAAGGTTTTTCCAGAAGCGAATTCATCTTTGTCGATGGCGAACCTCATATGCTCGAAATGAACACTATTCCTGGTCTTACTACCGAAAGTTTGATTCCTCAACAAGCCAAAGCTGCTGGAATTTCTTTGGAAGATTTGTTTACGAATGCCATAGAATTGGCGTTGCCTGAATAACTAATTATTTCATTAACTTTGTAAAAACAAAACCATTATGATTGACTATAAACAATTCATCGCAATAAATTCCGAATTACGTTTTGGCAAACCAACCATAATAGGAACAAGAATTACTGTTTTTGATGTTTTAAATTGGCTAGCAAATGGAATGACCATAAATGAAATTATTGAAGATTTCCCCGAACTTAACGAAAACCAAATAAAAGCTTGCCTATACTATGCAGCAGATAGAGAACATAAAATTCAAATCGCATCGTGAAATTGCTCTTTGATCAAAATATTTCTTTTAGAATAATATCTAAAATAAAACTAAATTTCCCTGAAGCTAAACAAGTCAGAGAACTTGGAATTGAAAATTATTCTGATTTAGAAATTTGGAAATTTGCTAAAGTAAAAGAATATACTATTGTAACTTTTGATGGAGATTTTTATGATTTATCAAATTTCAGAGGTTTTCCTCCAAAAATTATTTGGTTACGTTTCGGCAATACAAAAACTGATTTTATTGTCAATATTATAAACTCTAAGCATTCAATCATTAATGACTTTATAAATGCTTTCGAGTATTCGGAAATAGCTTGTTTAGAAATTAAATAAATAGATCAATAAAACAATGAGAAAAGCTATTTTTCCAGGATCGTTTGACCCCATTACTCTAGGTCACGAAGATATTATTAGAAGAGGAATCCCCCTATTTGATGAAATTGTAATTGCAATTGGGGTCAATGCCGAGAAAAAATATATGTTTTCGCTTGAAGAGCGACAACGTTTTGTAGAAGAAACTTTCAAAGACCAACCCAAAGTAAAAGTGATTGTTTATGAAGGATTGACAATAGAACTTTGTCAAAAAATCAAAGCCAATTTTATTCTACGTGGTCTTAGAAATCCAGCCGATTTTGAGTTCGAAAAAGCCATTGCACACACCAACCGAAGATTGTCAAAAATTGAAACCGTATTTTTATTGACCGCAGCTAAAACATCTTTTATCAGTTCAAGCATCGTCAGAGATGTAATTCGACACAATGGCGAATATGAAATTTTGGTTCCTGATTCCGTGAGAATTAAAAAATAGGATTCAGAAGCATCATTTATTTATTAATCCGCTAATCAAACCTCGAAGGTTTTTTAAACCTTTGAGGTTTGTCATAAATAAGAATCTATCAACACCTATTTGTAAAAGGCTATTATTAGCAGTACTTTCGCAAAAAATAACAAAGCATAAAATGAGCATTGAACGAGAATTAATCAAACGTAGTGGCGGAAAATGTGAACTTTCTGGAGTTGCTGAAGATTTAAAAGTATATCAAATTCTTCCAACCCGAAAAAGCGGAATTGAAGAAAGTATTTTAGCAAGCAAGGCACTAATCGATCAAATCGAGAATCCTGAAACTATGGATATCAATCTCTGGCGATGTTTAAATGATAGTATGTGGAGCGAACATCCTGCCGTTCAAGTTGTTTCTTGGCGAATGTTGAGCCGTTTGGGCAACCGAGAATTATTAGAAATGATGTACCTTGATGAAGACACTTTAGCGTGGGCTCAAGCCACTGGTGAAGGGGAAGATGATGAAAACAAAGTGGTACACAGAGACAGCAATGGGGTAATTCTTGCAACAGGAGACTCAGTAGTTTTAATCAAAGATTTGAAAGTAAAAGGATCAAGTATGGTCGCCAAACAGGGAACTGCAGTTCGCAACATCCGACTAGACCACGAAAACGCTGAATATATTGAAGGTCGTGTTGATGGTCAAACTATTGTAATTATTACACAATACGTGAAGAAAATATAATTTCAAGTGGTCAGTGGTCAGAAAAAAAAAGTGATCAGTAATGGCTGTAAATTCTAAATCGTCAACTGTAAAAAAATTACGGTTAACGATTTTTTTATGCTAATCTCACTGACCATTAGAAAACTGACCACTGAACACTACTCTTCCTCTTTCTTAATCACTTTTCTGGCAACCTCAATTTTGAATTTTTTGCCTTTCATTTTTTCGTCTTTGATGTTGTGGAGCAAGTCTTTTACTTTATTGAATTTTACGGCAGCGAATGAAATAAAATCCTTCACTTCAATTAATCCTAAATCGCCTTTTTCCAATTTTCCTTTTTGGGAAAAGAAACCCACGACATCAATTTTGTTCAATTTATTTTTCTTTCCACCACTAATATAAATGGTTTGAAATTCTGGTGGTTTTGGTAAAGTGGTGCTGTTTTCCACTTTCAAAACTTCCATTCCATAATCGATATAATCCAGTTTTTTTTCGCTTTCGTGAGCGATAATATAAGCTGTACCGGAAGCTAACATACGAGCGGTTCTACCATTTCTATGCGTGAATTCGTCTTCTTTTAAAGGCAAATGATAATGAATAACGTGTTTCATTTCGGGAATATCGAGTCCACGAGCCGCTAAATCGGTAGTGATTAAATAACTCATACTCCCGTTTCTGAACTGAATTGAAGCCCGTTCTCTTTCGTCCTGATCCATTCCACCGTGATAATAGGTGGCGTAAATTCCTTTTTCGTTCAACGTATCGCTTATGCGTTCAGCGGCATCTCTGTGATTGCAAAAAACTAAAGCCGATTGTGATTTTAAAGAACAAATCAGATTGAACAAACTACCCATTTTGTCCTTTTCTTTCGAAACAACTATTTTAGTGGACAGATTACTCACTTCTGCTTCATTTGGAATAAAATCCAAAATCGTAGGATTGACCACTCTGGTATATTTTGGAATCTCAATATCTGAAGTGGCTGAAACCAAAACGCGTTTGTTCAGTTTAGATAATTTTCCAATAATGAAAGACATTTGCTCGTGAAAACCCAATTGCAAGGATTTATCAAATTCATCGAGAATCAAGGTTTCTATTTTATCTAAACGGAAAGTGCCACGATCAATATGATCGGCGATTCGCCCTGGAGTTCCAATTAAAACGGCTGGTGGATTACTTAAATTTTTGATTTCGGTATCGATGGAATGTCCGCCGTAACAAACATTTACTTTGTAATCGGTTCCCATTTTTTTCCATACTTGCTCAATTTGAAGTCCCAATTCACGTGATGGAACAAGAATCAAACATTGCACAGAAAGAATTTCGGGTTTCAACATTTCGAAAATGGGCAACAAGAAAGCCAATGTTTTTCCGGAACCTGTTGGCGAAAGCAGTAAAATATTGTTGTCGCTCAAAATGGTTTCTTGGGCAGCAACCTGCATTTCGTTTAGGTTTTCGATACCTAAATTGAGAAGTATATTGTTGGAATGGTGTTTTTTATTCATTTTGCAAAGGTAGGGAAAAAAATTAGCAGATTGCAGTTGGCAGATTGCAGTCAAAAAACCCAAACCCATAGTCTTAACTAAAAGGGTTCACACAAATTCTGCAACCTGAAATCTGCAACCTGCAATCTGACTACTGCAAACTAATATTCTCTTCTTCGAATAATAATTTTATATTTTCATAAGATTTTTTTAAGACTTCAGGTATTTCATTTGGACTGAGCCAAACCGCTTTTTCGATCCCTTCTTCGATTTGTCCAACTGGAGTTCCTTCATAATCAGAAGTCATTTCGAACCAATGTGTGATTTTTAGTTTGTAGATGCCATTACGCCTGAAAATGTGATAGGTTTTTTGGAGTTTTTTAGTAATTCGTAGTTGATTAACTCCAGTTTCTTCTTCGACTTCGCGCATCGCTGTATCTCCAATTTCTTCACCTTTTTCAGTACCGCCTTTAGGCAAATCCCATTTTCCTCCTCTGTAAATAAACAAAACCTCTCCTTTTTTGTTATAGACCAATCCACCTCCCGCTTTCGAAACAGGAATTTTAGATTTCAATGTTTTTAATATTTCCTTTTCATCGGGATGATAAAGATATGCTTTTTGAATTTTATTTTGAAATATTTTAACTATAAGTTGCACTATATCAACACTTTCCAAAAGAAATAACTGAAAATTAGTCTCCTTAGAGATTTCATTTGTCAAAAAAAGTGGTTTGTCGTTCACAAAAACTTTATACATTTGTATTATGATATTTAATAAAGATACTGCCGAGAAAACTGCCGAATTACTTTTGCAAATTAATGCAATTAAATTGAATCCAAGAAATCCTTTTACGTGGGCTTCGGGATGGCAATGCCCTATTTATTGTGATAATCGAATAATTCTCTCATTTCCAACCATTAGGAATTATGTTAGGGACGAATTTTCGAAAAATATTGAAAAACAATTTGGAAAACCCGATGTGATTGCTGGTGTTGCAACTGGAGCAATTGGTATTGGCATATTAGTAGCCGAAAGTTTAGGATTACCCTTTGTTTACGTTCGCCCAGAACCTAAAAAACACGGACGACAAAACCAAGTAGAAGGATTTCTGCAAAAAGGTCAAAACGTGGTCATTGTCGAAGATTTGATCAGCACAGGAAACAGTAGTTTGCTTGCTGTGGAAGCCTTGCGTGCCGCTGGAGCCAATATCAAAGGAATGGCAGCTGTTTTTACTTATGGTTTTGATGTAGCGAAAGACAATTTCAAAAATGCAAATGTTGACTTATATACCTTAAGCAATTATCAAAATTTATTGAATTTGGCTGTAGCCAAAAGATACATCACCGAGCAAGAGGAAGAAACTTTGAGAGAATGGAATTCGAGTCCATCGACTTGGGGTGTTGTTGGAAGTGGTCAGTAGCAACTGTTTAGCGTTCAGCAGGAAGCGAACAGTCATCAGATGTATGGATTGGGTGATTCGTAGATCGAAAATCATATATTTTACCACAATAAACCAAAAACTCTAAACAATAAACAATAAACAATAAACCACAAACAATTAACTGCAAATGAACTTAGAAAGTCCAAAAGTTACAGTCGAAAAATCGGCTGAATATTTATACACTCAATTATCCGATATTAAAAATTTCGAGAAACTGATGCCTGAAAATATTGCTAAGTTTGAAGTACTTGGTGATGATATTTTTAATTTTGGTTTAAAAGGTATGCCCGAAATTAAATTAAGACTGAAAGAAGGAGTACCTTTTACCAAGGTAATTTTGAATGCTGCAAGCGACAAATTGCCTTTTACTTTGGTGGCCAATATTAATGCAGTTGCTGATAATTCAAGCGAGGTACAATTAGATTTCGAAGGAGAATTCAATGCGATGATGGCGATGATGATCAAGGGACCCATTTCGAAATTTATCGAAACTTTGGCATTGAATATGTCGAAATTGTAAAGTCTTTCACCCTACAATTCAAAACCTTTTAGTTCCAACTGAAAGGTTTTTTTATTCAATACAACATCTGAATTTCTTTGATATCAAATTCAGAAACGGAATCATCTTCTAAAAGTATTTCGAGTTTGCCAACAGGAGAAACCCCCTTGATGATACCCATAAAATTTTGTTGATTTTGCCCTTCGAAAGGCATGGGAATCCCTTTCTTGAAAAGTCTATTGGAGTATTCAGACCAAAATAAATCTGAATTTTGAATCCAAAGCTGGATATTTTGTTCTAATTTTTCAATAATTTTCAAAAGAATATTTTCTTTATCGAAAGTAGTTTTGCAAATCACAGCTAATGACGAGGCTTTGGGCAAGTTCTCAAAATTGATTTGGTTCACATTTAACCCTAAACCTACAATAGAATTGATACTTCCGTCACTTTTTATACTATTTTCAATCAGAATACCACCTATTTTCTTATTGTATGACATAATGTCGTTTGGCCATTTGATACTTAATTCTGGAATATTAAAATCTTCTAGTGCCTGAATTATAGTAACCGACACGACAATATTAATATCAAACAAACGATTAACATCTGTAACAAAATCAGCAATCAAAACACTCATTATTAAGTTTTTACTGGGTTCAGAATCCCAAATAGCTCCCATTTGGCCCTTGCCCTTAGTTTGATTTTCGGCAGTAACAACGGTGAAGTTTTCAAGTACTTGCTTACTTGCTAACCCCTTTAGGAAGTCGTTTGTAGAATCTATGGCATCGAGTTTGATTAGTTTCATAAAAAAATTATTTGAGGAACAGAATTTAATATTATGTTAACGTTCAAAAATAATCACAAAAAATGGTAACTTTACCAACTTATATTAAAAATAATTCATGGCAAAAAAGATAGTAAATAATGATGTTCTATTGGCAAACATTATCAAAGGGATTGAAGAAGTAAAAGGAAATGATATCGATATTCTAGATTTAAGAGAAATAGACACAGCCGTTTGTGACTATTTTGTAATCTGCAACGGAAATTCAAACACTCAAGTTAACGCAATTGTAAACTCAATTCAAAAAGTAGTTTCAAAAGAATTGAAAGACAAACCTTGGCATGTAGAAGGTTCAGATAATGCCGAGTGGGTTCTTATGGACTATGTAAGCATTGTGGTTCATGTTTTCCAAAAACACATTCGAGAATATTACAACATCGAAAGTCTTTGGGGTGACGCCAAAATCACGAAAATCGAAAATAAATACTAAAGAAATATACCTGCAATGGCAAACGATAACAAACCTAATTCAAATAATTTCAAAGTAAGTCCTTGGTTAATTTACACTGCAATTTTATTGATATTCTTGACCATTAGTTTTTTTACTGGTGGCTCAAATTTTCAGGATCCAATTTTATTAGATCAAACAAAATTTAATACTCTATTAGAAAAAAGTCAGATTGAAAAAATAGTAATCTTCAATAAAAAAGATGCAGAAATCTATTTAAATACTGCTGCATTAAAGGACCCCAACAATAAAAAAGTTGCCAAAGATGTCTTGAATAATCCTAATAAAGGTCCACATTATAAAGTTAGCCTTGGCGATGTTCAAATTTTCGAAAGAAAATTAGAGAAAGCAGTAACAGAGGGAAAACTGAAAAATTATGATTTTCAAGAAAGCAGTAATTGGAGTGATATTATTATCAGTCTTTTACCTATCATTATTATCATTGGGGTTTGGATTTTCATTATGAGAAGAATGTCAGGTGGTGCAGGTGGCGGAGGTGGACAGATTTTCAATATCGGAAAATCAAAAGCCAAACTATTCGACGAAAAAACAGATATAAAAACTTCTTTCAAAGATGTTGCTGGACTTGAAGGTGCCAAAGAAGAAATACAAGAAATTGTTGAATTCTTGAAAAATCCTGAAAAATACACCAATCTGGGTGGTAAAATCCCAAAAGGAGCGTTACTTGTAGGTCCTCCAGGAACAGGAAAAACACTTTTGGCAAAAGCCGTAGCTGGTGAAGCTCAAGTTCCGTTTTTCTCTTTATCAGGTTCCGATTTTGTTGAAATGTTTGTAGGAGTTGGTGCTTCACGAGTAAGAGATTTATTCAAACAAGCCAAAGAAAAATCTCCTGCGATTATCTTCATTGATGAAATTGATGCCGTGGGAAGAGCGAGAGGAAAAAACAATATGTCAGGAGGTAATGACGAACGTGAAAACACATTAAACCAATTGCTAACCGAAATGGATGGTTTCGGAACCAATTCGAATGTGATTGTTTTAGCGGCCACCAACAGAGCCGATGTTTTAGACAAGGCTTTGATGCGCGCTGGTCGTTTTGACAGACAAATTTTTGTAGACTTACCAGACATTCGCGAACGTGAAGAAATTTTCAAGGTGCACCTTGCTCCATTGAAAAAAGTCGAAAATCTAGATACTGACTTTTTAGCCAAACAAACTCCTGGTTTCTCAGGTGCAGATATTGCCAATGTTTGTAATGAAGCCGCTTTGATAGCCGCTAGAAATAACAAAACCGCAGTGGATAAACAAGATTTTCTTGACGCTGTAGATCGAATTATTGGCGGTTTAGAAAAGAAAAATAAGATCATTACACCCGAAGAAAAGAAAGCAATTGCGATACACGAAGCAGGCCACGCAACAGTAAGCTGGATGCTAGAACACGCAGCTCCACTAATTAAAGTGACAATTGTTCCTCGTGGTCAAAGCTTGGGTGCGGCTTGGTATCTTCCTGAAGAAAGACAAATCGTGAGAACAGATCAAATGCTAGACGAAATGTGCGCTACAATGGGCGGAAGAGCTGCTGAAAAAGTAACTTTCGACAGAATTTCGACTGGCGCTTTGAGCGACTTAGAAAAAGTAACTCGCCAAGCACGAGCAATGGTAACGATTTATGGTTTGAACGAAAAAATAGGAAATGTAACTTATTATGATTCAACAGGTCAAAGCGAATACAGCTTTTCGAAACCGTATTCTGATGAAACTGCAAAAACTATCGATGAGGAAATTTCTATTTTAATTGAAAGCCAATACGAAAGAGCCATCAAAATATTAGAAGAAAATAAAGATAAATTGAATCAACTGGCGGATATTCTTATCGAGAAAGAAGTTATTTTCAAAGATGACTTAGAAACTATTTTCGGAAAGAGAACCTTTGATGACAATCTTACAGAGGTAGTAGCATAATTACAAAAACGCATATTATTTTAAAATCTTAATTCAAAAGTGACTTTTGAATTAAGATTTTTTTATCTTTGAACGTTTTCAATTAATTTATCAAGTAGCATAGAAAAATATGAGTCTTTTTAAAAAATTTTTTAGTTCTATAAACCCCACTTCTGAAGAAGGAAATGATACGGAAAATAGCAAGTATTCCATTCAACACGATGCGCCTATAGAGGAGAAATTCATTTACAATTTCAATAAAAACGGAGGTAAGTTTTTATATTGTGAAACTGAATCAGAACTGAAAGATCACTTCGAACACATTCTCGAAGAAAATGATTGGTACGAAGGCGAAGCTTTATGCTATGAAACTGATCTTAAGAGTCTCCTTGACGAAAATAAAATAAGCTATGTTCACACAAAAAACCCTTCGTTCCTGCTTGCAAATTGCGAGAATCTAATTGCAGACGAAGGATCTATTCTGTTTTCATCTAAACAAATTAAACAACACAAGCCCAACGAACTCCCTACTAATATCGTCATTATTGCGACTACTAGTCAAATAATCGAAACCAAAAGTGATGGCTTGAGCGTTATAAAAAAGAAATACATCAAAGATTACCCTACAAACATAACAACCATAAAATATTTCAAAAAAGCAGTTGACGAGGATTTTACTCAATACGGAAGTTCCGCCAAGAATCTATACCTTTTGCTTTTAGAAGATTTATAAGATGAATGAAACACTCAAGAGAGCTATATCTGGTGCTATTTATGTAATATTACTTATATCTTCGATACTCTATTCGACTGAAAGTTTCTTTGTTTTGTTTGGAATATTTTTAATCATTGCCATTTATGAATTTTGCAATTTGATTCAAATTAACAAAATTCCTTCTATTCTTTTTGGAGTACTTCTTTATACTACAGTAACTTTACTCAGCTGCTATAACAAAGCAACTACTACTTTCGTAAATAGAACTTTTAATACGCATTTAGATTTGTCGATAAACGTAAAACAATTAGACCTTATCTTATTGGTTATTGCTTTAGTCGTTTCGATTAAATGCATTCTATTTTTGTTCTACGACAAGATTCAAAAATCAAGTATTTCATCTAAATCATTGTATTTATTAGGATATATCATTCTTCCTTTTATATTTATTACCAAAATTTCATTTGGAATCAAAGATTACAATCCGAAAATCATAATTGGATTATTTATTATCATTTGGACCAATGACACTTTTGCCTTTATTGTTGGAAAATCAATTGGAAAAAATAAATTATTCGAAAGAATTTCACCAAAAAAAACAATTGAAGGATTCATTGGAGGTATTATTTTCGCCATTTTAGCCGGATATTTAATATCTAAATATTACATCAAAGCAAGTCCTGAATTTAGTTCCACATCTATAATGATTTGGGTGACAATCGCACTTATTGTTGGGATTATGGGCACTATTGGAGATTTGATCGAATCCAAATTCAAGCGAATTGCGGGTGTAAAAGACAGCGGAAAAATTATGCCTGGCCACGGAGGCATCCTAGATAGACTAGATAGTGTTATATTTGTAGCACCAATTATATTTTTATTTTACCAAATTCTATACTATGTTTCATAAAGAAGGTGCTCAATCTATTTTAATAGGTACTGTTGTTACTGCAATTGTGCTGCTATTATCCGACAAATTTATCGTTACTCCTTGGATTAAAATGACGATTCAAATCATTACGTTTTTGTTATTGATTATTATTCTACAATTTTTTAGAAATCCAAAACGTAACTTTATATTAGACGAAAATCAAATCCTTGCTCCAGTAGATGGAAAAGTTGTGGTTATCGAAGAAGTATTTGAAAGCGAATATTTCAAAGAAAAACGCATCCAGGTTTCGATCTTTATGTCGCCTCTAAATGTCCACGTAACACGTTATGCTATGGGCGGAATTGTAAAGTTCAGCAAATACCATCCAGGGAAATTTCTAGTAGCTTGGCATCCAAAAGCTAGCGAAGAAAACGAAAGAACAACTATTGTACTCGAAAACAAAAACTTTGGAGAAATTTTGTATCGCCAAATTGCGGGAGCATTGGCCAAGAGAATTGTCAATTATGCCAAAGAAGGAATGCAAGTAGTTCAAGGTGAAGATGCTGGTTTTATAAAATTTGGTTCACGTGTAGATTTATTTTTACCTTTGGGAACGCCAATTAATGTTGTACTTAACCAAAAAGCTGTTGGCGGAAAAACGATTATCGCTACAAAAGGCTAATGAATAAAAAAGATTTAGATACACGCTTTCAGGAAGCTGTAGATATTGCTTCGAATATGACCCAGGCATCGCTCCCACAAGATGTGCAACTACGTTTATATGCATTCTATAAGCAGGCAACCTACGGAAGCTTAAGCTTCAATCACTCTGAAAGTTTTGATCTAAGAAATGCTTTCAAAACCAATGCTTGGATTCAAATAAGCCATTTGTCAATCGATGAAGCCAAAGAACAATACATAGAAATTATAAATTCCTTATTGGAAAAATAATACTAAATATGAAAAAGCTTAGTTTACTTATAACAAATTTATTAGTCCTCACTCTTTTAGTTTCCTGCAACAATAAAAAATACACCGAAGTAGTCGAAGTCCCTTTACCGACTGCAGAAGAAAAAGTGATTATGGGAATGCCGGATGATGTAAAAGCGAACGAAGGCTCTTTTCAACTGGAAAAACTTCCGTATTCTTATGATGCTTTGGCACCCAATATTTCCGTTTTTACTATGGAAAATCATTATTCTAAACATTATTTAACCTACACGAATAACCTGAATAAAGCGATTTTAGGAACACCATTAGAAAATCTAACCATCGAAGAAGTATTAGCAAAATTAGACCCGAGCGTTCTCGATATTAAAAGTAATGCAGGCGGATACTACAATCATTCGCTGTATTTTAAATGTATGGCCCCAAAAGCGGGCGGACAACCCAAAGATACTTTGGCTGCAGCCATCACCAAAAAGTTTGGCTCATTCGAAAATTTTACTACTGCATTCAAAGATGAAGCTACAAAACAATTTGGCTCTGCTTGGGTTTGGCTCATCGTAGATAGATCGGGAAATCTTCAAGTTACAAGCACTCAAAATCAAGACAATCCAATGATGCGAAATGCTACTATTCCTGGAAAACCAATTCTGGCTTTAGACCTTTGGGAACACGCGTACTACTTGGATTACCAATACAAAAGAAAAAATTATGTCGATGCTTTTTTTAATGTAATCAATTGGAAAAAAGTAGGCGAAAATTATGAAGAAGCTTTGAAGAAGTAGAATAAAATAAAAAAAGGGTAAAATGTTAAATTCATTTTACCCTTTTTTAATAGTTGAATAAATCTACAACTGAAAAATAAACGATTCCGAAGGGCCAATGCTAATTTGGGCTTTTCCTTGTCCATTTTCAACTCGCAATTGAGTTGTTTTCTTCTGATACAATTGATCCGTGATGGTATAAGTCCCATCTTTCAAATTCCATTTTTGAATAATATCAGCCGGAATTCGCAGTTCGAAATTGCTAGAAGCAAGCGAATAAAAATTAGTCACCACAATCAGTTTTTGGGTGTCAGACCAACGAACATAGGAATAAATCGCTATGTCATAACCAGGTGTGATATTGCGATTGGCAGTTTGTATTTCCTGAAATTTCCCCATCAAAGCCGAACTGTTGATAGAAAAATTCAACAATCTTTTGTAAAAATCTCGTAAGTCTTTTTCGCTTTGCGAAAGTTGCCCGCCATCAAAAACACCACCATTCATCCAACGTTGATGATTAGGAACTCCTATATAATCAAAAATAGAAGTTCGGGAATGGGTTCCAAAACCTGCGTTTTCATTTCCTGCTTCTCCTACTTCCTGACCAAAATAAATCATTGTTGGTGCCGTGCTTATGGTTGCTGAAACCACCATAAGAGGTTTTCCTTTTTCTGGCGTTCCTGCAAATTCAGGACTTGCCAAACGTTGCTCATCGTGATTATCCAAAAATTTAAGCATATGATGCTCAATATCAGCCATCCGATGTTGAATATCCGAAAGCCCATCTGGCCAAGTTTTTCCTTGAATCACGGCTTTCAAATGGTCGTAAGTTTCTACTTTATCATACAAATAATCCATTTTTCCAAGGCGAATATAATTGCGATATTCATTCGGATTATACACTTCTGCCATCAAGAAAGCGTCTGGATTTTTCACTTTTATTGCCGAATTCATATAACTCCAGAATTCGTACGGCACCATTTCGGCCATATCATATCGGAAACCATCTACGCCTTTGGCTGTCCAATACAAAGCAATATCACGGAATTTAATCCAAGAACTAGGCACACTTTTGTCCTTCCAAAAATCAAAATGTTCCTGACACGATTTGGTATCATAACCCGCTGGAAGTTCCGGAAAATCTTTCGAACCATCAGGACGAATTCCATAATTGACTTTCACCGTTTCGTACCAATCGTTTCTGTCTGGTTTTGCCAATCTCGAACCGTTACCTGTCCATTTTGCAGGAAATTCATTGAATTTTCCATCGATTAGCGGATTACTTTCACCATTTAATGGCTTGTCTGTATCTGGAATTTCAAAACGGGTATTTGGAATATAATAAAAGTTGTTGTCGCGTTTGTATTCTACCGAAACATCATCATCCGTACCAAAATCTTTTACGCCTTTTGGGTTACTTTTTCCTTCGTATTTTCGAGCAATATGATTGGGAACAATATCTATAATCACCTTCATTCCTGCTTTGTGAGTTCGGGCAATCAAAGCTTCAAATTCTTGCAAACGATTGGCTGGATTCACCGCCAAATCCGGGTTTACATTATAATAATCTTTCACAGCATAAGGCGAACCAGCACGACCTTTTACCACTTCAGGATCATCGTTCGAAATACCAATCGAAGTGTAATCGCGAACCAAAGCGTGATGTGGAACTCCAGTGTACCAAATCGATGTAACACCCAAATCCTTAATTTCCTTCAAGGCTTTGTCCGTAAAATCATTGAACTTCCCTACCCCATTTTCCTCAATAGTTCCCCAAGGTTTATTGGTTGTATTTGTGTTTCCAAACAATCGGGTAAATATCTGATAGACTACTTCTTTCTTCTCTGGTGTGGTTAGTTTCTTTTCTGTATTCATTGATATAGATGATGTTTTACATGCTGTTGCCAAAAGTACTGTGCTAATACTTGCAACAATAGTTATTTTTTTTATCATAGTAAATTATTTTTTCGGATTTTAATGGCTAATTATGAAATTCATTTTAAACGAATTAACATCCTCTAAATTTAATATTTTTTTTTAAACTATTTGCGAATTATGCAAGACCTTGAAGAAACTAATTCCCAAAAATAGAACTACAACGAAACAGTATTCTTTTTTGTTAATAAATTTTGGCCCAAAAAATGAAATCCAAACCGATTGAATTGAGTTATAAATAAATCATAATATAGATTAGGGTTGTTTGCTTTTTCTTAAATTTGGCGAAAAATAAATCCATTGAATAAATTTTTCTTTTTCATTAGTTGCTGTTGGGTAGTTTTGAGTTTCCAAAACCTTTTGGCGCAAGCTCCCAAAAAAATTCTTATTGAACATTCCGATTTCTTTGATGTCAACCAAATCGAAGCTCCAGATGCGGCTTTGCTCACAGGAAATGTTCGTGTCAACCACGACGGCATCATTATGACCTGCAACAAAGCCTATTATTTTCAAAATGAAAATTATATCAAAGCCTTTGGAAATGTGCAATTGGTTCAAGGTGATACTTTGTATTTGAATAGCAAATACGCCGAATACAATGGTAATATGAAAAAAGCTTTTGCCACTGGTGATGCCAAAATGCGTTCGCCACAATCTACTTTAGTTACCGATACCATCAACTTTGACCGGAACACCCAAGAAGTTTTTTACAACACCAACGGAACCATTACCAACAGAGACAATATTCTAAAAAGTAAATCGGGAAAATACTATGTTGCTGAGAAAAAGTTCCAATTTCTGACGGCTGTTACCATTACAAATCCTAAGTATGTAATGAAATCAAACCACTTGGATTATTATACTAATTCAGGACATTCTTATCTTTTTGGGCCCTCGACGATAACTAGCAAAGCCAATTATATTTATACCGAAAAAGGCTTTTATGATACCAAAAAAAATCTCGCCCATTTTCTTCGAAAGTCCTACATCAAATACGACGACCGATTGATTGAAGGCGATAGTTTGTATTATGACCGCAATGTAGAATTTGCATCTGCCACCCGAAATGTAAAAATTACCGACTCTATCAACAAAGGGATTGTGAAAGGACACTACGCCGAATTGTATAAAAACAAAGACTCGATGTTTGTCACCAAAAGAGCCGTTGCGATTAATCTGGTCGAAAACGATTCGGTTTATATTCACGGAAAAAAGCTACTGGTAACAGGTCCCGAAGGCAACCGAATTATTCGCGCTTTCAAAAACGTTCGTTTCTACAAAATCGATATGAGCGGCAAATGCGATTCTTTGCATTCTAGTGCCAAAACAGCTTTGACAAAACTCATAGGAAATCCCATTCTTTGGAATGGAGAAAGCCAAATTACGGGTGATTTAATGCACCTTATCGGAAACAATACAACCAAAAAACTCGATTCCCTCAAAGTCTTGAATAATACTTTTATTGTCTCGAAAGATACTATTGGAAAAGGATTTAACCAAGTCAAAGGGCAAAATTTGTATGGCAAATTCGAAGAAGGAAAACTGCACGATGTCGATGTTATAAAGAATACCGAAGTGGTTTATTATATGCGAAATGATGCGCAGGAACTTATTGGTATCAACAAAAACGTGAGTAGCAAAATCAATATTATATTCGATAAAAACGAAATAGAAACCATCACCTTTTTCAATAACGTAGATGGCACCATTTATCCCGACAAAGACCTACCCGAACCCGACCGAAAACTCCGTGGACTAGTCTGGCGTGGCGAGGAACGAATAAAATCAAAAGACGATATTTTTCCACCAGAAGAAAATATAGAAAACGAGAAACTGGTCAAACAAGGCAAAGACGAAGAAGCCAAGGAAAATGTCCCGATGAAAGTCCGGAAGGAAACCTTGAATTACGATAAGAAGAAGAAAAAGTAGATTGCAGGTGGCAGGTGGCAGGTAGCAGATTGCAGGCATCAGTTTTACAGAAATAATATGCCCTTTATTTGTCATTCCTGACGAAGGAGGAATCTCAACAAACGAGAGCAACATAATTGAGACGCTTCCAGCGTGACAAATAGCAAGAATAAACGTCTCCAAATTAACACATAAAACTCCGTAAAACTTTGCGCCCTTGCGTCTTTGCGGTAAAAATAACAACAACGTGAACGATTTCATAAAATACCAAGCCCAAACTTCTCCCTATCCTTTAGGAATGGAAGTTTCGCACGCCAAAGGGTCTTATATTTTCGATACCAATAACAAAAAATACTTGGATTTTGTAGCCGGAGTTTCAGCTTGCACGCTTGGACACCAACCGCCAAGAGTTAATCAAGCGATCAAAGACCAATTGGACAAATATTCACACGTGATGGTCTATGGCGAATACTCACAAAGTCCAGCAGTAGAATATTGCAAATTGATGGCATCGCTCCTACCTGAACCTTTAAAAAAAACTTATTTGGTCAATTCCGGTACCGAAGCTATCGAAGGCGCTTTGAAACTCGCCCGAAGAACAACAGGCAGAAGCCAATTGATTTCTTGTCATAATGCCTATCACGGCAATACAATGGGTTCGATGAGCGTGATGGGATTTGAAGAACGCAAACGCATTTTCCGTCCTTTAATTCCTGACGTAGATTTTATCACATTCAATAACGAAGCTGATTTAGAAAAAATAACCACCAAAACAGCTGGAATACTTCTTGAAACCATTCAAGGCGGCGCTGGATTTATTCAACCTCAGAACGATTTTCTTAAAAAAGTTCGAGCGCGTTGCACTGAAGTAGGTGCGATGATGATTCTTGACGAAATTCAACCGGGTTTTGGCAGAACAGGAAAGCTTTTCGGATTTCAAAATTACGATGTCGTTCCCGATATTGTAGTAATGGGCAAAGGAATGGGCGGCGGAATGCCTGTGGGTGCTTTCACAGCTTCTCCAGAAATGATGGATTTGCTGAGTCACGATCCAAAACTAGGTCACATCACAACTTTTGGAGGCCATCCTGTCATTGCGGCAGCCTGTTTGGCCACTTTGCAGGAAATTACAGAAACAAACCTAATGCCGGAAACTTTAGAGAAAGAAAAGCTCTTCAAATCGCTTTTGGTACATCCTTTGATAAAAGATATTCGAGGAAAAGGATTAATGTTGGCAGCAATGACAGAAAGTGCCGAGATTACCAATGAAGTGATTCTGAAATGCCAAGACAAAGGATTGATTTTATTTTGGCTTTTATTCGAAGCCAATGCCATAAGAATAACACCCCCTTTAACTATTTCAGAAAATGAAATTCGAGAAGGTTGCGCGATTATGATTGAAGTAATGGATTCAATTATTGATAGTTTATGATTTTGGTTAACAGTTGATTTTCAACTAACAACAAACTATAAACCACAAACCATAAACTTAATTAACCTGTTGATTAAATTGTTCACAACAATTCCAAATTTTTCTCACATTAAACCCTAGGTTGCCTACTTTTATTTTGGGCAAACTCAAAAAAATAACCTATGCAATTAAGCGAAGAAGAAGAGGAATATAACTTATCTCTGTCTAAATTTGAGTCGATGTTGAAAACCAACAAAGTGCTCTTTTTTGACTCCGAAGAATTCGAAGAAATCATTCTTCATTACCTCGATATGGGAAAAGCCAATTTGGCTAAAAAAGCTTTAAAACTGGCTTTGGAACAACATCCGCGTTCAACAGGACTGAAACTAGTTCAAGTTGAAATGTTGGTTTATGATGACAAGCTTGAACAGGCTGAAAAGTTACTGAACGAATTGTATGCCATCGAACCTACAAACGAAGAAATTTATATTCAAAAAGCCAATATTTATTCCAAACGAGACAACCACGAAAAAGCGGTTGAATTACTCAATATCGCTTTAGAATATACCGATGATTTAGCCGATGTCTATAATTTAATTGGGATGGAATACCTTTTTATGGACAATCTCGAAATGGCCAAAGACAGTTTTATCAAATGTTTAGAAGTCGATCTCGAAGACCAATCAGCCCTATATAACGTGGTGTATTGTTTCGAATTTTTAGACCAAAATCAGGAAGCCATTGCTTATTTGACAAAATACATTGATAAAAATCCGTATAGTGAAATCGCTTGGCACCAACTAGGACGCTTGCATTATGGCATCAAAGAATATGAAAATGCCATTCGCGCTTTTGACTATGCTACAATTATCGATGACGAATTCCTAGGCGCTTTCATGGAAAGAGCTAAGGCATTGGAACGATTAAAAAAATACGAAGAAGCCATCGAAAGCTACAACAGAACCATCGAATTAGACGATGCTACTTCCTATGCTTTGCTTCGAATAGGAAAATGCTACGAAAAACTAGGCAACAAAGTTCAGGCCTTAAAATATTTCAACAAAACAGTGCACGAAGATCCACTTTTAGACAAAGGATGGATTGCAATTACTGATTTTTACGTTCGCCAAAAAAACTTCCAAAAAGCCTTGTTTTTTGTCAATAAAGCTTTGGCGATAGACAATCAAAACCGCTTGTATTGGAAAAGATATGCTACCATCAGCAAACAAATAAACCACTTTGAAGAAGCAGAATTTGGCTATCGAAAAGCGGTGGAATTTGGAGATCATTCCTTAGACACCTGGCTATTTTGGGTAGACATTTTACAATTTTTAGGCGAATTTGATAGCGCTGTTCAAACCTTGTTACAAGCTACAGAATATTTCCCTGAAGAGAACGAAATCGAATACCGTTTGGCTGGTTTGTATTTTATGATGCAAGACAATCCCAAAGCTAAGTTTCATTTGAGCAACGCCTTGCGATTGAATTTTGACAATTATATCATTTTGGAAGATTTATTTCCTGTGGTTTGGTCTCGAAAAATGGTGCAAAACTACATTGCCAAACACAAAAAATAAGTAACTCTATTTAACCACAAATTACACCAATTTTCAATAATTAATTAGTGGGAATTTGTGAAACCTGTGGTTATTTTTTTAAGAACCAAATGACAAATGCACCGAAAATGCATAGTTAAAACTAAATTTAAAATCATAAAATGCTGGACACAATTCGAAAACGCTTTGGTTTACTGGGACGCAACATAAGTTATTCTTTTTCGAAAGGTTATTTTACCGAAAAATTCAACAAGGACGCCGTTTTCGAAGGCTGTACTTATGAGAATTTTGATATTCCCGAAATAACGGCTTTTCCTGAAATCATAAAGAACACACCCGACCTCAAAGGAATGAACGTAACCATTCCGTACAAAGAAGTCGTGATACCCTATTTAGACAAACTGTCCAAAAAAGCAACCGAAATTGGCGCCGTAAATACTATAAAATTCACCAAAAAAGGAAAATTAAAAGGTTACAACACCGACTATTATGGATTTAAGAAATCATTAGAACCTTTATTACAACCTCATCATAAACAAGCCCTAATTCTTGGCACTGGAGGAGCATCTAAAGGCGTGGCTTATGCCTTAAAGGAATTAGGAATTCTGTACACTTTTGTTTCAAGAGAAGCAAAAGAAGGCGTGATAGATTACGACCGCGTCAATGTGACCACTTTTGAACATTACCAAATCATCATCAACTCAACACCTGTGGGAACAAGCCCAAATACAGACGCTTTCCCTTTGATTCCTTACGAATATTTCACCGACAAACATATCGCTTACGACTTGATTTACAATCCTGCTGAAACCCAGTTTCTTAAAAAAGCGAAAGCAGCGGGTGCTCAAACCAAAAACGGACAGGATATGCTGGTTTTTCAGGCGGAGAAAGCTTGGAGGATTTGGAACAAGTAGTTAGTTTTTCTTAAATAAATTTATCCTCCGATACTCATTTTCCACAATAAAATACATTTACTATCGACTAAACAAACGTTAATGTTTTGACCTAAAGAGTTAATGTAAAACCAGACTATTTGCATTTGATATAAATTTGTAATTCAACCAACTACAAATTGCTGTAGATTTTGTAAAAGAGTAATTTATGAATTTAGGTATAAATTTATTGTTAGCATTTTTATTTTTCGCTATGAACCCAATTGTTTTAGTAGATTTCAATAAGAATAGTAAGACTGACGACTGGAATATAGTCAATGACGTAGTTATGGGCGGGCGTTCCAATAGCCAATTTGGAATGGCCTCCGAAGGCAACGCGCGTTTTACTGGAACCGTTTCACTGGAGAACAATGGCGGTTTTTGCTCTGTGCAGCATAATATAGCGCCCAAAAGTCTTGAAAATAAAAAGATTTTAAGCATCCGACTAAAAGGTGATGGAAAGAAATACCAATTCCGAGTAAAATCAAATCGAAATGATTATTATTCCTATGTTTACCAATTTCAGACTAGTAAACAATGGGAAGTTATTGAAATTCCAATTTCAGAAATGTACGCTTCTTTCCGCGGCAACAAATTGAATATTCCAAACTACAATGGAGATAAAATAGAACAACTAGCTTTTTTAATTGCTAATTACAAGGAAGAAAGTTTCGAGTTGTTGATTGACAAAATTGAAGTAAAATAATTGAAATTTGAGCTCTTCCTTAAAATCAATACAGGAAAAAAAGTCATGATTTAAGTCCTTCGCCTTAATCCTCAAACACAAATTCATTTATCGTAAAATCCAAAACAACCTATAGAAATCAGTTCGTGTAAATCGCAATCAAAAAAACAAACCCTTCTAGTTCCCAAATTGGTAAATAATTTATATCTTTGTAAAAAAGAGTTGAGAGTAATTGCGAAAAAGATATTGCGGGATTTTTGGGAAAAGCACGAAGATTGCGAACAACAATTGAAATCTTGGTTTCGAGAAGTTCAAAAATCAGAATGGAAAAACCCGAACCAAATTAAAGAAGAGTATCCAAGTGCCAGTATTCTGAATAACAATCGAGTTGTTTTCAATATCAAGGGCAATAATTACCGATTGATTGCAAAAATAAGTTTTGAATACCAAATGGTTTGGATTCGATTTATTGGAACTCACGGAGACTATGATAAAATTAACGCCAACACCATTTAAATTATGAACATCAATCTTATCAAAACAGAAAACGATTACCATCAAGCATTAGAAAGACTTGAAGTAATTTTTGATTCAAAAAAAGGAACGGAAGAAGGCGACGAATTAGAACTTTTAGGAATGTTGATTGACCAATATGAAAACGAACATTTTCCGATTGATTTGCCAGATCCAATTGAAGCTATAAAATTCAGAATGGATCAAATGGGATATAGCCAAAATGATTTAGCAAAAATTGTAGGTTTTAAAAGCCGTGCGAGTGAAATATTAAGCCGAAAAAGAAAATTATCATTAGAAATGATAAGACAATTACACAATGAATTAAACATTCCGACTGACGTTTTAATCCAAAATTATTAAGATATACTCGACATTTAATCCGGAAACACAAATTCATTCATCGTAAAATCTAAAACATCGGATTTGACGGCAGTTCGGATAATTTCGTCGATACCCTTTTCAAGTAGCAATGGCGTGGTATATTTTCGGCTAGTGGCGATTACCGTTTCTTCGAGCATCATTTTGAAAAAATATTTGCCGTTGGCCGCTCTCGCTTTTACGTAAGTGTATTTTTCAACGTTCGCTTTTATTTCTTCGATACTGTCTTCACATTCCATCTTCAGTTCCATTGAAGGGCTAGTGAAAATAGTTTTCCCTTTTCGGGAGGTGAATACAAATTTATATCGATCGTCAAATCGTTTGCTGATAACGAATGTCCCCATAGTTTAGTTAAAAGTGTTGGTGAAATGGCACAGGAAGAAAGCTGATAAACAGAATTTACTTCGTCTGTTAGACCCTCGTTCTAGAGGATCACTGATTTTAGTTTTGGTCTGAAATAATAGAATCTATTCGTTAAACTCGTCATAACGAACGGGAACTTGCGGGTCGTAAAGCGGACATTTGAATTCCTCTAGAGTATCGGTAAGGAGATTCATTGTTTTGCCTTCGGTTCCGTAGCAATCGATTTGGATGCTTTGTGGCGTGGTTTTGATTTGAAAAGCTCCTTTCCCGTTGCTGTTTTTCCAGCTGTTGTCATCTACTTTTTCCCAGCTATCAAAAACTTTATTAATACGATTCAATATTACTTCTATTGGCAGCGTTTCAAGCCCTTCGACTTCTTGCTGTTCAACCAAGGCTTCGTACACCAAATGATGGTTGAGATAAATTCCGTCCTGATATTGCCAAAAGAGTAGTTCGTACATTGAAGGAAAGTTTAAGTGTTAAAAAGTTTAAAATTGTTTAAGAGCCTGCACGTTTAAAAGTTTAAAAATTGTTTTACTGTCCATAAAACAACTGTTTTAAACAATCTTAAACAACCTTAAACTTTTATAAACCCATTAATATTCAAAAGCACCGTATTCGCTGGAAATAGTCAATTTTTTAGTGTCGGAAGCTTCTACTCTACCCACGATTTGCGCGTTGACATTGAATGATTTTGAAATCGCGATAATGTCTTGGGCAACGGCTTCGGGAACGTAAATTTCCATACGATGACCGCAGTTGAACACTTGGTACATTTCTTCCCAATCGGTTTTGGATTGCTCTTGGATGAGTTTAAACAAAGGTGGAACCGGAAATAAATTGTCTTTTATGATGTGTAATTTTTGAACAAAATGCAAAATCTTGGTTTGGGCTCCTCCGCTGCAATGCACCATTCCGTGAATTTCGTTGGAAGTATATTGATCTAAAATTTTCTTGATAATTGGCGCATAAGTTCGGGTTGGCGAAAGCACTAATTGTCCCGCATCTATTGGAGAATTTTCGACAGCATCGGTTAGTTTTACCTGACCGGAATAGATTAATTCTTCAGGAACTGCTGCATCGTAACTCTCCGGATATTTGGTGGCCAAATATTTCCCGAAAACATCGTGACGTGCTGATGTCAGTCCGTTACTTCCCATTCCGCCATTATAGCTTTTTTCGTAAGTGGCTTGACCGAAAGATTCCAATCCTACGATGACGTCACCCGCTTTTATATTGGCATTATCGATAACTTTAGAACGTTTCATACGAGCAGTTACAGTTGAATCTACAATGATGGTTCGAACAATATCGCCCACATCAGCAGTTTCTCCACCTGTTGAATGAATAGTAACCCCAAAAGAATCAAGTTCTTTGATAAGCTCTTCCGTTCCGTTGATGATGGCTGAAATTACTTCGGCAGGAATCAGATTTTTGTTTCTTCCAATTGTTGACGAAAGCAAAATATTGTCGGTCGCTCCAACACACAATAAATCGTCGATATTCATAATCAAAGCGTCTTGCGCTATGCCTTTCCAAACCGAAATATTGCCTGTTTCTTTCCAATACATATAGGCCAAAGACGATTTGGTTCCTGCACCATCGGCGTGCATTATCAAACAATACTCTTCATCATTGGTCAAATAATCGGGGACAATTTTGCAAAAAGCTTGAGGAAATAATCCTTTGTCAATGTTTTTGATGGCGTTGTGAACATCTTCTTTTGATGCCGAAACTCCTCTTTGTGCATAACGTTTGCTAGAATCTGAACTCATTTTGTAGTGTTGTAATTTTGTTGGTTGTCCGTAGAAGGACGATGTCGCAAATATAAATCTTTTTTTTGGGTTGTAGCAAACCGTATCTCACTAGTATTCTAAAACTTTGAATCATTAGAAAAAAAACAATACATTTGACGAAAGGTCAAATCAATTTTACTTATTTGATCTAAAAATTTAACTAGTCGAATTCTAACTAACAATTTTAGACTTTAGTTAATTTAAAGGAATCTACTAACTCAATTCTAACAATATTAAAAACTTATCCCTATGAAAAATCTATTCACATTATTCGTAAGCCTATTTATTATCAGTGTTTCAAATGCGCAAACTGAAAAAGCAATCATCAATACTTCTCGTTCCAATTCTAAGGGAATTCAGAAACCAGTTGATAGTTTGCAACAAAAAGCAAACCACAATACTGCTAGAAGCAATAAATCAACCATCAAAGGAGAGGATGAAAGTGACACTGACCGCTCGAAAACAAAACAAGCTAGCCAAAATAATCCTTACTATAAAGAAAATCCTTTATCAGGAGACATGCCTTCGAATAAACAAAAATCCGATCACAACTCTGTAAGAAGCAATAAAAGCAAAATCAAAGAAGATGGAGGGAACACTAGTGATAGCTTAAAAACTAAGCAGGCCAGCCAAAATAATCCTTACTTTAAAAACAATACGTCCTCAGGAGAAGTGCCTTCGGATTTACAAAAAGCCAATATCAACACCTCTCGTTCCAACACAAAGAGTCAGGCTAAAACCGCTGAGCCTAAATAATAGCTATGCTGCTTCTAGTAATATTAGAAAAATAAGATTTAAAACTGGTGCAGAACTATCTGACAAAGTAAACTAAAACTATTTTTATAAAAAATTCCTCTTCAAATAAACTGCCTCCAAAAAGTTAGACACTATTTGGTTGAATATTTATGAAATAAAAGTCAAGTAGACATTAGACCATACAAAAGGCAAAATATAAATCGATTTGTAAGGTGTTACCAAAAAAGTTCCTCTAGCCGAAGTGGAGTCTAATTCCCAACGCGAAGCCATCGATTTGAGTTCTACCTTATCATTAAACAAAGATTGAACTTGAGCGTTAGAATGAACCGCGCCTACAATAAAAATAATTAGGACAAAATATTCTTTAATGAGCTTCACTGTAACGAGTTTACGACAGACAAAGGAAGTACAAAAATGAATAACCAATGTTACACCTTTCCGCTGAAACCTTACATAATTCACTTATTTTTTTGAACTTATACCAAACATAATTATATTTTAATCCAACCTGGCGAGTCCGTTTGTCAAGCTGTAAAGCGTCCCTACTCTCGTGCGTAGCGACTCCTATGGACTGACAAACAGCCTATATTTTAGACTATTTAGTCATTCCTTAAGAACCCACTTTTTGAGTTTTTAGATTTTTTACCAAAAATACATCTGCAAAAATAAGCAGTAAAAATTCGAGCCAAAGAACAATTTGCTCTTTGATTTGGTTGAATCG
>NZ_JBIKRX010000081.1:0-12248 GCF_044348915.1 Flavobacterium sp. | reverse complement strand
TATTTAAAATTTAACTAGTCCTTTAATTGTATTAAATTTATATATCCAAATTCTATAAATAACCAAATACATTAAAAATGACAAAAAAATCACTACTTTTTTTAGTTTTTTTTACTTCTTTTTTCAACATCCAAGCGCAAGTTCACACTAGCTATTTGTGGCATTTACACCAACCTACTTATTGGGGAGATGTCAGTAAAATTAATCCGAATCGATATCAAATTGTTAAAGAATCTCAGGACTTGAAATTTTCGGGAGCCAATAATGATGTCAATGGTTTAGCCCATCCTACCAATAATTTACAGGAAATATTTGGAGCTGGAGACCGAGTTGCAGCTTATCAGTATGCGCCTAAAAACGCTATCAATTCTATTCGAGATTTACCTGAATCAGGAGCACAAATTACTTATGGAGGATCTTTATTGGAAAACGTTAATCAACTGGCCCAATATAATCAATGGGGTTATAATAATTCTTGGATTCAAAACATAAAGGATGCTAAGGCTTGGAAAACATCAGGAAATTTTCCTCGAATGGAAATGGTCTCTTTTACTATGCATCACGCTCTTTCGCCATTAATGAGTGACGAAGCTTTGACAAAAGAAATTAAAGCGCATCAATATTATTCAAAACAACTATTTGGATCGCACGATTCCAAAGGATATTGGCCAGCAGAATGTGCTTTTTCTGAACGAATAATCAAAACCTTAACGGAATGCGGAATAGAATGGTCGGTGATTGCCAACAGTCATTTGGCTAGAACATTGAATAATTACCCAATAAAAGCTGGTTCTGGTGGATCTATGTGTGATTATCCTAACAAAGCTGATCGAGTTGACACCAATGGAACCAATTGGTTTTCTGCTCAAAAAGATGCTCGCGGTGGACAATTTGCTGTTCCCTATTGTTATCTACCCTACAAATCTAAATATATAGACCCCGAAACCGCCCAAGAATACAAAATCACTGTGGTTCCAATGGCTGATTATGAAAGCTATGAAGATGGATATGCTGCAATTGGGACTAGTCTCATCGCTCCGATTGTTGCTCAAGCAAGCACTTCGCCACGACCTCCATTAGTATTATTTGCTCACGATGGCGATAATGCTTGGGGAGGCGGATCTTCATATTATAACGAATCAGTCACTAATTTTTCGCACGCAGCAGCAAGTCAAGGAAATGTGCCAACAACAATTCCGCAATATTTAAAAGACCACCCTGTTGCTGATTCTGAGGTTGTGCATGTTGAAGATGGCGGATGGGTAAATGCGGACGGCGATTTTGGTCATCCACAATTTACCAATTGGCTTTGGCCTTTTTATGACTCTAATTACAAATTCAATCCAAATGGTTGGACCGAAGATATGATGAATCAAGCCATCACAACTGCTGGAGAAAATCATGCTATTATGGCGGAACAATTGGAAGGAAATAACCTTCGAATGAGCGAAATTGTAAATCCAACGGCAGCAATTAGCCCTGCTGAGAAAGCTTGGCATTTTCTGATGGCAGGTTATGACAGCGGAAATGCTTATTATGGTCTAGCCGAGGATTTAGAAATAAAAACTACGCTTGCAGTGAATCGATGTGTTCAGTTTGCAAAACCAACATTGGATGCTAATCCTGGCGTTGACAACACAAAACCCTCCGTATTTATTCCACAGCGCTGGCCTTATAATCCCGGAGAAAAAGGATATGGTGCTCCCTACGGTTATAAAGAAGTTTTGAATTCGGCAGATTTTACAGTATATACCTTTGCCTACGACGTAAGTGGCGTTCAAAAATCAGAACTAAAATACAGAATAGACACTGATGGTAAAAATAATTTAAACTCAAATCATAACGAAACTTATGCTGGCGGAACCGACGTGGGAAATTGGGTAACTTTACCAATGACTGAGCGAATTTTTCCAAAAGGTAATATTACCAGCAATACTCAGGCAGATTTATATATGTTGCCAACAGTTATTGCTAATCAGTATTATGCAGAAATTGCGGGAATTTCTGAAAAATTAGTAGATTATTATGTAGAGGTTACCGACAAAAAAGGGAATATAACCAAATCGAAAATTCAGCACGTTTGGGTTGGAAAAAATTTAGACATTGCACCAAAAATTGCTTTCGAGCCTGCATCCAATTATTCTGCAACTCCTATTGATGTAAAAATTACGGCTACTGATTCGAATGATCCGAGTCCAAAAGTGTATTATACAACCGATGGGAGTGCTCCTACTACTTCGTCTCCAAGTTTTGTTTCAACTAAAACCATCAACATTACAGCAACTACAACTTTCAATATTTTGGCTATTGATGCAGATGGAAACCAAAGTACAGCTACTCAAAAATACTCTATTGGCAACATAAGTCCAATTACGGTATATTTCAAACCCTTAGCCAGCTGGGGAATTCCAAAAATTTATTATTGGTCTGCATTACCATCTGGAGCGGTTCCATCTATTACTTGGGCACAATCGATTCCGATGACTGCAGATGTCAATGGTTGGTACAAATATACTTTTGCTGGAGTAACGTCGGTCAATGTCATTTTCAGAAACCAAGCTGGCAACATTCAAAGTCCAGATTTAACTGGAATCACAGCCGATAAATGGTTTGATTCCAATTATAACAATGTGACCTTGTCTGTTTCCGGTCAAGAAATTTTTAAAAATGATTTTATTATATATCCGAATCCAACTTACGGAACCCTAAAAATTGATTCTAAAAAGATAGTGAGCGAAGCTGGAGTTTTTGATGTAAAAGGAGCCTTAGTTTCTTTTCAAAGTGTTGGAAGTAACCAACAAATTGAATTGGGTAATTTGATTCCCGGAACCTATATAGTAAAAATGATAACCGAAAATAGAGAGACTATTTACAAGCAGATTATCAAAAAATAATTCATAGTAAAAGATAAAAAGGGACTATCTAATGTTTAAGATGGTCCCTTTTTTTGTTTAAATATTTTAGTATTAAGCATACTTATAAACCGTAACACTCAATGGTGGCAATAACAATTCTACTGAATAATCCCTTCCATCATAAGGCAATGCTTCGACAGTTAATTTTTTTGGATTTTTCACTCCACTTCCACCATAAACACTGGAATCACTATTGAAAATTTCTGTTAGTTTTCCTTTTTTGGGCACACCAATACGATAATTTTCACGAACCACTTGGGTGAAATTACAAACCACAATTACATCGTCTTTTGGGTTGTTTCCTTTTCGAATAAAAGTCATTACTGCGTTTTGATGATCCGAATAATTAATCCATTCGAAACCTTCTGGACTAAATTGTTTTTCATACAAAGCAGGTTGCGATTTATACAAAGCATTCAAATCGGTTATGGCTTTCTTCACTCCATCGTGATAATCATATTGCAATAAATGCCAATCCAAACTTCCTTCGAAATTCCACTCAGCACTTTGTCCAAATTCACTTCCCATAAACAATAATTTTGCTCCTGGATGGGTAAACATATAACCATAAAGCAAACGTAAATTGGCAAATTTTTGCCATTCGTCACCGGTCATTCTTCCTGCAATAGATTTTTTGCCATAAACCACTTCATCGTGAGAAAGAGGCAACATAAAATTTTCGGAAAAAACATAAGTCATCCCAAAAGTTAAATCATTCTGATGGTATTTTCTGTACACAGTTTCTTTTTGGAAATACTGCAACGTATCGTGCATCCAACCCATCATCCATTTCATTCCAAAACCTAGTCCGCCAGCGAATGTTGGTCTAGAAACCATCGGGAAAGAAGTACTTTCTTCGGCAATAGTTTGCACTCCTTCAAAACTAGAATAAACGGCTTCATTAAATTCTTTCAAGAAACTGATAGTGTCCAGATTTTCTCTTCCACCAAAAATATTTGGTTCCCATTCCCCTTCATTTCTGGAATAATCTAAATATAACATCGAAGCCACAGCATCTACACGAAGACCGTCAACGTGATAATTGTGTAGCCAAAAAATAGCATTACTTATCAAAAATGCACGTACTTCATTTCGTCCATAATTGAAAACTAAACTTTTCCAATCCGGATGATAACCTTTTCTGCGATCAGGATGTTCGAATAGGTTTGAACCATCAAAAAATCCTAATCCATGAGCATCTTCAGGAAAATGAGAAGGAACCCAATCTAGTATTACGCCAATACCAGCTTCGTGCAATTTGTCGACCAAGACCATAAAATCCTGTGGCGTTCCAAATCGAGAAGTCGGTGCAAAATAGCCAACCAACTGATAGCCCCAAGATGGATCATAAGGATATTCCATTATAGGCATAAACTCTACGTGAGTAAAACCAGTTTCTTTTATATAGGCCACCAACGAATCAGCCAATTCCAAATAAGTTAGAAATTTTCCATCTGCATTGCGTTTCCAAGACCCCAAATGAACTTCGTAAACCGAATACGGTTTATCTAAATCATTGTGCTCTTTTCGGGTTTCCATCCATTTTTTGTCCTTCCATTGGTAATCCAAATCCCAAACGACAGAAGCTGTATGAGGTGGATGTTCGCAATACAGCGCAAATGGATCCGCTTTTTCGGTAATAATTCCACCATTATTGGATTGTATTTTATACTTATAAGTGGTTCCTTTTTCGATTCTGGGAATAAATCCTTCCCAAATTCCGGAGGAATCCCAACGCACCTGCAATGGATGATCTCCTTGAATCCAATAATTGAAATCCCCAACCACAGAGACAGAACGTGCTGATGGAGCCCAAACAGCAAAATAGACGCCTTTTACGCCGTCGACTTCAACAAGATGTGCACCTAGTTTTTCATATAAGCGGAAATGTTTTCCCGCTTTGAATAAATCAATATCGAAATCGGTAAAAAGAGAATAAGGTTGTACTTTGTTCATTTTTTTTCTTTTTGGAACGCGAATGAAACGTATTTCAAACGCATATTTTAATTTTTAATTTTAGTTTTTAATATTATTAATAATCTTTAAGGATTAATATTTAGCAGCTCAAGAACTTCAAAAGTACATTTTAAAGATTTTATATCAACTCATTAAATTCAATTGTTTTTTATCATTGTTTAATATACTAAAAATTCCTGTCAACGGAATTACAGCCCAACGTGGTCGAGAATTGAGTTCATATCCCAATTCATAAATTGCTTTCTCAAGTAAACAATATTTTAGCAAAAAATCGATTTCTTTTCGGTAACCAATATTCAAATTTTCGCCTTGGGCAACTTCAGTATAGGTATAAAGAAAAACACCAACAAAATATTCGAATAAAATTTCAGCAGCCTTGAAAAGCTCCTCTTGTTCATAAGGATACTTCTCCTTGTTATTGAAAATCGTGGCATAAATAGCATAATGGAAGGAACGAAACATTCCTGCAACATCTTTTAATGGAGGCTGTTTTACTTTTCGGTCGCGAATGGTACTTTCTGGTTCACCTTCAAAATCTAAAATATAAAAATCATCTCCATTGACCAAAACTTGTCCCAAATGATAATCGCCATGAATTCGAATTCTTTCGGATTTCATTTTTGTCCAATCGAAATCCAGAAATATTTTTCGAATTTCTTTTTTATGATCCAAAAACTGATTGGCCAATTCTAAAGCCAAACCGTCCAGTTTATGAAGATTATTTTCTAGAATATTCAATCTATTTTGAAACTGATACGTCAGTCTGTTTTTGAGCCAAACTGAATAATCTCCGTTAAAAGTTGTCGGTGTGAAAGCAGTTTCATATACATCACTTCCCAATGCAATATGCATTTCGGCCGTTCTTGTGGCCAATTTTTGGATTCGCATAAAAATACTCAATCCTGCCCAGTCTATGATTTCGTGCGGAACTTCATTGATCTTTAATCTTTTGAACAACTCAATTTCTGGTAATTTACTAATTTTAATTTTTTTATGTTTTAGATTATCAAAAATTCGATCTACTTCATCAAGCATAAACTGCCAAGCATCGCCTTGATTAGGTACTAACTCTTGCATCAAACCTAAAGTGATATTTCCCTCTGTCAAAACCACATTGATGCTTCCCATATAAGCAGGTGAATTTTTGAAATCCATCCTTTCGGTGAGGAATCTACTAATTTCATATTCAGGATTCATACTGATATAAATTCTTCTGAAAATTTTGAGCACCAAATTACCGTTGTAAATTATGGACGTATTGCTTTGCTCCACTCCCATAAATTTAGAACTGATGTATTCCTTTTGTTCCAGTTTTTCTCCTTTGTGAAATTTAACAATGGAATCCGATTTTTCTTTAGCATTGACAATTTTATCAAACAATAACTTTTTGAAATCCTCCTGATGTAAAGCATCTACAAGAAATCCAGCTCGACCGTTCATATTAACTGGCGTAATAACAGTGTTGGTATCCAACTCCTCTTCTAACATAAAAGCCAATGGCATAAAATAATGCTGGTAAAAAGCTTCCTTGAAATTGACCTCTAATAAAACACCATAATAAACATTTGTTTTTGAAGCTATTTTGAAGTACTCTACCACTTCAATGTACTTTAAAGTACTAGCTTTTCCACCATACCAGCGCTTATTGATGATATAATTCTCCAGAATATCAGACGAAAAGACATTTACAAATTCCTTGTCTTCAAAAGCATTTTTCCAATCTGTTTTAAAAACGAATGGATTTTGAAAATTATCTTCGTTCATTTTAAATAGAAATTATCGTTCAACTTTAAACAAATGGAAAGGTAAATCTGGTGAAATCTCAACAAAATTCCATTCTTTCTCCCAAATATAAGCATTTCCAGTGATTAAATCCGTAATTTTTAACGGAAGTTTACCCAATAAGTCATTTGGCAGCAGCACCATAGATTGTGAAGTATAATTTGAATCAAGACTTGCAATCATGAGCGTTTCATCACTTTTATCGTCATCAAATTTATAGTAAGCCATTACTTTATCATTATTGGTAGCGCAAAACGTAATATTATTAGTTTGTTGTAACGAAGCATGCTCCTTTCTGATTCTGTTTATTCTACTGATTACTGTGGTGATTTTATTCTGCCTATCCCAATCCCATTTAAAGAAATCGTATTTTTCTGAATTTAAGTATTCTTCTTTTCCAGGAGCTAATGGAGTCGAAATTTGATATTCGAAAACCGGTCCATAAATCCCAACACTAGAACTTAATGTTGCAGCCAAAAAATACCTTTGAAGATGAATTGATTCATTTCCATGTTGCAAATGAGCAGGGTTGATATCTGGAGTATTGGGCCAAAAATTAGGACGATAAAATTCTTTTTGATCGGATTTAGTCAATTCTTCAACATATTCTATCAATTCATGCTTAGAACTTCTCCAAGTAAAATAGGTATACGATTGTGAGAATCCTTGTTTAGCCAATTCGTTCATGATTTTTGGACGTGTAAAAGCTTCTGCCAAAAACAAAACATCAGGATGCTTTTTCTTGATCTCACTAATCAACCATCCCCAGAAGTAAAATGGTTTAGTGTGCGGGTTATCAACTCTATAAACTTTGACATCACATTCTTCAATCCAAAATAAAGCTACATCTAATAATTCCTTCCAAAGATTTTTCCAGTCGCTACTTTCAAAATAAATAGGCTGAATATCTTGGTATTTTTTAGGAGGATTTTCGGCATATTGCACCGTTCCATCAGGACGCCATTTGAACCATTGTGGAAAATCTTTCACGTAAGGGTGATCCGGAGCTGCTTGCAAAGCGTAATCCATCGCCACCTCAATACCTAAATCTTTCGCTTTTTGGACTAATGATTTAAAATCTTCAATTGTACCTAAATCGGGATGAGTAGATTTGTGTCCACCATATTGCGAACCAATGCCCCAAGGAGAACCTACATCTCCTGGTTCAGCATTAGTGGCGTTGTTTTTTCCTTTTCTATTTACTTCACCAATAGGATGAATTGGCGGAAAGTATAAGGTGTCAAAACCCATCGCAGCTACTCTAGGCAGTAACCTTTCGCAATCTTTGAATGTTCCGTGCTTTCCTTCTTCGGCCGAAGCTGAACGAGGGAAAAATTCATACCAAGTACTGAATAATGCTTTTTTTCTATCGACGTAAACTTTTAAATCCAACGATTTATTTTCTAAAAGACGCTTCGGGTACTTCTTAAAAATGTTGTTCAAATGTGATGATGTTGCTTCCCGAATGGCGTTATCATACTCGTGCTCAGTAGTGAAATAATAAGCCAACGTATTCAAATAATCTCGTTCCTTGGAATCCACCACGTCTAAAATAGCTCGGACGTACTCAGCTCCCTCTAACAACTCGGATTTTACATACTGATGATCTTGAATTTTCCGAAGTGTTCCGTGTTGCCAATTCAAAGCATAATCGACCCAACCTTCAACAAAATAAGTGTAAAACCCTTGTTTTTCAACTTTAAAACTGGCGTTCCAACTGTCATTTACTGTCGGATTCATTCGAACTTCGCTCCAATCTTTGTCGTTTTCGTTTTTAAATTTGACGCAGCATTCAATGACATCATGTCCATCAGAGAATACATCTGCACTTACATGTACTTGTTGATTAACAATTCTTTTTATTGGATTAATACCACCATCGAGCTGTGGCATCACGTTTTCAATTACAATTCTGGTTTGATTTTGCATTTTACAATTTTAAAATTCTACTAAAAACTAGACAAAAATATTCAATACTGCTAATATAAATAAACATTTAGTTTACTTAGCACTAGCAGTATTAAAAAGTATTCTCTCTAATTGACTATTTTATTACATAGTTATCCGGAAGAACGGCTCCTTTTTTAATGACAACAATTCCTTCTTTAATCATATATTTTTCATTAGAAACATCTTCTAAATGTTTCCCTCCTTCAATATGAACATCATTTCCGATTCTGCAATTTTTATCAACTATAGCATTATTGATAAAACATCTTTCTCCGATACCCATCAAAATTCTTCCATTAGCAACATCTTCTTTCATATCATCGATACTTTGGTAAAAATCATTACCCATTACATAGGTATTATGAATCACAGTTTCTTCCCCAATTCGAGATCGGTTTCCAATAACAGAACGTACAATTTCCTTACCATTCACAATACAACCATCCGACATAATCGACCGATCAATACTTGTTTTTTTGAATTTGGTTGGCGGCAACAATCTTGGACGAGTAAAAATTTTATTATCATCATCAAATAAATTGAATTGAGGTAAATCGTCGGTTAAACCAATATTTGCTTCAAAAAAGGAATCAATATTACCGATATCTGTCCAATAACCTTCGTATTGAAAACTAAATAATCGTTTGTGACCTACTGCCTGCGGAATGATTTCCTTACCGAAATCTTTGGTAGTGGCATCACCCATAACTTCCATCAAATATTTTCTATTGAATATATAAATACCCATTGATGCTAAATAAAGCTTGCCTTCATTTTTCATTTGATCACTCACAGGAGATTCCCAATCAGGTAAAAGTTCTTTTGCAGGTTTTTCGATGAATGCATCAATAAAACTATCTGAATTGGTTTTCAAAATTCCAAATTCGGGAGCATCTTTGGCATTTACAGGCAAAGTTGCAATCGAAATATCGGCTTCATTTTTGATATGCTCCTCGATCATCTCATTCAAATCCATTTGATACAATTGATCACCCGAAAGAATCAATGCGTAATCAAAATCATGATTCAAAAAGTGAGGCATACATTGTCTCACTGCATCAGCAGTTCCTTGAAACCATCTAGGGTTGTCAGGAGTTTGCTCTGCTGCTAAAATATCAACAAAAGCATGACTAAAGATGCTAAAATGGTAGGTGTTCTTGATATGAGCATTCAAGGAAGCCGAATTAAATTGCGTTAAAACGAAAATCCTATAAATATCTGAATTCATGCAATTAGATATTGGAATATCGACTAATCGATATTTGCCACCAATTGGAACAGCAGGTTTTGAACGAGATTCAGTTAGCGGAAATAATCTAGAGCCTTGGCCCCCACCGAGAATAATCGCGATTACATTTTTCTTTTTTGGTTTCATTTTAGTTTGTTTTTAAATTGTATAAATTGATATATTCTTGACAAACACTCTCCCAAGAGTAGTCAATATTCATTCCTATTTTTCGAATATTTTTAAGACTTTTTTTGTCTTTATATAAGCTAACGCCCCTTTGAATCGAATAACAAACATCCTCAATCGACGGTTGATCGTGGCAAATGCCGTTTCCATCATCTCCAATATCAATCACCGTATCCTTCAAACCACCAGTTCTTCTCACTATTGGAATCGTTCCATATCTAAACGCATACATTTGATTCAAACCACAAGGCTCCACCCGTGAAGGCATCAACAAAAAATCAGAACCAGCATAAATCTGATGAGCCAATGCTTCGTTATAGCCAATAAAAACATTATAATTCCCTTTAAAACTGGCCACTAAATGACTCAGTTGATTCTCGATTCCAGTATTTCCTGATCCTAAAATTAAGATATTAATTTCTTTATAATTTTCAGACAATGCAAGAGCAGCAGCATGTGGCAATAAATCTGCTCCTTTTTCTTCTAATAAACGACCAATAAAACTAAAAAGCGGTTTTGTTGGATCTAAATCAAATTGGCTACATAACTTCACTTTATTGGCTTGCTTTCCATTCTCGAAAGTCTTACTAGAATAATTGGCAAATAACATTTTATCTTTTGCTGGATTCCAAACTTCGGTATCAATACCATTCAAAATTCCTCTCGATTTATGTCTAACTTGATTAAATAATGACTCTAATCCATAGCCGAAATTATTAATTTCATTCAAAAAACTTGGAGAAACAGTGGAAACTACAGTAGCACATTTTATGGCCGTTGCCAATGAATTAATTTTATTATCCCATTCTAAAATAGTTACTTTTGACAAATCGAATTCAGGCAAATAATACAATTTATCAAAACCAAATTGTCCTTGGTATATAGCATTATGAATTGTAATCACCGTTGGTGTACTTCTTAATTTCTCAAATTTATATGCATACTTCATCATAAACGGAATTAATCCTGTATGATGATCGTGACAATGGATTGTATCAGGAACCTCACTTCTAGAGTTTAACCAATCCAATGTTGCCATTTGAAATGACAAAAATCGCTCGATGTCATCTTCGTAACCGTAGACTTCATTTCTGTCAAAGAGCTCAGGTATGTGAACCAAGTATAATTCAAAACCTAAAATATCTATTTTTTCTTTTTGAATATTAAAAGGAAAATTAAAATTCCCTAATTTAACAAAACCCGAATACACAGTATCAAATTCATTTTTATTAATGAATTCAGTATCATAATGCGGAATCACAACTCTCACTTGATGCCCTGCATTATTCTGATATTTTGGCAGAGCACCCACTACGTCACCTAATCCTCCAACTTTTGCTACCGGATAACACTCTGCTGCAATGTGAACTATTTCCATTCTATTTTTTTGCGTTTTTAATATTAGAAAAAAAGATACTACTTAAAAAATTATTAATTATTTTACTATTCCAAATAATCATTAGAACCTAAATAAACCAATATTAACACTACTTTTATGTTTTCTAAATTTAGTAAAAATAATTGTCCAATGTCAAACTAAATGAAAATTTATTGAAATGCCAAAAAATACTTCAAATCACAAGCAATCGTTGAAAATTCCTAAACTTATACTGCTATATAGTACTATTCTCTCTTCAATTTCCCCAAAATTATCAATTCTTTTTGCTGAAAAATTATTCACAACTCCCTTTAAACATAAGACTCCTAAAAGAGAATTAGAAATGGATAGGAAAAGCATTCAAAAATTAATTAAAATTCCATCAATAAATAAAGAAGTGGTCATATATCAATATGGTGATAGTGAAAAGAAGATTTTGTTATCCCACGGATGGTCCGGAAGAGGGACACATCTTTACAAAATAGCCGATGAAATACTAAAAGCCGGATACTCCACTATCAGTTTTGATGCTCCAGCTCATGGAAAATCTCCTGGAAAAACTACGATAATGTCAGAGTTCGTCGAAACAATATTAGAAATTGAGAAACAATTCGGTCCATTCGAAGCCGCTGTCGGTCATTCTTTAGCGAAGCTATGGCGACGAACCAAGCCCGCAGAGCGAACACGTCCTATAAATTAAAGTACGAGACAAAGTTAAGTAATGTATTTAACTTTGTCGTCCTCTCACACCACCGTATGTACTTGCGTTTACGGCGGTTTCCTTAAAGTGGATTACGGAATAATTGTTTATAGTTCTCTGTGAGACTGTAAA
>NZ_JBIKRX010000080.1:0-12398 GCF_044348915.1 Flavobacterium sp. | reverse complement strand
CACGGAACCCACGAAGTATGTTTGAACGCTATTTTTGCCGCTTTGAAAAGGCTAAAATCAAAACCTTATATGCGTGATTGTTGGTTGTGGTTGTACCGAGGAGCTTGGCACGAATGGGATTTACACGAAATCGATATGGCGGTTCCATTGAGCCCTGATGAGGTAACCATCAAAAGACACGCTATTTTGTACCACCAATCGCAAAAAGACCGAGTGATGTTTCAAGGCAACGATTCTAGAGAATTTTGGGTACGCGCAGAAGACCGAAACAAACACACCGCAAAATTGTATGACGAATTAGGCCTAGCCGAATATGAAGCCATCGAAGCTTTCAAACGTTTTGATTATTAAAAAACGACACAAAATGAAATACATTTTCATCTTATTACTGTCAAGCATTTTAGTCAACGCTCAGATTAAAACTGAAGCATTACACCTAATGCCTTGGCCTCAAAAAATCAATTTATCAGAAGGTAATTTTGCTTTAACCAAAAACTTTAAAGTAAACATTATAGGCAATCCAAATCCTCGAATTTTCGCGAGAACTACACAATTTTTGCGAAGATTAGACGGGAGAACCGGGCTATTTTTCGAACAAGGTTTTGTAACGAAAACCAATGAAGTTCCAACAGCGCAATTGCAAATTAATTGTGTCCAAAACGGAAAGATTGGAATAAACGAGGATGAAAGCTATCAATTAGAAATTAAATCTGATAAAATAAACATCAACGCTAGTTCTGATTTAGGCGCAATGCACGCCTTGGAAACTTTACTACAGTTGCTACAAAACAATAGTACTTCTTACTATTTCCCAGCGGCTTCAATTTCAGATTTTCCACGATTTACTTGGCGCGGATTGATGATCGATGTGGCCCGCCACTTTCAACCTGTAGATGTTATCAAAAGAAATTTAGATGCCATGGCGGCGATGAAAATGAACGTTTTTCATTGGATTTAACCGATGACCAAGGTTGGAGAATCGAACTAAAAAATCACCCTAAACTGACGCAACTCGCTTCAGACGGAAATTATTATACTCAAGAAGAAATCAAAAACATTGTAAAATATGCTGATGAAAGAGGTATTCTTGTGGTTCCGGAAATAGATGTACCCGGACACGCTTCGGCTATACTTTCGGTTTATCCAGAGGTGGGAAGTAGAATAATTTTTGATCAGAAAACTTATGCTGTCGAAAGAAATTCGGGGATTTTTACACCAACATTAGACCCATCAAACCCAAAAACCTATCAAGTGTTGGGCGAGATTTTCGATGAAGTTTGCCCCTTGTTTTCAGGAAACTATTTCCACATTGGTGGAGACGAAAACGAAGGAAAAGATTGGGATTCCAACTCAAAAATCCAGGATTTCAAAAAGAAAAATGGTTTTGCCAACAATCACGAATTGCAAACCTATTTTACAATGCAATTGATTCCGATGTTGAAAAAACACAACAAAACCTTAATGGGTTGGGAAGAAATAATGACCAAGGACCTTTCGAAAGACGCCATAATTCATTCTTGGAAAGGAATAAACGAAGGTGTTCCAGCAGGACAATCCTTGACCAATGCAGTCAAGAATGGTTACAAAACGGTGTTGTCGAATGGCTATTATATCGATCTGATGCTGGGTGTCGAAAATCATTATACAACTGACCCAATGCCAAAAAACATCACATTGACTGCTGAAGAAAAAGCAAGAATATTGGGCGGAGAAGCCACAATGTGGAGCGAACTTGTCACCCCAACGACTATCGATTCACGCATTTGGCCAAGAACTTCAGCAATAGCCGAAAGATTATGGTCTAATGAAAGTGTGACTGACATGAGCAGTTTGCGCAAAAGAATGAAAGCTATTTCTTTTCAATTAGAAGCGCTAGGAATAACTCATATTAGAAATAAAGGAGTGCTTTTGCGCAACATCAGTAACAATCAAAAAACTGATGCTCTGGAGGATTTTTCAAAAATTTGCGAACCGCTAAAAGTGTATTCACGAAATGCTGGAGGTACTGAATATAAGACCTACTCCCCTTTTACCTTATTTGCAGATGCTTGTACACCCGATGCCGTTGATGCCTTAGGTTTTAATGAAGTCGTAAGCAATTATTTGAAAAACAAAAGCACCGAAAACCAGATTGCGGTTACTGATTATTTAAAAAAATGGATCAATATCCATTCCAAACTGATGGCATTAAGTGCCAATGCGCCGCTTATTCAACCGCTTTTGCCTTTATCTAAAAGTTTAAGCGATTTGTCGGAACAACTGCTTTTAAAAATAGAAAAAAAGCAAGCTGTAAATCCAACTATAATGAATGATTTATTAGAAAAATGCAATTCTAAAAATCATGCCGATGTTGAGCTAGCAGTATATAGTAGCCTGAAAAAATTAAATTCGGCTGAATAAAAATGATAGTAAAAAAGTTTAGTTAATTGAGTATTGATTAGTTTTGTTTAGAGTGAAATATTGTTTTCCTAAGCTTGAAGTAAGTGTTAGAATCCAAGAAAATGATATTATAAACCTGGCTTTTTTAGCCAGGTTTTTTTTTGTTTCTTAGAGACCTTTCCTGCCTAATTAATTAAACTTAAAATACTGTTAATTCTTCGGCTGACAACTTGTCATATTTAGCCAAATAATTGTAACTTTGCCTTCTTATTAAAAATACACTTTTGAAAGTGACTATGGAAAAGATTATTGAAGAAAGCAAACAAGGTGAAAGCCTAGTTTTAGAAAATAAACCCGAAAATACCAAGAAACTCTTTATAGAAAGTTACGGCTGTGCAATGAATTTTTCGGATAGCGAAATCGTGGCTTCGATCCTATCGTCAAACGGATATAACACCACTCAAATCCTTGAAGAAGCCGATTTGGTTTTGGTAAACACCTGTTCGATTCGGGACAAAGCTGAACAAACGATTCGCAAACGATTGGAAAAATACAATGCCGTAAAACGCGTCAACACTAAGATGAAAGTGGGTGTTTTGGGTTGCATGGCAGAACGTTTGAAAAGTCAATTTCTCGAAGAAGAAAAAATTGTTGACCTTGTCGTGGGGCCTGATGCTTACAAAGATTTACCCAATCTTTTAGCCGAAGTCGAAGAAGGTCGCGATGCCATCAACGTGATTTTATCAAAAGAAGAAACCTACGGCGATATTTCGCCCGTTCGATTGAATTCAAATGGAGTTTCGGCTTTTGTTTCCATCACACGTGGTTGCGATAATATGTGTACGTTTTGCGTGGTGCCTTTTACCCGAGGTCGTGAACGTAGTCGTGAACCACAAAGTATTATGAAGGAAATTCAGGATTTATGGGACAACGGTTTTAAAGAAATTACGCTTTTGGGTCAAAATGTGGATAGTTATTTATGGTATGGCGGAGGATTGAAAAAAGATTTCACCAACGCTTCAGAAATGCAAAAAGCCACCGCAGTTGATTTTGATCAATTACTCGAAATGGCGGCGGTTGGTTTTCCAAAAATGCGCATTCGCTTTTCAACTTCCAATCCGCAAGATATGCACGAAAGCGTGTTGCATGTGATTGCGAAACATTCGAATATTTGTAAACACATTCATTTGCCAGTTCAATCAGGAAGCGACAGAATTCTCAAAGAAATGAATCGTTTGCACACTCGCGAAGAATACATGACTCTGATTGACAAAATAAATTCAATTATTCCAGATTGCTCGATAACCCAAGACTTGATTGCTGGTTTTCCAACGGAAACCGAAGAAGATCATCAAGATACTTTGAGTTTAATGGAATACGTGAAATACAGTTTTGGTTATATGTATGCCTACTCGGAACGTCCGGGAACTTTGGCTGAACGCAAAATGGAAGACGATGTTCCAGAACCAACAAAATTGAGAAGACTGCAAGAAATTGTTGATTTACAGCGTGAACACAGCGCGATGAGAACCCAAGAATTTGTTGGAAAAACAGTAGAAGTTCTAGTGGAAAAAGCATCCAAACGATCAGAAAAAGATTGGTCTGGAAGAAATTCACAAAGTATTGTGGTAGTTTTTCCAAAAGAGGGGTACAAAATAGGTGAATTTGTAAATGTAAAAATCACCTCTTGCACTAGCGGAACATTGATTGGGGAAGCGGTTGGTTTGAGCGAGATGAATTGATTTTTTTTAGCCACGAATTACACGAATTGGCACAAATTTTTTATTTTTTTGAATTACACGAATTTTAAAAATAGTAATTTATGGAATTATACAAGCAGGAAGAATATTATAAAATAATCGGTCTTTGTATGGAAGTTCACAGAATTCTTGGAGGAGGACTATTGGAAGCTGTTTACAAAGAAGCTCTTGAAATTGAATTTGACTCTCATAATATCCCTTACGAAAGAGAAAAAGAATTTATAATTGAATATAAAGGTCATCGATTAAAGAAGAAGTTTTATGCAGATTTTATAGTATATGATGAAATCGTACTAGAAGTAAAAGCTACAAAATTATTAGTTGATGAAAACATAACTCAAACTTTAAATTATATGTCTATCACAAAAAGTGGGCTGGGAATTCTGGCAAACTTTTCTCATAAATCTCTACAACATAAAAGAGTTGTAATTTAAAAATTCGTGACCCGAGCAACAGTGAACAGACGAAGTAAATAATTAAGTGAAATTAAAATTAGTGCCAATTAGCGAAATTCGTGGCTAAACATTATGGAAACAGTTCAATCAATAAAACAACGATTTGAGATTATCGGGAATGACCCGAAACTCAATCGCGCGATAGAAAAAGCCATTCAGGTGGCGCCAACTGATATTTCGGTGTTGGTTGTGGGTGAAAGTGGCGTTGGAAAAGAAAGTATTCCAAAAATTATTCATTCGCTCTCGCATAGAAAACACGGGAAATATATTGCTGTAAACTGCGGTGCGATTCCCGAAGGAACAATAGATAGTGAACTTTTTGGTCACGAGAAAGGCTCTTTTACAGGCGCAACTTCTACTCGTGAAGGTTATTTTGAAGTGGCTAGCGGCGGAACAATTTTCTTAGACGAGGTTGGTGAATTACCTTTGACAACACAAGTTCGATTATTGAGAATTCTCGAAAATGGAGAGTTTCTAAAAGTAGGATCTTCACAAGTTCAAAAAACCGATGTGCGGATTGTAGCTGCGACCAATGTCAATTTATTTGATGCCATCGAAAAAGGAAAATTCCGTGAAGATTTGTATTATCGTTTGAGTACGGTAGATATTACTTTGCCGCCTTTGCGCGATCGAAAAGATGATATCCATTTGTTGTTCCGAAAATTTGCAGCAGATTTTGCTCATAAATACAAAATGCCTCCAATCAAATTAGATGATAATGCAGTACACTTATTGCAAAAATTTCGTTGGGGTGGTAATATTCGTCAACTGCGAAATGTTGCCGAACAAATTTCCGTTTTAGAAACCAATCGCGACATTTCTGCGGCAACTCTACAATCCTACCTCCCTGCCGAAGCCAGTAATTTGCCTTCTGTTATCAAGGAAAACAAAGCCGAAAATGATTTTTCTACCGAAAGAGATATTCTGTACAAAGTACTTTTTGATATGAAAGGTGATTTGCACGATTTGAAAAAATTAACTTTGGAATTAATGAAAAATGGTTCTGCAAAAGTGCAAGACATCAACACCAATTTAATTCAAAAAATATACGGTTCAAAAGAATCTGAAAGTGAAATTTCATTCGAAGAGGAACCATCAAATGTAGTTTTTTCGCAAGAATATGCAGGACAAAAAGAGAGTTTGAATTTTCAAGAAAACGATGATGATTTTCAATTTGCTGAAACCGTTGAAGAAGAGGAAATTCTAAAACTCGAGCAAAGAGAAATCGAAATGATTAAAAAATCATTAGAAAAAAACAAAGGAAAACGAAAAGCTGCCGCCGATGAATTGGGAATATCAGAAAGAACTTTGTATCGAAAAATAAAACAATTTGATCTATAAAAACAATTGAAATTCCAAAAATAAAATTCCAAATTCCAAAAAAATAGAAATCCTAAAACATAAATTCCCAATTCCAAAATAGTATATTTGTAATCGAATTAAATCATTGTTTAAATGATTGGAATTTGGCATTTTAAAAGTTTGGCATTTTAAAAATGATTAGAATTTGGAATTTCAAAATTGGAATTTATTAAACATATTATGAGAAAAACACATCTTTTTTTAATTCTAATTTTAATCTGTACGACAAACAGTTGTAACGTATATAATTTTACAGGAACAGGCAAAATTGACGCCAAAACCTTTCAAGTGAATTTCTTTCCAAACAACGCCGAACTGGTTCAGCCGGGTCTCGACAGGACTTTCACATTGAATTTGCAGGACCTTATCCAAAATCAAACGAATTTGAACTTGGTTAAAAACGGTGGAGATTTAACCTACGAAGGGGAAATTACTGATTACCGTGTTACTCCGATGATGGCTACTGCTGATATTACAGCGGCGCAAAACAGATTGACTATTAGAGTAAAAGTCCAGTTTACTAACAAGAATAAAGAAGCAGATAATTTCGATAAAACCTTTGAGTTTTTTTACGATTATCCAGCCGCACAACAACTTAGTGGGCCAACACTCGACAGCGCTGTAAAAATTATTTTCGAAAGAATCACACAAGATATATTCAACGAATCTTTGGCAAAATGGTAAATCCAGTTGGCAGATAGCAGTTTTCAGTTTGCAATCGAACACTGAACACTAAAAATGAATACTGAATACTGAACACTAAAAATGAACGTAACCGATTATACTTATTTAATTAACAAACCTGATGCTATCAACGAGAAGCAAACGGACGCTTTGGGAAGAGTGCTGGATGAATTTCCGTATTTTCAAAGTGCACGAGCGATGCGATTGAAAGGACTTTTCAATCAAAATAGTTTCCGATACAATTACGCTTTGAAAGTTACGGCTTCGCATACCACCGACAGAACCGTTTTATTTGATTTTATTACATCCGATACTTTTGTTGCTATTCAAAAAGGATTGTATGACAAGAAAATCCTTGAATTACATGACATCAGTGTAACCGATTATGAAGTTATCATCCCTGAAATTCGACTTGAACCCAAAATAAACACCTTAGAACAGTCCATACTTACAACAATAAAAGAAGCAGCTTCAGTTGAAGAGGATTCCGCTACAAAACTAGCCGAAGAGAACCTAGCCATTGGCAAACCATTGGGCTTTTCTAAAAACGAGAAACATTCCTTCCAAGAATGGCTTCAGCTGTCCAGAACGCAGCCGATTGTTAGAGAAAAAGAAACTACTGAAGACAAAGCATCTTCCCCATTAGAGGACGACAAAAAGAAAAAAGCAGCGCTAATTGATAAATTTATCGAAGCTAGCCCTAAAATTTCACCCATAAAACCCAACTCGGAATCTTCTTTTCAAATTGACATCAATAAAACAGATAATTCCTATTTAATGACAGAAACTTTAGCGCGAGTTTATTTGGAACAAAAAAAATATCAACGTGCTATTCAAGCTTATGAGATATTAATTTTGAAATATCCAGAAAAAAGTAGTTTCTTTGCAGACCGAATCGCGGATATCAAGATTTTACAACAAAATAATAATTAAACAATGAGCACATTTTCGATTTTTTTAGTATTAATAACAATAGTTTGTTTCCTACTTGTAGTAGTAATAATGGTTCAAAACCCTAAAGGAGGCGGACTTTCATCCTCATTAGGCGGATCAACTCAAATAGGTGGAGTACAAAAAACTACCGACTTTTTAGACAAAAGCACTTGGACATTAGGAGCCATATTAATTGGACTGATATTACTTTCAAGCTTAAGTTTTGGAGGATCATTAGGAACTCCTGATTCAAAAATAATTGATAAAACAGAAGCACCAGCTCCAAAAGCTGCAACTCCTGCTCCAATAACACCTGCTCCGGCAACTCCAGCAGCAAAAAAATAATTAGCACATCAAAATAAACTAAATGCCAGCCTGTCAAAGCTGGCATTTTTTATAAGAAAAAATGTCAGTATTTTGCCCTTGGCACAATTTCTGAAATCCGAATATCATCAAATTATTAACAAAATATATTATATCATTATGGCTTTAAACATTAAACCGCTTTCAGACCGTGTTCTAATAGAACCTGTAGCTGCTGAAACAAAAACTGCCTCAGGGATTTATATTCCCGATACTGCAAAAGAAAAACCACAAAAAGGAACTGTAGTTGCTGTTGGAAATGGAACAAAAGACCACCAAATGACAGTAAAAATTGGAGATTCTGTTCTTTACGGAAAATATGCCGGCACTGAATTGAAATTAGAAGGAAAAGATTATTTGATAATGCGTGAGGACGATATTCTTGCGATAATCTAAGTATTAAGATTTGAGTATTAAGTATTAAGACAAAAAAATTAATAATGAGGATGCGATTGCTTCGTTCCTCGCAATGACAAAAAAATGGCAAAAGATATAAAATTTGATATTGAAGCACGTGACGGATTAAAACGTGGAGTAGATGCATTGGCAAACGCAGTAAAAGTAACTCTTGGACCAAAAGGTCGTAACGTAATTATTGGAAAATCTTTTGGTGGACCAACGGTTACTAAAGATGGTGTTACCGTTGCAAAAGAAATCGAATTGAAAGACCCATTAGAAAATATGGGCGCTCAAATGGTAAAAGAAGTAGCTTCTAAAACCAATGATTTAGCAGGAGACGGAACTACAACTGCAACCGTTTTGGCGCAAGCTATCGTAAAAGAAGGTTTGAAAAACGTAGCTGCCGGAGCAAACCCGATGGACTTGAAACGCGGAATCGACAAAGCCGTTGAAGCCATTGTTGCTGACCTTGCCAAACAAGCTAAAGTAGTTGGAAGTGATTCTGAAAAAATAAAACAAATTGCTTCTATTTCTGCTAACAACGACGAAGTGATTGGCGAATTGATCGCTAATGCTTTTGCAAAAGTGGGAAAAGAAGGGGTTATCACTGTGGAAGAAGCCAAAGGAACTGACACCTATGTAGATGTTGTGGAAGGAATGCAGTTTGACAGAGGTTATCTGTCTCCTTATTTTGTGACCAATGCGGAAAAAATGGAAGCTGAATTAGAGAATCCATATATTCTTTTGTATGACAAAAAAGTATCTTCTTTAAAAGAATTGTTACCCGTTTTAGAACCAGTAGCGCAATCAGGAAAACCATTATTGATTATTGCCGAAGACGTTGACGGAGAAGCTTTATCTACATTGGTGGTAAACAAATTACGCGGTGCGTTGAAAATTGCAGCTGTTAAAGCTCCAGGTTTTGGTGACAGAAGAAAAGCAATGTTAGAAGACATCGCTATCTTGACTGGCGGAACTGTAATCTCTGAAGAAAGAGGGTATACTCTTGAAAACACAACTATCGAAATGTTGGGAACTGCAAAAAGAGTAACCATCGACAAAGACAATACTACAATTGTAAGCGGTGCAGGCGAAGCTGATATGATCAAAAATCGCGTCAACCAAATCAAAGGTCAAATGGAAACGACAACTTCTGATTATGACAGAGAAAAATTGCAAGAACGCTTAGCTAAATTAGCTGGAGGTGTTGCTGTTCTTTATGTTGGTGCTGCTTCTGAAGTAGAAATGAAAGAGAAAAAAGACAGAGTTGACGATGCGCTTCACGCTACTCGTGCTGCTGTCGAAGAAGGAATTGTTGCCGGTGGTGGAGTTGCCTTATTGAGAGCTAAAAACGCCCTTGCAGCCTTGAAAGCAGACAATCCTGATGAAGCAACTGGAATCAAAATTATTTCTCGTGCAGTAGAATCTCCTTTGAGAACCATTGTTGAAAACGCTGGATTGGAAGGATCTGTTGTTGTTGCAAAAGTGGCTGAAGGTTCTGGAGATTTTGGTTACAATGCCAAAACGGACGAGTATGTAGATATGCTAAAAGCAGGAATCATAGATCCTAAAAAAGTAACTCGTGTGGCTTTAGAAAATGCTGCTTCAGTTGCCGGAATGATCTTGACTACCGAATGCGCTTTAGTTGACATCAAAGAAGAAAGCGGATCTCACCCACCAATGGGCGGAGGTATGCCAGGAATGATGTAATCTAAAGTACGAGGTACGAAATACGAAGTACGAAATACGAGAACAAGGTACGAAATACCAGGTACGAGATACGAAGTACGAAGTTTAAAATTAAAGAACTCCGGAGTTTATAGCTTCGGAGTTTTTTGCGTTTAGAGTGTAAATCCTCGATTATTTTTTAGGATTTTGATAGCCGATTTTGGCACCAAAAGTCTTCCAAAGCAAAATCTCTGTAAATCCCTCTTTGATAAAATTGGACAATTTCCCAATGATTTTAAAACCAAAACCCGTATAAAGCTGAAGTGCTCTGGTGTTGAAGGAGGAAACACAAATAAAGATATTGGGTGAAATTTTCAAAATACGCTCTTCGCAAAAAGTCAAAAGTTTTTTACCAAGTCCTTTTCCTCTACAGTCTTTATTGATACAAATCGTCTGAATATATCCCTTGAAAGTTCCTTCCATCTGAAGAATTACAAATCCAGCAATTACAGTATTTATTCTAATGAGATAAACTTCTTTTGATTGGCCATTAAAGGCTTGACCACACAAATCGAAATCCATTTCTAGCGTAATCCACGGATCCGATTTTGCCATCATCAAGGCGCAAAAATCAAAATCATCTTGATTTGTAGTTTTTTCGATTGTAATTTTTTCAATAGCTTTCATAAGTCTTTGAACTAGAATTCGCTCAAATATAATCATTTTTTGTAGCTTTGAAATCCTATACATTCCTACCATGAAAAATCAAGTTTTCTCCGCTATTTTATTTGGTCTTCTCGCTTTCCCTATCTTTTCTCAAACCAAAGATGAAGCCATTTTTCTTGAAAAAAATAAGATAGAATTAGCTTCAACCCCTTCAGAAAGTATCATTAAAATTGCCAAAAGTTTTCTAGAAATTCCTTATGTCGCCTCCACTTTGGAAATCAATGAGACCGAACAATTAGTATGCAATTTAAGCGAATTAGACTGCTTTACTTTTGATGAAAATGTTTTGGCATTGTATCTTACCAAAAAGAAAAACTCCACTTCTTACAAAGATTTTCAAGATATTTTGACACAATTACGTTATCGAAATAACAAAATAGACGGTTATGCTTCGCGTCTGCATTATTTTACAGAATGGGTACGACAAGCTGAAAAAAACAACTATATTAAAGATATAACCCTTGAAATTGGCGGCGAAATCACCAGCAAAGAAGTTCATTTTATGAGCAAAAATCAGAAATTGTATCCCAAGATTAATGATGAAAAAACCTTAAAAACGATTGCCCAAAACGAGAAAAAAATCAATAAAAAGCCGCTATCACAAATAGAAAAAACAAAAGTAGCCTCTGTAGAAAGCAAGATAAAAGAAGGCGATTTTATTGCAATGACTTCAACAATTGAAGATTTGGATTGCAACCACGTAGGAATAGCAATTCTTGTAAACGGTCGAATACATTTGCTTCACGCTTCATCCTCGCTCAAAAAAGTGGTCATTTCAGAAAAACCATTAGCAGAATACCTGCAAGGCATCAAAAAAGATGCGGGAATTATGGTATTGAGGGTTATGTAGAAATTGCAGATACTGTCTTTCAAAAAATGATTATAAAAAAACACAAGGTTTTTCTTAAAAAAAAAACAAAGTTACTTTGAAAAATTTTGTACTTTGCTAGTACAATAAAACCCCACAAATGAAACAAGCAATTAGCATTATTCTAATCCTACTCACAAGAACGCTACTCTTTTCTCAAAATGCAGAAATTCCACAAAAAATAAAAACCAATTTAGAAGATTATTTTCATTTCGAGAGAGAAAATATTCACGTACAATTCAACAAAACAATTTATATCTCTAACGAAAATATTGCGTTTAAAGGATATGTTTTCAATAAACAAAGTAGTGTCCCCAATTTGAACACTACCAATGTACAGTTGATCATTTATGACGCCCAAGGCGAAGTGATTCAGCGAAAGTTGTTGTACACTACGCTAGGAACTTTTGATGATATTGTGACTTTGGACGAAAAATTAGCTTCTGGAAAATACCATTTTCATTTCTATACCAATTGGATGAATAATTTTATGGAAGACGAATCTTTTGTTCAAACCATAGAAATTATTAACCAGAAGGATTCCTACCAATTCAAATCTGATCAAGCCGATTTCAGTACTGCATCCATAAATTTCAACCCAGAAAGTGGCGCTTTTATTAAGGGAATCAACAATACTATTGGCATTCAAATCAAAGATTGCAACGAAATTGGAATACAAATTATGGAGGGATTTTTGGTAGATTCGAAAGGTGCAACCATCACAACTTTCTTTACCAACAAAATGGGTTACGGAAAATTGGAATTGACTCCTGATTTGAATGAAACTTACTCTGTGAAAAT
>NZ_JBIKRX010000146.1:0-3415 GCF_044348915.1 Flavobacterium sp. | reverse complement strand
TACTACAAATACAAGGTTCGATTACAATTCTTCCTTTACTTCAGCTTCAGGGGCATTTTTGAATACTGATTCAATTCCATTATCGCGAGCAGCAGCAGATTCGTACATTTCACTATTTCCAATTATTTGACCGTTTGAAGCTTTAAGGTTAAAATAAGGCTTTCCGTTTTTAGATTCCAATTTATCAAATCTATCAACCAATTGTGAATTTTTTCTAACCGATTCAATTCCGTTTTCACAAGCAGCTTTGGTTTTGTAACCTTCACTTGCAAGGATAACTTGACCATTTCCAGCCTTTAATACAAACTGAAATTCGTCATTTTTTCTTTTGCTAATTAAAAATGTTCCCATAAATACTATTGTTAAAGAATTAACACTCTGCAATTTACTAAAATAAATTAGCACTTTACGAATTTAGGTTATTTTCTACAGTATAACTCCACAAAAAAAGCCTCGAATTTCTTCGAAGCTTTTGCATTCTGGGTGGCTGACCGGGTTCGAACCGGCGACCCTCGGCACCACAAACCAATACTCTAACCAGCTGAGCTACAACCACCATTTTTAACGAGTGCAAATATAGTACTAAAGTTGGTTTTTGCAAAGAAAAATACCAAAAAATTATATCAAATCACTTAAACTATTGACTGCCAAATATCTTTCGACCGTAAAACCCTCAGCATAATCCGTTCCAATTAATCGTCCTAAATCCTTTGGACGATAATTGAGGCTTTCTAAGAAGTTTTTAGAAGCAATAGGCGTTTCAGGTTCATCAGAATTTGAATTGTAAAATTGCGAGCTATAAGCCAAGATGGCTTCCACTCGCTTCTCATTGAAACCCGTAATATCAACCACAAAATCCGGTGTCAAGTTTTTCCATTGCATATAATGATACACTAATTTTGGTCGCCAAGCCACTTGTATTTTTCCATTAATTTCAGTTTCAATTTTCATTAGTCCCGATAAAAAGCAAGCGTCCGAAACCAATTGACTGCCTTTACTGTGATCGATATGACGGTCGTCTATGGCATTGCAAATCACGATTTCTGGCTGGTACTTGCGAACCATTTGTATTATTTTCAATTGATGAGCTTCGTCATTAACAAAGAAACCATCGCGCATGTCTAAATTCTCTCGAACAGAAACACCAAGTATTTTTGCAGCCGCAGCAGCTTCTTGATTTCTAATCTCGACAGAGCCACGTGTACCAAGTTCACCACGAGTTAAATCAATAATTCCAACTTTCTTACCCAGTGAAATTTCTTTGGCAAGGGTTCCGCTGCAACCTAATTCTACATCATCAGGATGCGCTCCAAATGCTAATATGTCTAGTTTCATTTTCTGTTTTTGGTTAATTATATTTAAAATCAAAGGCAATTTGAATGGCAATGGCAATATCAATTAAAAATCTGCTCCCGAAAACTTTCGGGACTAAAATCTGAAATCTAACATTTTTTTCATCGTCAACGATTTGTTAACGCTTTCCTCCCATTCTTTTTCGGGAATACTGTCTTTTGTGATGCCACATCCCATAAACAAATAGGCTTTTGTCATTGCAAATTTCGACCTGTCCGACGTGGCGGAAGCAACCTCAATTTCCATACATCGCAAATTTACAAACAAATCTGTTTTCTCACCTATATTCAATTCACCTAGAAAACCAGTATAAAAAGTTCTATCATAATCCTCATTTTTTAATATAAAAGCTTTCGATTCATTCATTGGCAACCCACAAACCGCGGGTGTCGGATGCAATAATTGAATGATATTCTTTAAACCAAATTCAGACTTAAAATCTCCAGAAATATCTGTTTTGATATGCCAAACGCTTCCGGCTTTTATACTGTATGGTTTTGATACTTTTATTTCAGAAGCAATATTCTTCACTTTTTCAACAATATAATCGGTAACGAATTGTTGTTCTTCTTGCTCTTTATTTCGCCAAAGGACTTCGTTTGAACCCTTATCTTTTTGAGTTCCTGCCAATGCAATCGTTTCAAATTTACTACCAGCTGCTTTCAATAATTGCTCGGGAGTTGCTCCCAACCAAATTCCAACTTTAGGATGATAAAAACAGTAAACAAAAGTATTTGGGTATAAGTAAACCAACTTTTCGAAGGCAGTAATACTATCAAAATCGGCTAAATCAATAGATTCCTTTCGGGACAAAACCACCTTTTTGAACTGATTCATATTAATGGCTTGAATACCTTTAGTAACCAATTCTTCAAAACTGCTTTTACTCGAAGCAACAGAATTATCGGTTTCTAATTCCGAGACAACTACTTCCTTATTTTGAAAAATAGTACTGATTCTATCAGACTCATTTTCGGGTATTAAAAAAGCTTTACTTCCGTCGAAAGAGGCAAAAACAAAACCTTTATTGGTGAAATCATCACCAGGATATAAAGTATCATTTTTTTGAAAAAAGCCAATAACTTCGTCGGAATTGGGTTTGCAATAGAGCACAAAAGGAAAATCTTGCTCGAAATGAGTTTTTGCTATATCTAAAATATTTTCCATTACAACTCCTTGCTTTTCCTTTTTGGTAAAACCATAGTAGTGAGTTTACAAATTGAAATTAGCGCGTCATTTTCGTCGACTATCCTAATTTCCCAAAGATGAATACTACTTCCTTTGTGAATAATCCGAGCTGTAGCAGTCACTATTCCATTTCGTTTGGCTTTAACATGATTTGCGGAAATTTCTATACCACGAACTTCAGTATGTTCGCCGTTTGTAAATAAAAATGAAGCCGCACTTCCTACACTTTCTGCCAAAGCAACGGTAGCGCCCCCGTGCAGCAATCCCATTGGTTGGTGAACTGATGAATTTACAGGCATTGTAGCCGTTAGAAAATCTGGGCCGGCGTCAGTGTATTTTATATTAAGGGTCTGCATCAAAGTGTTTTCTGAAATAGAATTACAGTAATGTAGCATTTTTTCTTTGTCGAAAGTCATTGATTTTATTTTAAAAGTGTAAATCTATACGAATGATTTTGGGTTAAAAATACAATAATTTAGAAACAATAGAAATAGCAAAATTGTTTTCATTTTATAATATTAGTTACCAACTGACAGTTTTGGCTTTAGTCGAAAAATAATTTGCGTTTCCATTACTTCCTCCTTGATCGTTGCCGGTAGTCAATCTATAAAATGGTGCATTCCCCCAACTTGCTGGCTTATCATCGATTGACATATCCTCGCCAGTATCATTTGAAATATGATTTTGAATTAAATTTTTCCAAATAGAAATACGTTGCATACTTTTAGTTACATCGAACAAATCGGCTGTGTGTGCCCTGCATCCGCAGGACACACTCTGTAGTGTCGAAGGAAAATTCGAAAATACAAATTTCGGATTAAGAATCAAAATTATGGAGTGTTATTTTTCTAGAGGGTGCAAGTCCCTTATGGGC
>NZ_JBIKRX010000079.1:0-12518 GCF_044348915.1 Flavobacterium sp. | reverse complement strand
TTTTTACCCACACGTCTCTTCGAGTGATTTTTATAGTAATGCGCCAGCTTTACGATAAAAATTGTATCGAGAAGTTTTTAGTAAGGGTTCTCGATACAATTTTTAAAGCAATACTTTTCTTTAATAACTTAACTTTTATTTGGCTTTAAAAATCACTCGAACTGACGTACTATTAACGTTATTCTTTACCCACACGTCTCTTCGAGTGATTTTTATAGTAATGCGCCAGCTTTACGATAAAAATTATATCGAGAAGTTTTTAGTAGGGGTTCTCGATACAATTTTAAAGCAATAGTTTTCTTTAATAATTCAACTTTTATTTGGCTTTAAAAATCACTCGAACTGATGTACTATTAACGTTATTCTTTACCCACACGTCTCTTCGAGTGATTTTTATAGTAATGCGCCAGCTTTACGATAAAAATTGTATCGAGAAGTTTTTAGTAAGGGTTCTCGATACAATTTTTAAAGCAATACTTTTCTTTAATAATTCAACTTTTATTTGGCTTTAAAAATCACTCGAACTGATGTACTATTAACGTTATTTTTTACCCACACGTCTCTTCGAGTGATTTTTATAGTAATGCACCAGCTTTACGATAAAAATTGTATCGAGAAGTTTTTAGTAAGGGTTCTCGATACAATTTTTAAAGCAATACTTTTCTTTAATAATTCAACTTTTATTTGGCTTTAAAAATCACTCGAACTGACGTACTATTAACGTTATTCTTTACCCACACGTCTCTTCGAGTGATTTTTATAGTAATGCGCCAGCTTTACGATAAAAATTATATCGAGAAGTTTTTAGTAAGGGTTCTCGATACAATTTTTAAAGCAATACTTTTCTTTAATAATTCAACTTTTATTTGGCTTTAAAAATCACTCGAACTGATGTACTATTAACGTTATTTTTTACCCACACGTCTCTTCGAGTGATTTTTATAGTAATGCGCCAGCTTTACGATAAAAATTATATCGAGAAGTTTTTAGTAAGGGTTCTCGATACAATTTTTAAAGCAATAGTTTTCTTTAATAATTCAACTTTTATTTGGCTTTAAAAATCACTCGAACTGACGTACTATTAACGTTATTCTTTACCCACACGTCTCTTCGAGTGATTTTTATAGTAATGCGCCAGCTTTACGATAAAAATTGTATCGAGAAGTTTTTAGGAAGCATTTTGGATACAACATAACTAAAAGTGTTAGATCGAACTGACGCATAAAGTTAACTTAATTGTTTTTAGTAAATATCAAGCCAAAGCAATAGGAGTCACCAACCAGAACAACAGATTACCTCAATTTAAAATTCTTTTCAATAGCCAAAATCATTTCACCTGCAATATCTTTATTGGTAGCGCCTTCGATACCTTCAAGGCCCGGCGAGGAGTTAACTTCGAGTAATAAAGGCCCTTTCGAAGAGCGAATAATATCTACTCCTGCCACTTTCAAATCCATTGCTTTGGCAGCTCGTATGGCTATTTTTTTCTCATCTGGCGTTGGTTTTATCACCGAAGCTGTGCCCCCCAAATGAATATTGGCTCTAAATTCTCCTGGCATCGCTTCTCTTTGAATAGTAGCAACCACCTTGCCATCGACTACAAACAAACGCAAATCTTTTCCGTTGGCTTCTTTAATGAATTCTTGTACCAAAATATTAGCATTCAAGCTTTTGAAAGCATTGATAACACTTTCGGCGGCTTTTTTGGTTTCAGCCAAAACGACTCCCTTGCCTTGAGTTCCTTCGAGTAATTTTACGATCAATGGTGGTCCGCCAACCATAGTTATCAAATCATTGGTGTCTAAAGGAGAATTGGCAAAACCAGTGGTAGGAATATCAATTCCGCTTTGCAAAAGTAGCTGTAAAGAGAATAATTTATCTCGCGATTGGGTAATCGCAGTCGAAGAATTCAAACAAAAAACATTTAATGCCTCAAATTGACGGGTTAGAGCGCAGCCATAAAAAGTAATACTAGGACGAATTCTAGGAATTATGGCATCAAATTGATTAAGTATGATTCCTCCGCGATAATGAATTTCAGGTTTTTTAGCATCCAGTTTCATATAGCATTCTTTGATGTTCAAAAAGTGCATTTCGTGACCGCGCATTTCACCCGCTTCCATTATTCGTTTGTTGCTGTATAATTCGGGGTTGCTTGCCAGTAATCCGATGCGCAAACCCGAACTTATTTTATTGGCATTTTTATAAACTTCTTTTAGATTGTCAATCGATGGTTGTCCCAATAGGTATTGTTGCTCTGGATCGACCAAAACTCTTCCGCTCATCGCTTCGCGACCCAATAACATTCGGAAACCCATAGAATCGCGATTGGTCAAGGTCATTTCGATCACCCATTTCGAATCGCCAATGTCTAGTGTGGTTTGAATCACATAGCGTTGTTCTCTAAAACCACTAGAACTTTTTACGACTCTTTTATCGACCAAAGGTGCCTCGCAATGAATAATGGTTTTGACATTGTTCTGTATGGGATTGATGTCAAATTTGACCCAGTTTTGACCTTCTTTTTTGAAAGGTGCGATATTGATAGCATGTAAAGCCGATGTTTTCGCACCGGAATCGACTCTGGCTTTAATAGAGGGAATACCTAATTCAGGTAAAGTACACCATTCTTCGCTGCCTAAAATTATTTTGCTTTGTAACATAAATGAGTTTTGTGAGGAACTTAATCAATCGTAAAGATAGATTGAAATAAGTAGTTTGGATGTTAAATTGGGGTTAAATCAATGTAAATAGGGCTGCAATGATTTTAGAAGACAGCTCATTGAGGTCGTGGTAGGTTTGAGAAAAAAGTAAAAAAAAGCTTTCAACTTTGTAATATAAAAAGCCACGAATTACATATAGTTCACAAATTAATTAGTGAAATTAATGTATTTCGTGGCTGATAATTAGCTTTAAAACTAAATTAGCTTGTTGGCTCTTCTGTTTTTTGAATTTTAACGGTCAATTCTTGCGAAGTCTCGTCTTCTAAATCCATAAAAATTTCATCACCAGCACCTACTTTAGAAGTAATGATTTCCTCCGCCAGAGCATCTTCGACATACTTTTGAATGGCTCTTTTCAGCGGTCTTGCGCCAAATTGTCTGTCGAATCCTTTGTCTGCGATGAAGGCTTTGGCTCTATCAGAAAGGTTTAGTACATATCCTAAATCTTTGATGCGAGCGTATAATTTTTCTAATTCGATTTCGATAATCAAATTGATGTCTTCTTTTTCTAAAGCATTGAATACGATTACATCATCAATTCTATTGAGGAATTCCGGCGCAAAGGTTTTTTTCAAAGCATTTTCGATAATGCTTTTCGAATTGTCATCGGCTTGAGCTACTTTGGCAGCTGTGCCAAAACCTACACCTTGTCCAAAATCCTTCAATTGGCGTGCTCCCACGTTCGAAGTCATAATGATAATCGTGTTTTTGAAATCGATTTTACGTCCCAAACTATCAGTTAAATAACCGTCGTCCAGTACTTGAAGCATCATATTGAAAACATCAGGATGCGCTTTTTCGATTTCGTCTAGAAGAACTACGCAATAGGGTTTGCGGCGCACTTTCTCGGTGAGTTGTCCGCCTTCTTCATAACCTACATATCCCGGAGGTGCTCCAATCAATCTCGAAATAGCGAATTTTTCCATATATTCGCTCATATCAATTCGGATTAAGGCTTCTTCTGAATCGAATAACTCTCTTGCCAAAACTTTGGCCAATTGTGTTTTTCCAACTCCAGTTTGTCCTAAGAAAATGAACGAACCAATTGGTCGGTTCGGGTCTTTCAATCCAGCACGATTTCTTTGAATGGCACGAGCAATTTTAACAACTGCTTCTTTTTGACCAATGACTTTATTCTCGATCAATTGCGGTAGAATAGCAAGTTTATTGCTTTCGGTTTGTGCAATTCTATTAACAGGAATTCCAGTCATCATCGAAACGACATCGGCCACATTGTCTTCGGTAACCTCGATACGATTGCTTTTCGATTCTTCTTCCCATTGTTCTTGGGCGATAGCCAAATCTTTTTCGAGACGCTTTTCATCGTCGCGAAGTTTGGCAGCTTCCTCGTATTTTTGTTTTTTGACCACCGCATTTTTCAATTCGCGTACATCTTCCAAGAGTTTTTCTAATTCCAAAATTTGTACTGGAACTTCGATATTGGTGATATGAACTCTCGATCCCGCTTCGTCCAGAGCATCGATGGCTTTGTCCGGCAAGAAACGCTCAGACATGTATCTATTGGTCAATTTGACACAAGCTTCTATAGCTTCAGGGCTATAAGTTACATTGTGATGATCTTCATATTTATCTTTGATGTTGTTCAAGATGGTAATCGTCTCCTCGACAGAAGTCGGTTCAATGATTACTTTTTGGAAACGTCTTTCGAGCGCTCCATCTTTTTCGATATACTGACGGTATTCGTCTAGGGTTGTGGCGCCAATACATTGTATATCACCTCTTGCTAATGCTGGTTTAAACATATTGGAAGCGTCAAGCGAACCTGTTGCTCCACCAGCACCAACAATGGTGTGAATTTCGTCAATGAAAAGGATAATGTCATCATTTTTTTCCAATTCATTCATCACGGCTTTCATACGTTCTTCAAACTGTCCGCGGTATTTTGTACCAGCAACAAGACTAGCCAAATCAAGGGTTACGACTCTTTTGTTGAACAGTATTCTAGAAACTTTCTTTTGAATGATGCGCAAAGCCAAACCTTCGGCAATGGCTGATTTCCCAACACCAGGTTCTCCAATTAATAGCGGATTGTTCTTTTTGCGTCGGCTTAAAATTTGAGATACACGTTCAATTTCTTTTTCGCGACCTACAACAGGGTCTAATTTTCCTTCTTCGGCCATTTCAGTTAAATCTCTACCAAAATTGTCTAGAACGGGGGTTTTAGATTTTTTGTTTGATTTATTGGCCGGATTGTTAAAATTCCCTTCTTTTAGACTGTCATCTTGTCCTGAATCATCGTTGTAGGCGTCATTGCGGGGTAAGTTTTCGATAAAATTTTCTTCGGATGGTGTCATGTTTATATATTGTTCTTTGGCTATATCATAATCAATGCTGAGTTTATTCAATAGCTTTGTTGTGGGGTCGTTTTCGTTTCTTAGAATGCACAATAGTAAATGGGCTGTGCTAATTGAGGTACTGTGAAATACTTTTGCTTCTAAAAAAGTAGTTTTCAAAGCACGCTCTGCTTGTCGGGTCAGATGAAGGTTCTTTTTTTCGTTGTTAGCATCCATTGTTGGGCTTGCTGGACTTAGAACCTCCACTTTTCTACGCAAAAGATTTAAATCAATTGATAGATTGTTCAATATATTAATTGCTTTGCCGTTGCCGTCCCTCAATATTCCGAGCATAAGATGTTCAGTGCCAATGAAATCGTGACCCAAACGCAAGGCTTCTTCTTTGCTATAAGTAATAACATCTTTTACTCTTGGCGAAAAATTATCATCCATATTATCTCGTATTTCTATTGTAAAATTAGTGAATTGTTGTTTGTAAAACAAAAATTATACCTAGTTCTAGGTTCTGTTTGCTAATTGACAAAAAAAAGAACAGAAAAACGTTAAAACTTATATAATTTATTAACCAAAAAACAAGAACATTTTGTTAATAAATCATTGAAATAAGTATCGAAAAGTTTGCGTGAAAACATCGGAATGCCGTATATTAGCACGTTTTGAAATTAAAATAAATTTATTAAATATTACAACTTATGTCTGAAGGAGAAAAGTTAATTCCTATTAACATTGAAGATGAAATGAAATCAGCTTACATCGATTATTCGATGTCAGTAATTGTGTCAAGAGCACTTCCTGATGTTAGAGATGGCTTGAAACCAGTACATCGAAGAGTACTTTACGGAATGTATGATTTAGGAGTAACGTCAAAATCTGCCCATAAAAAATCTGCCAGAATTGTCGGTGAAGTTTTAGGTAAGTATCACCCACACGGAGATACTTCGGTTTACGATGCGATGGTTCGTATGGCTCAAGAATGGAGTTTACGCTATTTATTAGTCGATGGTCAAGGTAACTTTGGGTCTGTCGATGGTGATAGTCCAGCTGCAATGCGTTATACCGAAGCTAGAATGCGCAAAATTTCGGAAGAAATAATGGCTGATATCGAAAAAGAAACAGTTGACTTTCAATTGAACTTTGACGATACTTTGTATGAGCCAAAAGTAATGCCAACAAGAGTTCCAACATTGTTGATCAATGGTGCAACAGGAATTGCGGTAGGTATGGCAACCAATATGCCGCCACATAATCTTACTGAGGTGATCAACGGAACATTGGCTTTTATAGATAATAATGAGATCGAAATAGACGAGTTGATCACGCATATCAAGGCGCCAGATTTCCCAACTGGAGGTACAATTTATGGTTACGAAGGAGTTCGTGAAGCCTTCAAAACGGGTAGAGGACGTATTGTAATGCGTGCTAAAGTGGGTTTTGAAGAAGTAGATGGCAGAGAATGTATCATCGTAACTGAAATTCCATACCAAGTCAATAAAGCCGATATGATCAAGCGTACTGCTGATTTGGTCAATGAGAAAAAAATAGATGGTATTGCTAATATTCGAGACGAATCGGATAGAAACGGAATGCGTATCGTGTACATCTTGAAACGTGATGCGACGCCAAATGTGGTGTTGAATACGCTTTATAAATACACGCAATTGCAATCTTCGTTTAGTGTAAATAATATTGCCTTGGTAAATGGACGTCCGCAAATGTTGAATCTGAAAGATATGATTCATTATTTTGTAGAGCACCGTCACGATGTGGTCATTCGCAGAACCCGTTTCGAATTGCGTAAAGCCGAAGAAAGAGCCCATATATTAGAAGGATTGATTATTGCTTCTGACAATATTGATGAAGTTATTGCTTTGATCAGAAGTTCGAAAAATACCGATGAGGCTAGAGAGAAATTAATCGAAAGATTCCAATTATCCGACATTCAAGCTCGCGCCATTGTCGAAATGCGTTTGCGTCAATTAACAGGTCTTGAACAAGACAAGTTAAGAGCGGAATACGAGGAATTGATGAAGTTAATCGAACATTTGAAAGCTTTGTTAGAAGATGTGAATTTGAGAACTGCCTTAATCAAAGAAGAGTTAATCGAGATTCGTGATAAGTACGGAGATGCTCGTCGTTCTATGATTGAATATTCAGGTGGTGATGTAAGTATCGAAGATTTAATTGCTGATGAAAATGTAGTAATTACAATATCTCACGCAGGCTATATCAAACGTACTAATTTGTCAGAGTACAAAACTCAAAATAGAGGTGGAGTTGGACAAAAAAGTGCTGGAACAAGAGATCAGGATTTCCTTGAGAATATGTTCGTAGCAACCAATCACCAATATATGATGTTCTTTACCCAAAAGGGAAAATGTTTCTGGATGCGTGTTTATGAAATCCCTGAAGGAAGCAAAACTGCGAAAGGTAGAGCTATTCAAAACTTGGTAAACATCGAGAGTGATGATAAAGTAAAAGCATTTATCTGTACCCAAGACCTAAAAGATCAAGACTACATCAAGAGTCACAACTTGGTTATGGTAACCAAACAAGGTCAAGTTAAGAAAACATCTTTGGAGAAATATTCTCGTCCGAGAGTCAATGGTGTTGCAGCTATTACTATCAAGGAAGGCGACGAATTATTAGAAGCAAAATTAACCAATGGAGAAAGTCAGATTATTTTGGCTGTAAAATCAGGTAAATTAGTGCGTTTCGAAGAAACCAAAACTCGTCCTATGGGCAGAACTGCCTCCGGAGTTCGTGGAATTTCATTAAAAGATGAAACAGACGAAGTTATTGGTATGGTGACTGTGGATAAAGACGATATCAACGATTCACAGATTTTAGTGGTAACTGAAAACGGTTATGGTAAACGCACCAAATTGGTTGACGAAGACGGTGAAGACGTGTACAGAATTACCAATCGGGGTGGAAAAGGGGTTAAAACTTTGAACATCACTGAAAAAACAGGAAAACTAATTTCAATTAGTGCCGTAACGGACGCTGATGATTTGATGATTATTAATAAATCTGGATTAACCATTAGAATGGCTGTCGAAGACTTAAGGGTTATGGGACGTGCTACTCAAGGGGTTAAATTAATCAATCTTAAAGGGTCTGATTCAATCGCTGCGGTAACTAAAGTAATGAAAGATGATGTTGCCGAAGTAATTGTTGATGAAGACGGAAACGTTATCGAAGCTGAAGGAATCGAACGTGTGAAACCGGTTCTTGAAGTGCTCGAAGATGATGGAGTTGCAGATGACGATGATGATGATGCAGACGATGAAATCGTTGAAGACGAAGAGGATGATGCAGAGGACGAGGACGAAACAGATAATTAAAAAAACAAACAACCTAAAACATTTATTAGATATGATTTTTATCATAAATAGTAAATGTTTTTCTTAGTAATTTTGCATAAATTTAAAACAAAAATCATGAAAGGTAAATATGTAATTCTAGCGTCAGCATTATTGATTTCAGTAATTGCTTTTGCTCAAAAAGATCAAATCAAAGCCGCTGAAAAAGCATTAAAAGGCGGAAATCCTGCAGCGGCAGTTTCGGCTTTAAACGGAGTTGAATCATTATTGGCAAATGTAGATGCTTCTGAAAAAGCACACTTCTATTTTGTAAACGGAAATGCTCATTTGGAATTAGCTAATAAAAAAGTGGATGAGTCCAAAAATTTATTGACAGCTGCTAAATCATTCCAGGATTTACTAGCTACAGAAAAAGCATCTGGAAAAGATAAATATACTGCACAAGCTGCTGCATCTATTGTAACCATCAAACGAAACTTGTTGAACAGTGCTGTAGACGATACAAAAGCCAATAGAGACCTTGAAGGAGCAAAGAAATTGTATGATGTATATTTGTTAGACAAAAAAGATACAATCAATTTGTACTATGCTGCTTCTACCTATGTAAACGCTAAGGATTATACAACAGCTTTACAATGTTATTCTGAATTGAAAGCATTAAACTTTTCTGGAAAAGGAACAACTTATTTGGCAGTAAATAAATTGACTAGTGAAGAAGATGTATTTAATACTGCAAAAGAAAGAGATGTAGCTGTAAAATTGGGAACTCACGAAAAACCAAAAGCTGAAAAGATACCTTCGAAAAGAGGTGAAATCTATAAAAATATCGCCTTGATTTTAGTGGATCAAGGAAAAATAGAAGAAGCTAAAAAAGCTATTGCTGATGCAAGAAAAGCAAATCCAGAAGACAGCACTTTGCTTCTTACTGAAGCTAACTTGTATTTGGAAACAAAAGATTATGATACTTACAAAAAATTGGTAGCTGAAGCTTTAGAAAAAAATCCAAACGATGCAGATTTATTGTTTAATTTAGGTGTGCTTAGTGCCAACGCGAAAAACCCTGCTGATGCGGAGAAATATTACAAAAAAGTAATAGAAATTAACCCTAAATATACTAACGCCTATATTAACTTAGCTGCTTTGAAGTTGGAAAACGAAAAACCAATTATTGACGAAATGAACAAATTGGGAACATCTACCAAGGATATGAAAAGATATGAAGTCTTGAAAACTCAAAGAGAAGATTTGTTCAGAAGTACTATTCCGTATCTTCAAAAAGCAGTGGAGTTAGAACCGACTAATATTGATGTTGCTAAAACACTTATGAACGTGTATAGTGCATTAGAAATGACTGCTGAATACAAAGAGTTGAAAGCAAAAGTAAAAGTACTAGAAGCGAAATAAAGTCTAGTATAAAAAATTGAAATCCGTCTTAATATTGCTATTGAGACGGATTTTTTTATATAATTTTTTTGATTACTCTAAGTTTGTGGGTGTGTTTGTTCACTTCGGCATTGAAAATACCAAGATGATCTAAGCGGTCGATTCTTATTTTTCCACTGGCGTGAATGATGTAATTATCTTCCATAATGATACCTACGTGAATAATAGTGCCTTCTTCATTATCGAAGAAAGCCAAATCTCCAGGTTCGCTTTCTTCAATAAAACTCAAAGCTTCCCCTTGTAGGGCTTGTTGCGAAGCGTCACGCAATAACTTATAACCGTTTAGTTTGTAGACCATTTGAGTAAAACCCGAACAATCTATTCCAAAAGGCGTTTTTCCTCCCCAAAGATAAGGAGCGTTGAGGTACATAAAAGCCGTGTTGATAATAGATACTTTCGATTTAATCCCGCTGATTCTTGTTCCTTCAAAATTAAAGTTGGCATTATTAATGTCAGCATGAGACAAAAAAGACAAAGACGAACCTAGCGGAATGGGAAGCAATAAATTATTTGGACCTGTAATATATTCCAATAAATCCGCATTCAAAACAATCACATCTTGCGATAATTGGTGAAATTCCGATTCTGAAATAAGTTGGTATTGTTTCGAATCTACCCAACCCTCATAATCATCGAACTGTAATTTTATTTTAGACCATTGATTGTATTGTTCTATGATTTCAAAATGTTCGCCAAATAAAACTTGAGAAACAATTTCGCTTCTATCGCTATGGTCAAATCGAAGGGGGATTATGGCAAGATTACAAATTCCGAACATTTAAACTATTTTAGGTTTTACTGTTTTTGTTTTTTTGGAGCTTTTTATTGCATCAGTTCGCTTCGCTCGTGTCCTGCTGTTCATTGCAATCTTTTTATTTTTAGAGAAAAAGTAAAAACGGATTTACACTTCCATCAGGGCTATGATTTATGCTAGTATTAATTTAATACTTTTCGATTACAATTGCCGACGCGCCTCCGCCACCATTGCAAATTGCGGCCGCACCAATTTTACCATTATTTTGTTCTAAAACATTTAATAAGGTAACAATAATTCGAGCACCTGAACAACCCAACGGATGACCTAATGAAACCGCACCTCCATTGACATTAACTTTGGAATCATCAAGTCCAAGTATTTTCGAATTGGCTAGGCCTACAACAGCAAAAGCCTCATTAAATTCAAAATAATCTACATCTTCTATTGAAATACTTGCTTTTTTCAAAGCTTTCGGAATGGCTAGAGCTGGGCTCGTAGTAAACCATTTTGGTTCTTGAGCAGCATCGGCATAACTTTTTATATACGCTAAGGGTTTTAGTCCTAATGAAATTGCCTTTTCTTCACTCATCAAAATCATTGCTGCCGCACCATCGTTGATTGTAGATGCATTGGCTGCTGTTACAGTTCCATCCTTTGTAAACACTGCATTCAATGATGGGATTTTATCAAGATTGACATTTGTATATTCTTCGTCTTTTGAAACAATAACTGGTTCACCTCTCCTTTGAGGTACGGCAACAGCTACTATTTCAGCATCAAATTTTCCTTCTTCCCACGCTTTTGCAGAACGTGTATAGGACTGAATTGCGAACGCATCTTGCTCTTCACGACTAATATTATACTCAGTTGCACATAAGTCAGCACAAACACCCATAGCATTGTTGTCGTAAGCGTCAGTCAGTCCATCTTTCTGCATTCCGTCAACCATTGTGGCGGGGCCAAATTTATTGCCATTTCTCAAATGCATATAATGTGGAATCAAACTCATGTTTTCCATTCCTCCAGCAACTACAATTTCGGCATCACCACATTGTATGGCTTGAGCTCCCATCATCACCGATTTCATTCCAGAGGCACATACTTTATTTACAGTCGTACAAGCGACAGTATGAGGTAAACCAGCAAAAATGGCCGCTTGTCTAGCAGGAGCTTGACCTGATCCAGCTTGAATTACCTGACCCATAAAAACTTCATCGACTAAATTTCCATCCAATTGTATGCTGTCTAGTGCGCCTTTTATAGCGATGGCGCCTAATTTAGGGGCAGAAACAGAGGATAATCCTCCCATGAAGCTTCCAATTGGAGTTCTGACTGCTGAAACTATTACAACTTTTTTGATCATAATGGGTTGAATTCATTGTTGAAGTTGCGAATTTAATCATTTTGTGTAAATACCAAATTACAATTTTGATAATATTACACATTTGATAATTATTTTTGAATAATAATTTATTTTGATTGTACTTTGCGGTTGTTATTAACTAACTAGAAAATGCTATTTTATTAAGCTATACATTTGATTGTTAATGATTTTAATTTAACATTAAAAAAACATTTAAAAAAATGGGGCAATTACTTGTGAAATATAGAATAGAAAGTTACATTTGCAACCGCTTAAAAGGAATATAAGTTCTTATATTGGAGAGTTGCCTGAGTGGCCGAAAGGACATGTTTGCTAAACATGCGTATGGGAAACTGTACCAAGGGTTCGAATCCCTTACTCTCCGCTTTTTTTGCACTCGGGGTGTAGCGTAGCTCGGTTATCGCGCCTGCTTTGGGAGCAGGAGGCCGCAGGTTCGAATCCTGCCACCCCGACTGATTGTTAAATTTTTCCTTTAGGAGTTGATTTAATCATCAATGGACGCATAGCTCAGCTGGATAGAGCACCTGCCTTCTAAGCAGGCGGTCGAAGGTTCGAATCCTTCTGCGTTCACTT